>CAIYUY010000097.1 GCA_903929485.1 uncultured Desulfuromonadales bacterium
GCGTCCCCCACCGGGGTGCCGGTGGCGTGACACTCAATCAGCTCCACGTCCCAGGGGCTCCAGCCGGCTTGTTCGTAGGCGGCGCGCATGGCGCGAAGCTGCCCTTCGGAGAGAGGGGCCAAAAGACTCCCCCCCACGTCATTGGCCAAGCCGATCCCCCGGATGACCCCGTAGATCCTGTCGCCATGGGCCAAGGCGTCGTCCGTACGCTTGAGGAGAAAAAGCCCGGCCCCTTCTCCCACCACCAGACCGTCGCCGGCGGCATCAAAGGGGGAGCAGATCCCACGTTTGGAAAGGGCGCGGAGTTGGGAAAAACCCATCTGGGTGTAGAGCGGATCGGGGCGGGAAAGCCCGCCGCTAAGCATGGCGTCGGATCGGCCGGAAAGGAGCTCGTCCATCGCCAGCTTGATGGCATAAAGTGAGGAGGCGCAGGCCGCGTCCAGGGTGAAAGAGCCCCCCCCGAGACCCAATGCCTGGGCCAGAATGCCGGCGGGGAGACCTGCTACGTAGCGGTTCAGGGGGTTGGCGGCTCCGTAGTCAACGGGGCGCCCCAGGAGCTTTTCGGCAAAAGTTCTCCCCAGCGTTTGGCGTGTCAGGAGCGCCGCGGTCTCGCTGGGAAGCGCCAGGTTGCCGATGATCACACCGACGCGGGAACGATCAAGCTGCTCCGTTACGCCGTCGTCGAAGGCTCGTTTACCGGCATGAACCAGCAGGTGAAAAAGCGGGTCCATGCCGTCCAGAAGCGCCGGATCCATGGCGAGTCCGGCAAGGGCGGAGAGGGGGGGGAGTTCCTGAATAAAGCAGCCGCGGCGAGAGTAGACGTGATCCAGTGCGCCGACTTGGGGAGAATAGAGCTCTCCCGCGGGGACAGACCAGCGGTCGTCCGGAACCTCCCGGGTGGCGCTCCGGCCGGAGCGGATGTTCTCCCAGAAGCTCTCCAGTTCCGGGGCATCGGGAAAGATGCCGCCGATCCCCACCACCGCCACGGTTCCGGTATACGGCATCTTCAGGCGGCTCCCAGCCGGGGGAGCTGATTATGCAGGAAAGCCCGCTGAAGAGAAGGGTCGATGACGCACTCGTAACCGTTAAGGCGGGCGACCAGTTTTCCCGTCTGGCGGTCGAGAAACTCCATATCCGCGGTGGCCCCTTGCTCCCGTTCCGAGGTCACCCTGATCACCACCTGAACCCCGTCCCGGGGAAAGGAATCGGTGAACTGGCGATACCTCGCGGCAAAGGTGGGGAGTGAACCGGCGGAGAAACGTTCAAAGCTCCAGAGAATCATCATCTGAAAGGCGCTGTCCATGACCAGGGGATCGGTGAGCCAGTCGCTCCGGAGCGGTCGGGTGATCCAGGCTGCCGGCTTGGGCGCCCCCTTGACCAGGGCGGTGATCCCCTTGGGAGAGCAGTTGAGCACCTGCTGGATTCCCTGGAGATCAGGACCATGGAAGAGCCGCTCCCGGTGGTAGATCTCGCCGTGAAAGGGCACGTAATGAGTAGCCGGGAGGTCGCCGATTGAGCGAATACCCTCGGGGAGCCGTGTCGCCAGGATGATCTCGGCACGGGCATGGAGAATAGAGCCGGCGGAGCTGATCCCCCGGAGTTCCACCGGCACCAGGTGGAACGATTCGCGGCGAGCAGCTCTTCCCGCCATGATCCGGAGGGTACAGGGGGTCTGCCGGTCAAAGACTATCCCCTTGCAGATACGGAGTTCGTTGAAACCGTGAAAACGGAACCCCGGATTTCCATGGAGCGCCCCGTGGGCCAGCCACTCCACGATCACCGCCATGGGAACCACCAACCTGCCATCCATGATGTGGGAGCGGAGAAAAGGGTACTCCTCCAGGGTCAGGGTCAGCGTTAGCGCCTCGCTAAGTGGTTGTGACGATACCGGATCGGATAGGGTTTCACTACCGTCCCCCCCTTCGGCAAGAGCCACCACCTCCACCGGGGCATCAACGGCAGCCAGCTCCCTCACGAGAAAATCGCCCCCCTCGGCAAGGCCGATAAGACCGATCCCCTCGCCGGCAAAGAGTTTTTTAAGGGCAGGAGTGACCATCCCGCCGTCCCATGGTCCCCAGTTGATGCTCACCGTCCGGCAATCGGGACGACGGCGCGCCTCCGCCTGGGCCAGCTTGTTGAGAACCTCGTTGGCAACGGCGTAATCCACTTGGCCGCTCCGGCCGAATCGACCGGTGGTTGAGGAAAAAAGTGCGATGAAACGTAAGTCATCCCCATGGGTCTCGGCCAGGAGGTTTCTAAGACCGGAAACCTTGGTGCTCAAGACCGCCGCGAACTGGTCGCGGCTCTTGTCCACGATGAGTCGATCGGCCAATACCCCGGCGCCATGGACTATCCCACGTATGGGGCCATGATCCCGGCGGATAACGGCAAGCAGGTCGGCTACCGCCCCGGCGTCGCGGATATCCAGGGAGCGATAGAGCGCCTGACCTCCCGTCGCCTGGATACGGGCCAGAGTGGCTCGAAGCTCCCTCCCTGCCAGCACCGCCTGGTAACGGGTCTCAATCTCCCGTGGAGAAAGCTTCTCCCCCGCGTGATCCAGAATGGCCCTCTTGATGGGTGAGTCGTCGGTAAGGGGAGCCAGCCACGCCGGTTCGGCTGCCGGTTCCGGACTCCTTCCCAGAAGGACCAGGAGCGGCCGGTATGCCGTGGCCAGGGCCACTGCCGCCGCCGCCGTTACCCCTCGACCGCCACCGGTGACGATAATAACCTCGCCGGCTTGAACCGGAGCGGTTGCGGAACGGGGGGAAGCCGGGAGTGAACTGATTTTCAACGCGATCCTTCCCGCGGGCGTCAGCCCTACCTCCACTGGACCGGGGGTAAAGAGCTCCCCGACCACTGCATCGGCCTCCAGGGCGCCGGAGAGGAAACCTCCCAGGTCGATGGCTTTGCAGGCGACTTCCGGCCACTCACGCGCCGCGCACTTGGCCAGACCGGCCAGCCCGCCGGAGAGGGGATCGGTCAGGGAAGTGCCGACCCCGAACCCGAAGGAGCCGTCCAGGCGCGACACCGTGGTAAAGATCGCGCCACCTGCCGCCGCGGCGCGGCAAAGGGGAGACGCGGCGCTCTTCAGAAGGAGAAAGGCATCTTCCAAAAACAGTTCGTCAGCGCCTGCGTGGGGGGTGATGATGACGAGACCGGAGATGTTTGCGGCCGCGGCGGACTCTTCGGCTATGGCTGGATCCACCAGGCGGACAGCCTGACCACGAGCCCTGATAAGCTTCACCAGTTCCGTGGCAAAGGGGGAACCGTCGTCGGTCACCCAGAATTCACCGCTCCCCGCCGTTGCCAGCGCCAGGAGCGAAGGATCAAGGGGTAGGGGGATGACGGCGCTCCTGTCGACGGTTCCGGTGGGATCGGGTTGAATCTCCACCGGAGGTATTTCCGGAATATTTTGTCGGGGCGACGAATGCGTTGCTCCGATGCATGCGACGCCGTTACCGAGAAAAGCAACAATGTCACCCAGGGTTCGCAGGTTTCCCATCTGCTCAGGTCCGATGACCGGTGCGCCGGGAAGCCGCTCCTGAAGGGCCGAAAGGATCTCCACTCGCTTGATGGAATCGATCCCCAGGTCCGAATCCAGCCCCATCTCCAGTTCCAGCATCTCCACCGGGTAACCGGTCTTTTCGCTCACCACCGTCAGGAGGGTGTTGGTAATCCTGACAGGCGAATCGGACGGATCGGACGAATTCGACCGATGTTCCCTTGAGGTTGCTTCACTACCGAGAAAAACGACAATATCCCCCAGGGTCCGGAGATTCCCCATCTGCCCGGGTCCGATGACCGGCGCGCCGGGAAGCCGTTCCTGAAGGGCTGACAGGATCTCCACCCTCTTGATGGAATCGATCCCCAGGTCCGAATCCAGCCCCATCTCCAGCTCCAGCATCTCCACCGGGTAACCGGTCTTCTCACTCACCACCGTCAGGAGGGTGTTGGTAATCCCGACAGGCGAATCGGACGGATCGGACGAATTCGACCGATGTTCCCTTGAGGTTGCTTCACTACCGAGAAAAACGACAATATCCCCCAGGGTCCGGAGATTCCCCATCTGCTCAGGTCCGATGATCGGAGCGCCGGGAAGCCGCTCCTGAAGGGCCGAAAGGATCTCCACCCGCTTGATGGAATCGATCCCCAGATCCGAATCCAGCCCCATCTCCAGCTCCAGCATCTCCACAGGGTAACCGGTCTTCTCGCTCACTACCGTCAGGAGGGTGTTGGTAATCCTGACAGGCGAATCGGACCGATCTGACCGATGTTTAGACGCTGCTTCTCCCGCGCCGAGAAACGCGACAATATCCTCCAGTGTCCGAAGGTTCCCCATCTGCTCAGGGCCGATGATCGGAGCGCCGGGAAGCCGCTCCTGAAGTGCCGAGAGGATCTCCACCCGCTTGATTGAGTCGATCCCCAGATCCGAATCCAGCCCCATCTCCAGCTCCAGCATCTCCGCCGGATAGCCGGTTTTCTCGCTCACCAGGGCCAGGAGAACGCCTGCTACGTCGGAGATGGCAACAGGGGTAGAGACGGATGATGATTCGCCCATGCCGGGAGCCGCCATAGTTGGAGTGATCGTCTCCGCGGAACTTTTTGCCGACCTTACTGACGCAGCCGGTGAAACCGGGACAAAAGGAAGGGGGACGGGTGCGGCGTCTCCACCCTGGAGAAGCCGGCTCTGCTGGTCGAGAAAGCTCTGAATGGTACGGCCGGCGGCTTCCTGTCCTTCAAGGAACTGACGGTGGAGCTGGGCGGTATCTTCCTGCATCTTCTGCAGCAGCGCCATGCTCTCGCGGGTGACCCGCAGGGATTCCATGAGCAAGGCAGGTTCAAGGTTCAAGGTTCCAGGGTTCGAAGTTCCCAGTCCCCGGTCCCCGGTTCCCATTCCCTGTTTTCCCAGTCCCCGGTCCCCGGTCCCCAGTCCCTGTTTTACCAGTCCCCGGTCCTCGGTCCCGGATCCCTGTTTTACCGGTCTCCGCTTTTTCGGTTTTACATAGTTGGCGCCACAGATGGGGACCGTCATGGCCGGCTTTTTCCCGGTTAGGGGGGGCGCCGGCTGGTAGCCGGCATCCCAGAGATCAAAACGGACAGGATGACCAAGAACCGCCAGCTGGGCAAGGAGGCGGGCCAGGTCGGTGATCCCCGAACGTTTCCCCCCCGAGGAGTCCAGGGCAAGCGCCAGGTGACTTCGCTCTCCCAGAATAGCCTTGACCAGACCGGTCAGACGGGCGCCGGGGCCAACCTCCACAAAGGTATGGATTCCGGCGGCATGGAGCGCCTCGATCTCAGCCATGAACTCCACCGGCTGGGCCAGTTGTCCGGCGAGAAGTGACTTGGCCTCTTCATCATCATCCGGATAGGGTGCGGCGGTGGAGTTGGCATAAACCGGTAGTCGCGCCGCCCCGAAAACGATATCGGCCAGAGCCGCGCGAAACGGCTCGGCGGCATCGGCCACCAGCGGACTGTGAAAAGCCGCGGCCACGGGTAAACGTTTACAAGCGAGCCTGCGGGCGGCGAAGAGAAGGACGGCGCGCTCAATTTCGGCGCTGCTCCCCGAAAGAACCGCCTGAGACGGGGCGTTCCTGTTGGCGACCACCAGATCGAGCCCCTCTTCCGCAAGCGCTTGCTCCACCAGGGTCAGCGGGGCGGGCACCGCCACCATCCCCCCCCGATCGCCGCTCCCTGCCGCCATGAGAGCGCCACGGAGGCGGGAGAGGTGATGGAATGCTCCCTCCTCAACCCTCCCGGCGGCACAGAGTGCGGTCAGTTCGCCATAACTGTGCCCGGCCGCCACGTCCGGGGCAAGACCGAAGGCGTTGAGCAACCGGAGAGCACCCAGACTTACCGCGCCGATGGCGGGCTGGGCCACATGAGTGGCGCGGAGCTCTTCCTCCAGCCGCTCTTTCCCCTGGGGAGAAAACGCCGTGGGAGGGTAAATCCGGTCAGAGAGGCTTAGACCATCGGGCGAGCCGTAACCGGCATCGGCCGCGGCCAGAACGGTAAAGAGCTCGGGGAAGGAGCAGGCAAGGTCGCGAAGCATCCCCGTGTATTGAGCTCCTTGCCCGGGGAAGAGGAAGGCAAGCTTTCCCGGTCTCTCACCCACGGAGTAGTAAGCGCCGTCCGGGGTCTGCCATGCTCCTTCACCGTTGGTCCGAAGCATTTTCAGGGTATTCCCCACCAGGGTTCCCAGGTTCGTCCGGAGTCGCTCCACCACCAGGGAAAGGCGGTAAGGGAGGAGGGGGGCAAACCCTTGCCGGGCGGTTACAGCCCGATCACGAATCTCGTCCCAGGGGAGATCACCGGAAAGCTCCGTCAGGGCACGCTCCAGTTCTCCGGCAGTGGCTCCGGAGAAGGGGATGATCTGCACATTCCCGTCCCAGTCGGCGGCCGCCTTGGTGGGGCGATACTCTTCCAGAACCGTGTGGAAGTTTGATCCGCCAAAACCGAAGGCGCTGACGCCGGCGCGGCGCGGCAATCCCCCGTAAGGGAGCCAGGGGCGTTTTTCCGTTGTCAGGTAGAAAGGAGTAGAGCCGGAGATAATATCTCCCTGGGGGGTGGAGAGTTTGATAGTGGGGGGGATGACCTTATGGTGCAGGGCAAGGGCCGCTTTGATGAGCCCCGCCGCACCGGCGGCCGCCTTGGTGTGGCCGATCTGGGCCTTCACCGAACCCAGGGCGCACCAGGGGCTATCCGCCTCGCCGTATACCTCGCGCAGGGCTTTTACTTCTACTGCGTCACCCACCTTGGTGCCGGTGCCGTGGGCCTCAATGAGACCGATGCTCTCGGGGGTCACGCCGGCCCGCTGGTAAGCGTCGTGGAGCGCCTTTTTCTGTCCGCCGGCGCTGGGAGCATAAATGGCGTCCCCCCTGCCGTCACTGGAGGAGCCTACCCCACGGATTACGGCATAAATCCGGTCTCCATCCCGCTCCGCGTCGGCCAACCGCTTGACCACCACGATTCCCAGCCCCTCGCCCAGAATTGTCCCATCGGCGGCGGCGTCGAATGGTTTCGCGTCGCCGGTGGGGGATAGGGCCGGGGTCTTGCTGAAACACATATACATGAAAATGTCGTTAAAGGTGTCGATACCTCCGGTGACCACCATGTCGGCCTTCCCCGTGGCCAGTTCCATCCCTGCCAGGTGAAGAGCGCTGAAGGAGCTGGCGCAGGCGGCGTCCACGACGCAGTTGGTTCCTCCTAAATCGTACTGTTTGCTGATTCTGCCGGCGACTACATTACCCAGGAGTCCCGGAAAAGAGTTTTCCTGCCAGTCAACATACGAATCGGCGATCCGCTGCACCACATCATCAGCCACGGAATCGGCCACGCCGGCCTCCTTCAGGGCCGTGCGCCAGCGGGGGTGACCAAGACGAGCGCCCAGGGGTATCACCAGTTCCATGGCGCCGGTGACACCCAGGATGACGCTGGCCCGACTCCGGTCGTAGTCACGCTCCGGGCCGTACCCTGCATCCCGCAACGCCTGCCCGGCAGCCACCAAGCCCAGAAGCTGGGAACTGTCGATTGCCTCCAGGATGTTGGGAGGTATGTTGAACTCCAGCGGATTGAAGGGGACCGGTGAGATAAACCCGCCGCGCCGACCGTAAGTCCGGTCGGGGGCTTTCCGGTTCTGATCAAAATAATCCTCGACCTTCCAGTGAGTCGCGGGGATATCGGTGATGGCGTCAATCCCCTCCCGGATGTTGGCCCAGTAGGTTGTGGCGTCAGCTGCTCCCGGAAAGAGGCAGCCGATCCCGATAATTGCAAGAGGTACGCCGGCGGCAGCCGGTTGGACGGCGTCAGGTTGTGCAGCTTGTCTGGTCACCCAAGATACTCCTTGATCTGTTCAATGGGGAGGGGTTCGGCTCGGAGGAGTTCCGGCGGAAGGGCAATCCCCTGTCGCCGCAGGGAGGCTGCGCGTGCCAGCAGCGCGGCGCCGAAGAGGAGGTTAAGCGCCACCGTCGTCACCTTACGCTGCTCCGGTCCCTCCAGGAACGAACCGGCGCTCCACTCGTTAAAGGCGCCCATGGCCGGACCGCACCAGATCTGGTAATCCATCCGTCGGGAAGGTACTCCATCCTTGGCCCAGTGGGCTCCCTGCCCCAGATACCAGCGAAAGACGAGAGCCATCCGGTGACGGGGATCACGTTCTGCTCGTTCTACCTGACGCGGGTCCCGGCGGAGGAAATAGGCGCGGCTCTCCTGCCAGATCTGCTCCAAGGGAGCGAGAAAGAGGCTTTTTTCAAGTTTTTCCCGTTCCAGGGGGGGGAGTTCGTCCAAGCCGGAGCATGTGCGGTAAAGGTCATAAAGCTTGGCGGCGCGCATGGGAAACATGGTTCCCCTTTTCAGTACCTGCACCGTCACCCCCATCTCGAACATGTCGGCGGCCGGGGCCATGGTCACATCCGCCTGACGAGTAACGGCAAGCATCTCCCGAACCGCGGCGGAGGTTCCCGATTCCACGCAGGCCTGATGCACCGATCCCGCCATGATGTAGTCTGCTCCCATGGCAAAGGCGGCGGAAGCGGATGCCGGTGTCCCGATGCCGCCGGCCAGACCCACCCGGAGCTTGACCTCGTAGCCATGGGCCGCCTGCATTCTGCCGGCAAGGGAGAGAATGGTGGGGAAAAGGGCCAGGGCAGGGCGGTTATCAGTGTGACCGCCGGAATCGGCCTCGGCGGTGATCTCCTGGGCCATGGGAATCCGGGCTGCCATTCCTGCCTGCTGGACGGTTATGCTCCCCTCGGCCACCAGCGCCTTGAGAAATTTTTCCGGTGGGGGGGAGAAGAAGCGTTCGGCCAACTCCTCTCGGGAAACCTTGGCGATGATCCGGTTTGGGGTGACAATGACCCCATCTCCGTTTTCATGGATGCCGTGGAGCCGGTAGCGAACAAGAGACAGGGTCAGGGCGAGAAAGGCCGACGCCTCCACCAGACGGACCCCTTTCCGGATATAGAGCTCCACCAACGCCGTCTCCAACTCCGGCTCATGGGGGGAGTGGATAAGATTGACGCCGTAGGGGACTCCCGAGGTTGCGAGTATATCCAGCGCCGTCTCCACGCTTTCCAGGGGGAGACCTGCCGCGCCGAAGAAGCCGAGCATCCCCGCTGCTCCCAACTCCACCGCCATGGCGACGGAACTGATCCCCTTGGCCATGGAACCACCGAGGTAGGGATAACGAATCCCCAGTTCGGCGCAGAAACCGGGATCCCCCAGCTGTTCCGGGGTACAGGAGGAGGCATAACCCAGAAGAGGGTGAGAGTCACTGGGGGCGGCATCTCCGCACAGGGACGCGTAGCCACCTGACACGGTGGTAGCTGTCCCGTTCTTTTCCACCACAAAAAGCGGCTCGCGGAGTCGGCGCAAAGAATCCACCATCCCCCGGTTCCGAAATGAATCTTCTGGAGAGGCGGGCCGCCACCAGCCATGGGCGCCCCCCTGCGGTTCAAACGGTGTCAAGCGGTCCTCCGGATAATCGTAAATAAAGTTGGAACAACCCCCTGGCTTGGTCGACGAAGGAGGAGCGGGCGGGATCAAGCGTGGCCACGGCAACCTGTTCCGATGAAATCGTAACTTCGAAAACTGTCCGGATAAAGGGTAGCCTGTATCTTTAACCGAAATCGAAGAATAACGCAACCGGCTTATGCCATGCCGCCATACTGATAGCTTGACACCGGATGATTTTCAGCATACATGATCGGAAAGATCAAAATATCCGGCATCACCAGGGCATCAGGCGTTCGACGCCGTCACTTTTAGTCTCACTGCCGGAAGAAGCATTCGGCACGGAGAGAACGCTGATTCTTCCTTGCCGGCCGATAACGGCGCACTACGCAGGAAATGGTTGCAACTACACGATTTTTTTGCCAGGAGCTCTTCCCGTGACCTTTAAACGTATCCTGCTGATCATTCTCACCCTCCTGGCTGTCGCCGGAGGCATCGTCGGCTTCGCCTTCGTTTCCCTCCCCCCGGTGGAGCCTTTGAAAAAACGCTCCTGCAACATGACCATCCCGGTGAAAGACTGGCAGGGGAATTATCACCCCTTTGTCGTGGGGCCCAAAAATCCTTACTGGACCGGGTCAAGGAGCATCCCGGCGGAGATGAAGTGGTCGGTGATCCTGGCGGAGGATGCAAGTTTCTACAAACATGACGGGATCGACGTCAAGGCGATCAAAAAAGCGATCCAGTATGATCTGGAGAAGCAGTCCCTGGCCCGTGGGGCCTCCACCATCACTCAGCAGACCGCAAAAAATCTTTTCCTTTCCCGGGAAAAGAGCATCAGCCGGAAAATCCGGGAGGTCATCCTGGCCAAGCGGATGGAGCAGGAACTGACCAAGGGGAGGATCCTGGAGCTCTACCTGAACGTGGTGGAGCTGGGACCCATGGTCTACGGCATCGGTCACGGCGCCCGCTTCTACTTCGGCAAGTCCGCCGCGCTCCTTACCCCCCGGGAGAGCACCTTTCTGGCCGCCATGCTCCCCGGCCCGCGGGTGGCCTTCAACCCGTACCGGGATGTGGACAAGGTCATGAAGCGATCGGACCTGATCCTGAAGCTCCTGCGAAAACGGGGAGTTTTAACGGAGGAGGAGTACCAGCGGGCGTTGGCGGAAACACCGAACATCGCCGGGCTCCAGCGGAAAGTAGATGCAAGTATCAAGAAGGAAGAGGCGTTCCCCAACCGGAGCAGCGTCATGGGGCCGGCGCTCCCGGCCGTGGGGAGCGGCGAAGAACTTCCGGCCCGAGAGGAATCCGGCGAGGCGGTGAGAGAAGCGGAACCGAAGGAGGGAGAGGCGCGACCGGAAGCGGAGCGGAAATAACCGGACGTCTCCGGTAACAACCTCTGTTTGCTCAGTAAAACGGAGCATCGGACTACTCCGTTTTACTGAGTCTGCGTTATTCAGCCATGCTACCTGATGTAACATTGGCGGGAGAGAGTAGCACCTCATGCGCGAAGAGTGAGCCCCGGTAGTTACACAGCTTCAATCTCGAACCCCACGATGTTCCGACTACCGCGGCTGAACTTGACGCCGATGAGAGTGATCGGTTCGCCGTACCGCCGGTATTTCTCGGCATACCCCTTGCTCTTCAACTGCTCCAGAGCCTTGCCCAGGGGAACCATCTCCACCACCTTGAATTCAAACAGGTAGATCCGGCGGTTAAACCGCACCGCCATGTCGATCCGCCCTCTGTTGGTGGCGTCTGCCACGGTTATCTCCAGCCCCAGGGCGGCGAAGTAACTGTAGAAGATACTGGCGTAGTACCCCTCGTAGCCGGCAAGCTGGTTCTTTCGGTACCAGTCGTGGGGGATGGAAGCAAAGAAGGTTGGAATAGCAGTTATCTCTACATAATGAGCATCGCCGCCACCTGTTCCTCGCCGTAATCATTGCCCACGACGATCTCCCCCTCCACACCGTCGCTGACCACCAGAATCCGGCACTGAATCCCCGCTTCCGCCCGGGTGTAGCGAAGGAGAATCCTGGCGGCGCTCCCCAACTGCTCGTCATCCGCTCCCCCCACCACGACCCCCATGGGGCTCCCCCCGTCCAGCCAGCGAAGATACGCCATTCCCGGCCGGGCGGCCTCCTCAAGAAGTCGGTTGTTCTCCTCGTTGCGCCCCACGATGAGCTTGACGTCGGGACTCAGCCGGAAGTGCCGCCCCAGCCGGAGAAGCCGGAAATCCAAGGGGTCCATGATCTGATTGTGGGTGAAGAGGTCGCGAATCTTCCCCTGAAAGGAGAGTTCAGTGAGGAGACATCCCCCAGCCGGGGAGGGATAATCTTCCATTCCCAGCTCATGCGCCAGACGCATCTGCACTTTGCGGGAACGGCCGGTGATGCCGAAGAGTTTTTCCCGGTCCACCCATCCTTCCTGTTCCGGAATCGTGGGGGGAAGAAAGCGGGCCGACAGGGGGCGGAGGAGAAGTCCCATGAGGCCGCTCTCCCGCTCCACCACCCGGAGGGTATCCTTGCGCTGGCTCATGGGGCGCTGCCCCAGAACCTCGCCGCTGACCACGAAATCGGCGCCGTATTCCGGCATCAGCCCCCTGGCTACCCGAAACATCCAGGCATGACAATCCACGCAGGGGTTCACCGCCTTGCCGTAGCCGTGATTGGGGTTGCGCAGCATCTCCAGATAGTCGCCACCCAGATCATGAACGACCAGCGGGACCCCCAGGATGTCGGCGGAACGTCGGGCATTGTACTTCCCCGTGGCTTCATCCCCGGCGCCAAAGAAAGGAGAGGTGAAATGAAGGGCGGTAACGCCGATCCCCTGGTTCTGCATCAGCCGTACCGACAGTTGTGAATCGAGTCCCCCGGAAAAGAGGGCGATAGCTGCGTGTGCGTGTGCGATGGGTTCCTCCCGCGCCGGAGCGCTTTTTTTCTTCGGCATGCTATCACAAAAGGTCGGCAGCTGTAAAGGAGGGGGGGGCGGGTTTCACTGGGGGTAAGTTTCATTTGACGGATCACACCACACGTGATTTACTGTTTCCCAGGGGGATTTGAAAAAACCCGGAGCAGGAGGAGAGAAGAATGAGCCAATGGGTCACCGAGGGATCGCTGGGAGCCATACTCTACAACTCCCGGATTGTTACCGATGAGGATATCCGAAAAGCAGTGACCGAACAGGAGCGGCTGAGCTGCCGGTTCGGAGAGGCGCTGGTTCATCTGGGTATCGTCACGGCGGAGGATATCAACTGGGCGCTGTCTCATCATCTGAACATTCCCTATATCCGGCTGAACCGGGAGGTGATGGGAGCCGATGCCGCGACCCTTCTCCCTGAGCGGATCGCCCGTCGCTACCATGCCGTTCCGGTGATCCGAACCGGCGATGAACTGCGGGTCGCCCTCGTGGACCCGCTGGACAAGGAGGCTCTCAAGGAGATCGCCGCCGTCAGCGCCGGCGCGCTGACGATCTGTATCGCCGATGAGAAAGAAGTCCGGGAGATGCTGGATTATCTGTATGGACCGGAACCGCAGGGAACCTTTGGTATCCTTTCCTCCGCGGCGTCTCCCCAGGAGACGGCGGCCATGGTTGCGGATACTTCGGGTGGGCGTTTTCTCAAATGGCTCCTCTTCCTCCTCACCCGAAAGGGGTATGTCTCGGTGACCGTGGCCCCCTTGGCGGAAGGGGGAGTGGTTACCGGGTGTCAGGGGATCATTACTGAAGAGCTGGGACGACTCACGCTGGGGGGGTGCGCCCGGATCACAGCCCGACTCCGCGCCAGGGCGGTTCTGCGCAAGAGCTCGCCGGCCACGGAGAGCGGCAGTATGGAATATGTCAATGACGGTGAGACGCTGACGATTCAGGTGGAGCTGCTCAAGGGAAGCGCCGGCAAGGTGATTACGCTCAAACAGGCCAAATCGCCCCGTGATGTCCCGTTCCCGCCGGAACTGTTCCCTTTGGTTCATGAAATGACGGAGCGCCCGGGGCTGGTGGTGGTGTCGCTCCCCATGAAAGAGACTCTCAACATGATGGAGCTGCTGGTGAACCGGCACTCTTTCGGCCAGGAGCGGCTTCTTCTCCTGGGTGAAGGAAACGAGACGATCCGAAAGCAGGCTCCCTGCATTCCCCTGGAGAATATCTCACCGGAAGAGCATGCAGCCATTATCACTGCGGTGCTGGAGCATGCCCCGGACCTCCTGCTGTTGGAAGGGATGGATGACAGCCGCTCCCTCCACGCCGCGGCCCAGGCGGCTCTGCGCGGGGTCCGGGTCGTGGCCGGAACCGGGGTGGGATGCGCCGAAACCTATGCCCTCCTCTTCTCGGCATGGCGGCAGGATCATCTCATCCCTTCGGCCCTCCGGGGGATCGTCATGGGTGAGATCTTCTTCACCCTCTGCCACGCCTGCCGGAAACCGCTTCCCATGGAGCCCCGGGAGGGAGCCCGGCTGCGGCTCCCCCCGGCGGCAACGGGGTATCATCATGCAACGGGGTGCGCAGCCTGCGGGTTTACCGGCCGGGGGGAGGCGCGGCTCCTGGCGGAGGTGATCGTCTGCGACCGGCTGCTGGTCACTCTGCTTGAGAGTTGCGGTACCGGCGGTGAGTTTGCCCAGCGAGTGGCGCAACGAGAGGGGGAGACGGTAAGGGCTCAGGCAATCCGGCTTCTCCTGGGGGGGGAGATCTCCCCGGAAACCTATCTGAGAGTGGTCACGGCGTAGCAGAAAAAGCATCAGCACCCGGTGAATCGAAAAACCCGCGGTTTCAGGAGTTGTCATATGGCAAGCATCGACGCACTGTTCAAGATGATGAAAGAACAAGGGGCTTCCGACCTTCACCTCTCCACCAGCGCTCCCCCCATCTTCCGTCTCCACGGTGACCTGGAGCCGCTGGATTTTAAGGCGCTCTCTCATGAAGAGCTCAAGGGAATCATCTATGAAATCCTGAGCGAAAAGCAGATCAAAGAGTTCGAGGAGCGCCACGACCTGGACTTCGCCTATTCGGTGCCCGGTCTTGCCAGATTCCGGGGAAACATCCTTTTGCAGCATAAGGGGATCGCCGCGGTCTTTCGGATCATCCCCAGCAAGATTCTCTCCGTGGAAGAGCTGGGGCTGCCGGAAGGGGTGACGAAATTCACTCAGCTCAAGAAGGGTCTGGTTCTCGTAACCGGACCCACCGGGTCGGGCAAATCCACCACCCTGGCCGCCATGATCGATCACATCAACAACACCCGGAAGGATCATATCCTTACCCTGGAAGATCCTCTGGAGTTCATTCATGAGAACAAGCAATCCCTTTTTAATCAGCGGCAGATCGGCGAACATACGGACAGCTTCACCGCAGCCCTCCGCGCCGCCCTTCGCGAGGATCCTGATGTTATTCTCGTGGGGGAGATGCGTGACCTGGAGACCATCAGTTTGGCCATGACCGCCGCCGAAACCGGCCATCTGGTCTTCGGCACCCTCCATACCAACTCCGCCGCCAAGACCATCGATCGAATTATTGACGCCTTCCCCCGGGACGGCCAGGCGCAGATACGAACCATGCTGGCCGAATCCCTGAAGGGGGTCATCTGTCAGCAGCTCCTCAAGACCACCGACGGCAAAGGGCGGGTGGCGGCCCTGGAAATCCTGGTGGGAACACCAGCCATCTCCAACCTGATCCGGGAAGGAAAAACCTTCCAGATTCCATCCATCATCCAGACCGCCCGCAGGGACGGGATGCAGCTCATGGACCAGCACCTACTGGATCTCCTCAAGACCAAACAGGTCACCGCCGAGGAAGCCCATCGCTGCGCCGGCGACAAAAAACAGTTTGAGCAGTTTCTCCCCCCGGCTGCTCGCCCGACCGCGCCATGATAAAATCCACGTTTTTCACCCGGCGCTGAATGCATCACGGCGGACTTCACGAAGATGACATTGCCGGCAAGGCTTATGACCGGCGGCTCATGGGCCGGTTCGCAGGCTACCTGCGCCCGCACCTGAGAATCATCCTCTTCGTCCTCCTTCTCCTCCCTCCCATCGCCGGAGCCAAGCTCGTCCAGCCGTATCTCGTCAAGATCGCCATCGATAACCATATCGTCACCGGGAACCTCACCGGGCTCCCCGGTCTGGCGTTCCTCTTTCTTACCCTCATCCTGAGCGAATCCCTCCTCACCTACGGAGAGACCTATCTCCTCCAGCAGGTCGGCCAGCAACTGATGTTCCGTATCCGGGAGGAGCTGTTCAACCATCTCCAGAGACTCTCTCTCTCTTTCTTCGACCGGACCCCCACGGGGGGGATCGTGACCCGTCTTACCAGCGACGTGGAGGTTCTGGGGGAGATGTTCGCCGCCGGGATCGTCACGGTCGTGGGGGATCTCCTCCTCCTGGCCGGTATTGTCGGCATCATGCTTTGGATGAACCCAACACTCTCCCTGGTGACCTTCTCGGTTCTCCCCCTCCTCTTTTTCATTGTCTTCCGTTTCCGCCGACTCATGCGGGATGCTTTTCGACAGGTCCGCTCGCGGCTGGCGCTTCTTAACTCGTTTTTGGCCGAGAGCATCGGCGGCATGGCCATCATCCAGCTCTTCAACCGCCAGGCTGGTGAACAAAAACGGTTCACCCAGCTCAATGCCGCGTATCGGGACGCCAACCGGCCGGTTATCATCTGGGACGCCTCCCTTTACGCCCTGGTGGAGACCCTCTCCTCGGTGGCCGTGGGGCTCATCATCTGGTACGGAGGGGGCGAGATCGTCCGGGGGCATCTCTCCTTCGGCGCCTTGGTGGCTTTCATCCAGTACAGCGAAAAGTTCTTCGGCCCCATCCGCGATCTCTCTTCCAAGTATTCCACCATGCAGGGGGCCATGGCCGCCCTGGAACGGATCTTCACCCTGCTGGATTCCAAGGAGTATCCGGCGGATGGTTCGGCTTCGCTCACCAACCGATCACCGGCTTCGCTCACCAACCGGTCCCTGAGCGTGGTCCCTGAGCGAAGCCGAAAGGGAGTCCAAGGGGCTCTGGTGGAGTTCAAGGATGTCTGGTTTGCCTATCGGGACGAAGAGTATGTGCTGAAGGGGGTGTCGTTGACACTGCGTCGCGGGGAGAAGCTGGCCATTGTGGGGGAGACCGGTGGTGGCAAGAGCACCATAACCCGGCTCCTCTCCCGGCTCTACGACATCCAACGGGGGAGCATCACCATCGACGGCGTGGATGTCCGGGATCTGCCGCTGGGGCTCCTTCGCTCCCGCATCGGTGTCGTCCTTCAGGAACCGTTTCTCTTCACCGGAACCATCGCCTTCAACATCACCCTTGGCGACCGCCGTGCCGCAGCCAGGATGGAGGAGGCCACCCGGATCGTGGGAGCTGACCGGTTCATCAATCGCCTCCCCAAGGGTTTTGATGAAGAGGTCCGGGAGCGGGGAAACAACTTCTCCGCCGGGGAGCGGCAGCTCATCTCCTTTGCCCGCGCCGTGGCCTTTAATCCGGAGATCCTCGTCCTGGATGAGGCAACCTCCAGCGTGGATTCGGCCAGCGAGCGACTCATTCAGGAAGGACTCCGGGGACTTCTGGCGGGACGAACCTCCATCGTGGTCGCTCATCGTCTCTCCACGGTTCGCGACGCCGATCGAATCATCGTCATCCGCCGAGGTGAGAAACGGGAAGAGGGGAGTCATGAGGAGCTCATGGCGGCGCAAGGGCTTTATTACCGGCTCCACCAGTTGCAGTTCAAGGGGTAAGGCGAATGGCTAAAACAGTGGGGAGGAGAATAAAATGAACAGTAGCATATTCCCGTCGGCGCTGATAACAGTTATTACTCTCATATTGGCGGCAATGCCAAGGATCAATAAGCTGCTGGGTGATAACGCCCGGCAGACCAACCAAGGAGGCGACAGATGAATACCCTGGAAGCAATCAAAACCAGAAGAAGTGTGCGAAAATTTTCCGGCAAGCCGGTGGAGCCGGAAAAACTCCAGGCAGTGCTGGAGGCGGCGGCCCAAGCCCCCTCATGGGCAAACATGCAGTGTTGGCGGTTCATTGTGGTGACGGACCAGGCGGTGAAGGAGCGGATCAGCGACCTCTCCTACGTGGAGGCTTTTTTCGCCACCCGCGGCTACAGTAGCAATCCCGCCCAGAAGGCCCTGGCCGAGGCGCCGGTGGTGGTTGTCGCTTGCGCCGACCCCACCGAGTCGGGGACCTTGCGGGGGCAGCAGTACTATCTGACTGACATGGGAATCGCCGCGGAAAACCTGATGCTGGCGGCCCACGCCCAGGGCTTGGGGAGTGTCTTCGTGGGGGTCTTCCAGGAAGAGGAGCTGGGAGAGTTGCTGGAAATACCGCCGGATATCCGGATCGTGGGACTCTTCCCCCTGGGTTACCCCCTGGGAGAGGTGAAAGGTGGAGGGGCACGCAAGCCGCTGAAGCAGATCGTGCATTACGAGAAATGGAAGGGGTGACAATAATTGGTGATTCACAATTCGTAATTCGTAAGCGCTTTATAATTGCCGGGACGGCCGGGCATATTGATCATGGCAAGACCAGCTTGGTGAAAGCCCTCACCGGCATGGATACGGATCGGCTCAAGGAAGAGAAGGAGCGGGGAATCACCATCGAACTGGGTTTTGCTCACCTGGAGCTCACCGACGGCGTCAGGGTGGGGATCGTGGATGTGCCGGGTCACGAGCGGTTCGTCCGGACCATGGTGGCAGGGGTCGCGGGGATCGATCTGGTCATGTTCGTCATCGCCGCCGATGAAGGAATCATGCCTCAGACCCGGGAACATCTGGAAATCTGCCGGCTCCTGGGGGTCAAGCAAGGGATCGTGCTTCTGACCAAGCAGGACCTGGTGGATCGGGAGTGGCTGAAGCTGGTGACCGAAGAGGTTCGGGAATACCTTTCGGGGAGTTTTCTCCATGGGGCGCCCATCATCCCCTTCTCCAGTCGCACCGGAGAAGGGCTCCCGGCGCTGCGCCGGGAACTGGGGCGCCTCGCGGGGGAAACGCCTCCCCGGGAGCCGAGCGGTCCTTTCCGTCTCCCGGTGGATCGCAGCTTCACCCTGCCGGGGTTCGGCGCCGTTGTCACCGGCACCCTCCGGTCAGGAGTCATCCGGGTGGGAGATTCGGTGGAACTCCTCCCCTCGGGAAAAACCGGACGAGTTCGCGGCATCCAGCTCCATGGCAAACGAAAAGAGGAAGGAGTCGCCGGCCAGCGCGTGGCGGTGAACCTGCAGGGGATCGATCACCACGAGATTCGGAGAGGAGAGACCGTGACCTCCCCCGGGACTTTCAGGACTACCCGCACTGTCGACATCCGTCTGGAGCTTCTCCCCTCTGCCCGGAGCCTCAGACATCGCGGCATGGTGCAGTTTCTCAGCGGCACGGCCGAGAGTTCGGCCCAGGTGATCTTTCCCCACCGGGATTCGCTCCGTCCGGGCGAGTCAGCCCCTGCTCAACTCAGGTTGCGAACTCCTCTCTGTCTTCTCCCCGGTGATCCCTTTGTGCTCCGCAGCCACTCCCCTGCCGCAACCATGGGGGGGGGGCGACTTCTGGACCCCGCGCCGGCCAGGGGACGCCGCGTAAGCGAGGAGGCGCTGGAACTCCTGGCGGCCCTGGACGGCGGTGACGCCGATACGAAAATCAGGTTATTGGTTCGGGAAAGCCGATTAAGCGGCATCTCCGCTGAAAAAATAACCCTGCGAAGCGGCTGCGGCAACACGGTGATGGAGGCGGCTCTCGGCCGTCTTCTCTCACGGGGGGAGGTGGTGCGGGGGGTGAAAGATCCCGGCATATTCTTGACCCGGGAGGCATTCCGCAGCCTGGAGGATGAATTGATGGCGGCTCTCACCTCTTTCCTGACGGATAATCCGCTTCGGGACGGGATGGGGAAAGAAGAGCTGAAGGGAAAAATTCCCAAGCGGAGTGATCCCCGGTTTTTCGGAGCGCTCTTGGCCTCGCTGGTGAGGGAGGGGAGACTCCTTCTCCAGCGGGAGCTGGTGAAACCGGGAACAGCCGTCCCTCCCCATCTATCGGGGGTGGGGAGCGGGGGGGGGGACGCAGTGGAAGCTGAGCTGCGCCAGGGTGGGGTGGAACCTCCCACGCTCAAAGAGTTGAGCCAACGGCTAATGACTCCGGAAAAACAGCTGCGGGAGCAGCTTGCCCGCCTTACCCGGGAGGGGCAGGCCATCAGAGTCACCGGCGACCTCTACTACGCCCCGGAACCGCTGCTCAGACTCCGGGGGCAGCTCCAACTCTACCTGGAAGAGCGGGGAGAGATCACCCCGGCTGAGTTCCGTGATCTGAGCGGTCTTTCCCGCAAGTTCATGATTCCGCTGCTGGAATACTTCGACAGCATCAAACTCACCATCAGAATCGGAGATATTCGGAGATTAAGAAAAGGATAATGGTGAATCATGTCAACCCTTCACTCCATACTCATCATCGATAATGACGTTACCACCCGATCGGCAATGGATCATCTCATCGCGCGATGCCGCCGTCCCATAGAGTTAAGCGCCGCCGCCGTTACCCGTCGCGAAGGACTGAAACAGCTGGAGTCGGACACGCCGCCTCAGGTGGTTATCCTGGAGGTACAGTCAATAGCCCAAGGGGTCAGGGATGTTTCCGCCATTCTCACCGCCAATTCCCAGACGATGATCATGGCTACGTCAGGGGAAAAGCGTCCCGACTGGATACGTACCCTCATTCGGGCCGGTGCAAGCGAATATCTCACCACGCCGATCTCCGCCGATGGACTGGAAGAGACCTTGGAGCGGGCGGCTCTGATGCTCGAACAAAAAAATGGGGCGGAGGATGCAGGGGGGAAGGTGATTACCGTCTACAACCCGGCGGGTGGGATGGGAACTACAACCATCGCCGTGAACCTGGCCGCGGCCCTGGCCATGGAGGGGAGGATGACGGCGCTGGTCGACCTCAACCCGTTCAGCAGCGATGTCTCTGCATTTCTGAACCTCAATCCGGCGGAAACTCTGAACGCTCTCCGGGAGACGGGACGAAGATTGAGCGCCGGTCGTCTCCTGGACCTCATGACCCGTCACGGTTCCGGAGTGCAGGTACTCTGCGGGCCGGAAGAACCAGGTGTCATCGTGGAGTTCGCCCCGGATCAGATCCTGAGCCTTATCACCCTCATGCGAGGTCAGTTCGGCGTAACGGTCATCGACGCCGGCGGTGAGCTGTCGGAGCGTAACCTGGAGATCTTCGACGGATCAGACGTCATTTTGTACCCGCTACTCCTCACCCTGCCGGCCCTCAACAACGCCAAGCGATACATGAAAGCTCTGAATCAACAAGGCTTCGATCCTGGCCGGATCAAGGTGGTGGTCAACAGGTATTTATCCCTGGATAGTATTAATGTCTCCCATGCGGAGGAGTTCCTGGATAAAGAGATCTTCCATTTAATTCCCAATTCCTATCTGGAACTTAAAAAATCCATCTATAAAGGCGCACCCTTGGTGACCGACTACCCCCGCTCGCCCGTTACCAAGGCGCTGATCGAGTTGGCTGAGCGGCTCTTGAAGGAGATGTCCGTAGGATCACACTAAGGGGAACTCAGGCTATGGGTAGAGCGCCAAACCATCCAGCCCCATCTTCTCGGGGAAACCGTTCATGATATTCATATTCTGCACTGCCTGCCCCGCCGCCCCTTTCACCAGATTGTCAATGGCGGAGACGACCACGACCCGGCCGGCGCGCCTGTCCACGGCGAGACCGATATCGCAGCAGTTGGAGCCCTTGACAAAGGCCGTGGAGGGGAATGCCCCTTCGGGAAGTATCCGGACGAACTCTTCTCCGGCGTAGAACTCCCGGTAGAGCGACAGGAGTTCCCCTGTGGAGTAACTCCCCTTGAGATCGGCGTAGGCCGTGACGAGAATACCCCGGTCCATGGGAACCAGGTGCGGTGTGAAGGAGATGGTGAGTGGGCGCCCTGCCAGAAGTGACAGCTCCTGCTCGATCTCCGGGAGGTGCCGGTGAACGCCCCCCACCGCATAGGCCTTGAAACCGTCATTCACCTCGCAGTACAGATTGTCCACCTTGGCGCCCCGCCCAGCCCCGCTAGCCCCCGACTTGGCGTCGATGATAAGCCGTTCCGGGTCGATGATCCCCTGTCTCAGCAGCGGCGCGAGTCCCAAAATCGTACAAGTAGGATAACAGCCGGGGTTCCCCACCAGATCCGCCGGGACGATCTTCTCTCGCCGGATCTCCGGCAGGCCGTAAACGGATTTCGCCAGCAACTCAGGGTTCAGGTGCGGCTCGTACCATGTCTCGTAGAGGGCGGGATCATGAAACCGGTAATCGGCGGAGAGGTCAACTACCTTTTTTCCCAGCCGGATAAAGGTTGGCACCACCTCCATGGCTGCCTTGTGAGGGAGGGCCGTGAAGATGAAATCCGCTCGGTCGGCAATCCCCACCGGTTCCAGGTTTTCCAGGATCTGATGGTAACGATGGCGCAGTGACGGGAAAACCTCGGCAATCGGCTTTCCGGCGCTCTGTTCCGACGTGACGCAGGTGACCTCCACCTGGGGATGAGCATAAAGCAACCGGAGGAGTTCCACCCCGGTGTAACCACTGGCTCCGACTACGGCAACTTTCAGCATGACGTCTCCCGCAGAATCAGGTAAAGGTTGAGACGACGAAAAGAGGGAAAATCCCTTCGGATTTTCCCTCTTTTCACTTTTATGGGACAACGGCTAGCGCTTGGAGAACTGGAAGCTTCTCCGGGCCGCTGCCTTGCCGTATTTCTTCCGTTCCTTCACGCGGGAATCACGGGTGATGAATCCGGCTTTCTTGAGGGTGCCGCGCAAAGACTCTTCGCAATCAAGGAGCGCCTTGGTGATGCCGTGCTTGATTGCGCCGGCCTGACCCATGTCGCCGCCACCCGCAACGGTTACCATGACATCGAACTTGTCAAGATTCTCGGTGAGTTCCAGCGGCTGCTTGACAACCATCTTGGAGGTTTCCCTGCCGAAATACTCGTCCAGGCTCTTCTTGTTGACGGTGATGGTGCCGGTGCCGGGAGTGATCCAGACGCGGGCGATGGAGGACTTTCGTTTGCCGGTTCCATAGTACTGAACTGCTGCCATAATTTCTATCTCCTAAAACGGATATGTGTATTAGACGTTAAGCGGTTTCGGCTGTTGAGCCTGATGGGGATGAGTCGGTCCCGCGTAGACCTTGAGTTTGTTGATCATGTGGCGGGAAAGCTTATTCTTGGGGAGCATCCCCTTGACGGCTTTCCGAATCACCTGCTCCACATCTTTTTCGATGAGTTTGCCGGCGCTGATGGACTTGAGTCCCCCCGGGAATTCGGAGTGCCGATAGTACATTTTGTCGGTGAGCTTCTTGCCGGTGAGGGCAATCTTATCCGCGTTAAGCACGATCACAAAATCCCCGGTATCAACGCTTGGGGTAAAGATCGGTTTGTTTTTGCCGCGCAGGACGTTGGCAATCTGGGTGGCAATACGACCGAGAACCCTGTTTTCGGCATCCACCACGTACCAGTCACGGGAAACTTCATTCTTTTTGGCAACTTGCGTTTTCATTACACCCTCACAACCGTCTTTATATTTTTAGCAACGTGCGTTTTCACTCCGCCTTCATAACCGTCTTTATATTTTTAGCAACGTGCGTTTTCACTCTACCTTCGTAACCATGGTTATAAATGGATACCGGTTTCCGAAAGTGCTAAAAGTAGGAGAAAACTGCACGGAAGTCAAGTTAAAAAATCCGGCGCCCTCCGCAAGAGATTTGACACGAGGGGAAATTATGGTTACTATTGCCTGCCGCGCACATCAAAGACATATTCCATTCAAGGACAGGCCATGTACCAGGAAGAGCTCAAACGGGAAGTTCGGGAACTGCTCCGCTCGCGCAATGCGGTGCTGCTGGCCCACAACTACATGCGGGACGAAGTTCAGGAGATCGCCGACATTACCGGAGATTCCCTGGCCCTCTCCCAGGAGGCAGCCGCCACCGATGCGGAAGTAATCGTCTTCTGCGGGGTCCATTTCATGGCGGAATCCGCCTCTATCCTCGCCCCGGAGAAGATCGTGCTCCTCCCCCGCCTGGACGCCGGCTGTCCCATGGCGGACATGGTCACCGTGGAAGGGTTGCGCGAACTGAAGAGGCGCCATCCGGGAGTTCCGGTGGTCACCTACGTCAACTCCTCGGCCGCAGTGAAGGCGGAGAGCGACATCTGCTGCACCTCGGCCAATGCCGTCAGGGTGGTGGAATCTCTCCCCGACGATGAGATCATCTTCGTTCCCGACCGGAACCTGGGAAGATATGTGGCCGGTTTCTCCTCCAAGACCTTCCACTTCTGGGAGGGGTTCTGCCCCACTCATGAGCGGATGACGGCGGCGGGAGTCCTGCATCTGAAGGAGGAACACCCCGATGCCCTCTTCGTCTGTCACCCCGAATGCGCCCCCCAGCTGTTGGCCCTGGCGGATCATATCTGTTCCACCTCCGGCATGTACGACTGGTGCCGCACGAGCTCCTCCCGCCGGTTCATCATCGGCACCGAGGCGGGGATTCTCTACCGCCTCCGCCTGGAGAACCCGGAAAAAGAGTTCATCCTCGCATCACCGGCCCTGGTCTGCCCCAACATGAAACTGACCTCCCTGGAGGATATCGTTCTTGCCCTGCGGAGCATGTCACCGGTGGTTAAGGTTCCCGAGGAGATCCGGATTCCCGCCCGCCGGGCGCTGGAGCGGATGCTGGCGGTTCCCAGAGACTAACGGCGTGAATGGTGAAGAGTGAATGGTGAATAGATCAAAGTCCTTTCGCTTTTCACCATTCACCATTCACCATTCACGTTTTTTTGCACTTTTCACCATTCACTTTTCACAGAGGTTGACATGATTCGTTCTTTTCACGGAGTTCACCCGAATATCGACCCCACGGCCTTCGTGGCGGAGACCGCCGTGGTGGTCGGCGATGTCTCCATGGGGCCCCAGAGCAGTATCTGGTATAACTGCGTGGCTCGGGGTGACGTGAACTTCATCACCATCGGCGCCCGGAGCAATATCCAGGACCTCACCATGCTCCACGTCACTCACAAAAAAGGTGCCGACGACCCCGGCGCGCCGCTGATCATCGGCGACGACGTCACGGTGGGACACAGCGTCACCCTTCACGGTTGCACCATCGGGAACGGGGTCTTTGTGGGGATGCAGGCGATGATCATGGACAAGGCTGTCATCGGTGAAGGAGCGCTCATCGGGGCTCGGGCCTTGGTCACCGAAGGGACGATTGTTCCTCCCCACACCCTCTGGATCGGCGCCCCGGCCAAGTACAAGCGGGATCTCACCCCGGACGAGCGTGCCTGGCTCCAACGCTCCGCCGGCAATTACGTCCGGTACGCGGAAGAGTACCGCAACGACCGCTCGTAATTCGCCAACGTTGCATCCCCTACGGAACGAGGATATAATCGTCCGGCCCAAAAGAGTCAGCGGTTATTCCGCAGCAGTTCGACGCTGATTCCGGCGACCTCCGCCGCCTCCTCCGGACTCATTCCCTTCTCAATCAGGCAGCGGGCAACCTCCACCTTCCCCTCCTGTTTGCCGGCCTGCATGCCGGCCTCCATCCCCGCCTGCATCCCTTCTTCCCTACCCTCCAAACGGCCAAGCCCATAGTTGGATTCGATAAGGCTGGCTTGATAGCTCAGCTCATACTGATAGCGTTCATATGCCAAGCGCTCTTTCTCCGGCAGGCTTAACAGGGAAAAGGCTTTTTTCGCCTGTTGTATCCCCTTGGCTTTGAATTCAACCTTGATCTCTTCGTTTTTCAGAAAATAGATCCACTCGTCCAGGGACGTTGTCGCCACGTCGTTAAAGTTATTGATCCGGAGCAGATAATACTCGGGGAAGAGGTGGTGAATCTGCTCCTTGCCGTACAGTTTTTGCTGCCTGCTGCTGAGTTCCAACTGGTCGTGATCGTGAATACCGGTAAAACTAGTGACGCCGCGATAGATATAGTCGCTACCATGCCCCAGATCGAAATAGAGAATGTTGACGGAGATGACTTTCACCAAGTGGGAAAACGGTTCTCCTTCCCGTTGATGCTCGGTTATGGCGCGGGATGTCCCGTACAGCATCCGTTGCAGGTAGTCATGCTCCCGTTCGTACTGGAGTTCGATGAGGATGATCTCGCCGGCGCTGTTTTTCACCTTCAGATCGACCCGGTTGAACTTGTCGCCAACACTCTCCTTGTTGCTTTCGCTCTCCAGAATTTCCAGGATCACGATATCTTCACAAAGCAGTTCACTCAAGAATCCTTCCAGGATCTCGAAGTTGGCCTTGCTTCGCAGTAGTCGTTTCATGGCCCAATCAAAGGTGATCAGCTTGCGTTTGAGTTCCGTTTTCATGGCGTCTCCTCCAATCGGGGCATGGCCGTCCGGAGAGTTTGATTAACTGTTCATAAGCTACTTCGATTCACCGTATCGTGTCAAGAGATTCGTCCCCATCCCTATCCTATACCCTCCGGATCGGCGCCCCGGCCAAGTACAAGCGGGACCTCACCCGGGATGAACGTGCCTGGCTTCAGCGCTACGCCGCGAAGTACTGCAACGACCGCTCGTAATCCGCCGATTTAGCTTGTCATCACCGGAGGCCGTGAGATTTCTTCCGACCTTTGGTGCGTGCAAAAATGTTCCTGAAACATTTCTTCCGGCACTCTAACCGTAAAAACATCATACCATCACGTCAGGAATTCAGGACACGTATCGGTGTGCAGGCGACACAAACCAATATTGACCGCAAGGAAGCAACCACGACGATTGCCGAACGACTGGCAGGCCAGATTGCGGCATACTTCAGGTAAGAGGCATCCCATTCAGATTCTTCCGCCATGGGGCCGGGGAAACTTTCTCCGGCCCGATCCGCGACCGGAGGTCACCGTCCCAAAACAGTGATAAATTTTGCCTTTATTTACTAAGGAGTTTGCGCTATCGTCAGCCACCTTCTCGCATTCCGATCACAACTCTCTTCATTTTTGGGGCCGCTCCATGCTCGATTCACCGAATGGCGACCTGCTGGAAAACTACCGGCGCCTCATCTCCCGCGTGGATGAGCTCTGCCGGAGGATTGAGGCGCAGTTTCGCTCCGTCATTGCCTGCACCGACGGCTGCGACGGCTGCTGCCGCCATCTGTCGCTCTTCCCCGTGGAGGCGGTCGCCCTGGCTCTCTCCCTTCAGGAACTGCCGCTACCCGACCGCCTCCGTATTGCGCAACGCGCCGCTGACTCCCTCCCCACCGACCCCTGTCCCCTGCTGGATCAGCACCGCTGCACCCTCTACCAGGCCCGCCCCTTGATCTGCCGGACCCACGGCCTGCCGCTCCTGATACGGCGTGACGACAAACGACAGGTCGATTACTGTCCCCTCAACTTCCGCGGACTCTCCTCCCTGCCGGGGGGGGCGATCATTGATCTGGACAAGCTGAACCAAACCCTCGTCGCGGTGAATTTACGCTTCACGACGATGGCGGCGCTCACGTCACCCTGGGCGGAACGTCTCACCATTGGCCAAGCGCTCCTCCTGGAGTTTCCTCATTCCTGCTTTTTATCGGGAAAATAATATCCCCCGCGCCGAATCCATTGACTCAACGGCCCGACTCCGGCTATAATCTTGCCTGCCCGTTTTTTACCGACGGCGCCATCCATCGCGAAGGAGGATTCATGAAAAAAATGCCACATCCAAGAGGGCTGCTGCTCCTCGTCTCCGGGTTGCTGCTTGCCGCAACCACGGCTTTCGCCGCGACCCCTACCTCGTCCGTGACGAAAGTCACACTGGGGAGCGGTGACTGCGCCAAGTGCCACACTGCCCAACCGGCGGACATAGCCGCCGCTGGGGGGAAACACAAGAGCGAAATCGAGTGCATCGATTGCCACACCGGCCATCGTCCGTCGTCACCGAAGAACATCCCTGAGTGTAGTAATTGCCACTCGGGCAAACCCCATTTTCAGACACCGGGTTGCCTGAACTGTCACAAGAATCCCCATACCCCTTTGAATATAACCTTTACCGGCAACCTCACCGAACCGTGCATGGCCTGCCACACTCCGCAGATCACCCAACTTAGAGAGAACAAAAGTAAACATACGCTTCTGGCCTGCACCATCTGTCACCGCGTTCATCGGCAGATTCCCCAGTGCGTTCAGTGCCACAAACCGCATTCGGCCGAGATGACCGCCGCCGACTGCAAACAGTGTCACAAGCCTCACATGCCCAAAGTCGTCACCTACGCCGCCACCATTCCCAACAAGACCTGCGGCGCCTGTCACCCGAAGGCGTTCACCCTGCTCACCGCCAGCAAGGCCAAGCATGGCAAACTTGCCTGCGCCTTCTGTCACAAGGAAAAACACAAGACCGTGCCCAAGTGTCAGGATTGTCACGGGACGCCTCACCCCGCCGGCATGATGGCCAAATTCGCCAAGTGCGGCGATTGCCACGGCATTGCCCACGACATCAACAACTGGGTTGATAAAGGCCCGGCGGCCGCCAAAGAGGAGCCCGTGAAGAAGGACGCTCCCAAGAAGGAAACTCCGAGGAAAGAGTCCACCAAGAAGAGCAAGAAACAGTAACCCACCGTATGCAACGGCGGTAATGATCAGAAAAATAAGGGGGGCTGTCCAGTGGACAGCCCCCCTTATCATATCTAAACCACTGGAAAGGATATGGGGATTCCCATCGTTTTGCGTGACGCCAGTCACATACATCTTTTTCCGCCTGCGATAGAGTGAGCCTGTCGCATTGGAGCAGTTCCCAGCAAAGCCACCCCCAGCCCCTTGATTCTTCCACCATTTTCATTTATCTGTCGTCAAATTTCCAGCCGAAATTTCCTTGAGGCTCCGTGATCTCCACGGAGAGTAACAGCCGTTTTTGAGATTAAAGGAGAAAAAAATGTTTCACCCCCCCGCAGGCGCCCCGCTTCATCCTCTGGGAACAAAAGCCCGGGTTCTTCTTTCCAGTGTCTTCGGCCCGTATGGGCAGGACGACCAGTACGGCAGCCGCAAAGCCAACCCCATGGAGCTGTACCAAAATCAGGTAACCCGCCTTCAGGGTGGTTTCTCCCTCCGTATGTTCCACCGATCCTTCGGGCTGATGATGATACAGGAAAATCTCGACGCACCCTGCACACTTCTGGATTTCCCTACCCTGGAGAGTTTCACAAACCGGATCGTTCAACAAAGCTACGACGTTATCGGCATCAGCGGCATTATCGCCAATGTGG
This sequence comes from uncultured Desulfuromonadales bacterium, assembly GCA_903929485.1. Classification (GTDB taxonomy): domain Bacteria; phylum Desulfobacterota; class Desulfuromonadia; order Geobacterales; family CAIOGM01; genus CAIOGM01. The sequence continues at coordinate 28,663 of CAIYUY010000097.1, forward strand.
GCAAGGTGGCAAAGATGTGCCGGGTGATCCGCGGCTATCAACCGGGGGCGATAATTGTCATTGGCGGACATATCGCCAACAAGGAGGGACTTGACCATATGATCGATGCCGACCTCATCGTTCGTGGTGAAGGTATCCGTTGGTTTCAACGTTACCTGGGTCAGGATGACCAAAAGCCCATAAAACACCCCGCGGTCTTTTCCGGGTTCGGCTCGAAAGCCATGGGGTTACCTCTTGGCGACACCCCGGATCGGACCGCGGCGATCCTGATCCCCTCTGTCGGCTGCCCCATGGGGTGTAACTTCTGCTCCACCTCCGCGCAGTTCGGCGGGAAAGGGAAATTCATCGATTTTTTTGAGACAGGTGATGAGCTGTTTACCGTCATGGGCGACATTGAGCGGAAGCTGAAGGTCCGCTCCTTCTTTGTGCTGGATGAGAATTTTCTGCTGCACCGAAAACGGGCTCTGCGGTTGTTGGAGCTGATGGAGGCTAACGGCAAAAACTGGTCACTCTCCGTATTCAGCTCGGCGCGGGTGCTTAAATCCTATTCCATGGATCAGTTATTGGGATTGGGAATCGGTTTTGTCTGGATGGGTCTGGAAGGAGAGGGGAGCGCCTATGACAAGCTCAAGGGTGTTGATACCCTCGCCCTGGTGCAACATCTGCAAGGCAACGGCATCCGGGTTCTCGGTTCATCAATTCTCGGCCTGGAGGAACACCGCCCGGAAGAGCTGGGGGCAATCATAGAGTACGCCGTCCGTCATGACACGGTTTTTCATCAGTTCATGCTCTATACGCCGATTCCAGGGACTCCCCTTCATGAAAAGCACCGGCAGGAGGGGACTCTCCTTCCTGAATCGGAATTTCCCTTTGCCGATGCCCATGGTCAGTATCGTTTCAACTATCGCCACCCGCATTTTGAAAACGGTGAGGAAGAGAAGCATCTGCTGGACGCCTTCCGGATGGATTTTGATGCCAACGGCCCCAGTCTCCTCCGGATTTTCCGGGTACTCCTGAACGGTTGGCAGAAGCACAAAAGGCATTCCCCCGGCGTTGGGAAACGCCTTGCCTGGGAAGCTGCGCCGCTTCGCTCCACCTACGCCGGGGCTGTCTGGGCGATGAAACGGTATTATCATCTGAATGTGCGGATTCGGGAAAAGGCGGAAACTCTTCTTGAGGATATCTATGCTGAATTCGGCTGGAAGACACGCCTGACAGCCCCGCTTATGGGCCGGTATGTTTTCAGGCGGCTGAAGAAAGAGGAGGAACAACTTGCCGCCGGCCGGAGCTATGAACCCCGGTTCTTTTGCGAGAATAATGCCGCGGCGACGGCTCTTGAGAAGGGGGGATCAGTTACCCGTACTCATGGCTTTTAAGGAGTTGACACCGCTGCCGCATCAGGCTTGGCGGCGCCTTCATGGCATGACAGGAACAGGGCGGCCATGAATCGGTGGGCTCTTTCCCGATCGCCGGGAGAGAGGGCCGCAAGCGGCGTCGGCCTGCGAAAACGGTTCAGAAAACGCCGCCCGGACCAGCCGAGGAGCTGATTTTCTCCGCCAAATCGTGTGGTTATCCGTACCCTGCCTGGAAGGAGAGCGCCGGCGACTCCCGTCAGACAGGGGTTCAGCACCACCATGGCGTCAGGAGTACTGTCTCTTCTTTGGCTGTTCTCCCGCACCGCATAGAGGACGAAATTGTCAGCGGAGCACTGTTCCCGTTCAAGAACTCGCAGTCGTTCCTCTTCCTTTTCGATTTCCTGCATGGCTCCGTCGTGGGCATAGCGAAGCACCTTCAGCCCCGCCTCCTTGAGAAGCAGGAGTACCTCGTCTATTCGGTATGTCCGGGCGCAAGGGTGCAGCAGTGCATCGGCAAGCCCCACGTCATCGTCCATTTCACGGGATGCCTCGAAAAAAGCCCGCAGGCGTGATCCGGGGGGAGCACGCCGGACCATCTCCCGCGCGGTTTTGACGGAGGTGACTCCCAGCAGACGAAAGGCGAGGCGGAGCGCCTCCTTGTCCCGTCGGGCGGTTCGGCTGTAAAGCATGAGACGAATAATGCCGCCAGGCGCCGCTCTTTGTACCAACGCCCGCAACCCCTTGAGAGGGTCTTGAAGGTGGTGGAGAACCCCATAGGCGTCAATCAGGCCGAACGGTCCCGGCGCCACGGTTTTCTCTTCAAGATCGCCCACCACGAAGCGGACGTTGCGGCGGCCGTGGAGCAGGCAGTGAAGGCGGGCTCTCTTGAGGCTCTTTTGGGAAAGATCAAGCGCCGTGACAGTGCAGTCCGGGTTGGCCAGTGAGAACGGGTATGGCGCGAAGGTGCCGCATCCGGCGATCAGGATGGCCCGCGCCTGGGGAGGGGGCGGTTCGCCGTTGGCGTGCCTCCAGAGGGATTGAAGATTGAGGGCGTAGGTATCCCGGGACCGGATGGAGGCCAAGAGAGGATAGCGGGGATAGGGGTACTGCTCGTAATGTTGTTGCACAAGTTCAGACATGACCCTCCTGGGTGACGGATCCGCATGCCGGTTTCAGGCTGTTTTCGGGCTGAACGACTCTTGACTTTATCTCGTCAGCATGTATCCTGACCGGGCTGCCGTTACACTTAAAATCCGGCGTTTTCAACGTAACCGAGGAAATCCGGCCGGAACCACGAAAATGGGACGCTTGCTCCGATTATCATCGGACTAAACGTCCCTGTCAGGCACAAAAAGAGGAGCGAAAGGCCCGCCATGAAACTTACCTGCCATAAGGGAACTCCCGAATTGTATCCGGAAAACTGCGCTACCGATTGTCCCGAACCTGATGACTGCACCCTCAACGACATGGCCAAGGAGGGGGTGGTGTTCAGCTGGCTGCCCGGTGGGAAAAGCTGTGACTGTTCGACCTGTGTCGATGTTGATCCTGTCTGTGGGAAGGAGAAGCCCGGTCAGTAGAACTCCTGATTAATGCCGTGACAACGACTGTCTCGACGTTGAAGTTGTTATCATCATCGTCAAACTCCTCTTCCTCTGCCGCCATATCCCCAACCGGCTCCTCCGTATATGGTAGGGAACAGGTGAGAAGTTACGTAGCAGATTCCCCTTCAAAAAACAACCCGAGAGTAGGAGCGCATGGTCATACGCCCGTGGTGACGGCTTCGGCGCCGGCTATTTCCAACCGGTTCCGGCCGCTCTTCTTGGCCCGATAGAGCGCCTCGTCGGCGCTCTTTATCAGCTCCATGGCCGTGGCGCCATGCAGGGGGAAGAGTGAGACCCCCATGGAAACGGTGATTTGCGGCAAGCCCTGGCAACCGACGGTGAGGTTCAGCTTGCTGATGGCTTCCCTCAGGCTCTCCAGCCGGGTCGTGGCCTGCTCCAGCGTAATGTCCGTCAAAATGAGAACGAACTCCTCCCCGCCGAATCGGCATACCACATCTATTCCCGTGCGAAATCCCTTCATGATGGCGCCCACCTGTTTAAGCACCAGATCCCCTGCATTGTGACCGTAGGTGTCATTGAAATTTTTGAAATGGTCGATGTCCAGCATGGCGATGATCAGCGATTGATCCAGGCGCGTGGCCCGAACGATTTCCCTGTCCATGGTCTCCTCCATGAAGCGCCGATTGAACAGCCCGGTGAGAGGGTCGTGCAGGGAGAGTGTCTTCAGGGATTCGCGCAGTTTCAAGTTGGTAAGGGCCAGACTGATGTTGTCCGCGGCGGAAACCGCCAGTTGTCGCCGATGATCCAGGGTGCTCTTACACTCCAGGGGTGTCTTGGGGGCCAGATGAATTGTTCCCAACGTTCGGCAATGGCCATGGGCCAGCAGCGGCACACAAATATATGACGTATTTTGATTCAGTACATGTTTGCAGCGAACATTGATGGACTGTTGGGCGTCAAAGGAGTGGAGGTGCCCACGTCGCAGAGCCCAGCAATCTTCCATGAGGAAAAGAGGTTCGCTGGGGGAGGAGTCACCCCACCTGGCCACCTCTTCCAGGAAGTTGCTGGCGTCATTGAGAATGAAGCAACTGCCGGAACTGTCCGGAAACAGTTGGGCCATTGTGGCTTGGATAATGGGGTAGGTCTCCTCCGCCGACTGGCAGCTTTGCAGGAATTCCGTCATCTGTCCCATGATCAGGATCTCACGATTGCTTTTTTCCAGCTCCTGCTGGGAGCGTCTCAGCTTGCTGATATCCCGGGCAGCCGCAAAGATCCCCGCCACCTTGTCGTTTTCGTCCAGATAGACGCTGGCGTTGTAGAGAACTTCCGTGACTGTTCCCGAGACATGGCGGATGGCCAGGGGGTAGTTGGTCACATACCCCTGTGAAAAGACCAGTTCGTAACCGGCGCGGGCCTTCTCCGGTTCGGTGAAGTAGTCGCAAAAGTCGCTGCCGATAATCGAGTCGCGGGAGACGCCGGTTACCTTTTCCGCCGCCTTGTTGGTGTCCATGATCTTCCCGGCGGCGCTGATGGTTACCAGCGGATCCTGGCTTGCTTCAATGAGGCTCCGGGCATAGTGGGAAGCCGTTCGAAGCTGTTCTTCCGTCCGCTTGATGGAGGTTATGTCGTGGGCCGAGGCGAATACTCCGGCGATTTCTCCCGATTCATTGCAGTAGACCGAAGCGTTGCAGAGCACTTCGGTTATGGCGCCGGATGTATGACGGATGGCGAGAGTGCAGTTGGAGATATGTCCCTCGGCAAAGGTTCGCTGGTAGCCGCAACGGGTCTTTGCCGGATCGGTGAAGTAGGAGGAAAAATCGCTGCCGATCAGTTGGGCGCGCGGCACTCCCGTCATGGTTTCCGTCGCGGAATTCACATCGCTGAATTTGCCGTCGCTATCGATGGTCACCAGCGGGTCAACGCTGGCTTCGATGAGGCTGCGGGTGTAATTCAAAAAAGATAAATGAGTAGACATGATGTACTCCATCCTGCTTTTTCGATCTAAACTTCGGGGAGTGGGGAGTGGGGAGGCGCCAGACAGCGGACAGGAATTCTATTCCTTGAGAGTAAGGCTATAAATTAATAATACATAAGTTAGTATTTGTCAACAGTAGTTGTATAATAGTCAGATATTCGCGCCAGTGGTCGGCCTGTCCGTCTGCACGGGGTTACCGGCCGGATCGAGGATGTTAATCCGCGGCTGACCCGGATGCTGGGGTATTCCCATGGGGAATTTCTTGGCATGAAGCCGTGGGGGCTGGGAGCCTTTGCCGATGTGGCGGAAAGCAAGCGGATGTTTGCCGAACTGCCGGATAAGGGGCTTGACCACCCCTGAACGGGGCGAAATTCCGGCGTCATCATGGGGCGAAGACCGGGTAGATTTGGAGAGACGATCATGACAAAGAGAGCGACGGCTTCGGAAGACGCACCCGGGATGAGTCGGACCTTGCGCGACTTGGCGGAAGAGCGGGCAGGAGAACTGCCGGATTTTCCCCAGCGTCTGTCGCCGGAGGAGGCGCGGCGGGCGCTCCACGAGCTGCGGGTTCATCAGATCCAGCTGGAGATGCAGAACGAGGAGTTGCGCCAGGCGGAGATGGCGCTGGATAACCTGCGGGCTCGCTACTACGATCTTTACGACCTGGCGCCGGTGAGCTACTTCACGGTCAGCCGCCAGGGAATCATCCTTGAGGCCAACCTGACGGCAGCCACCCTGCTGGGAGTGGTCAGGGGGGGGCTGACCAGGCAGTCGTTCAACCGGTTTATTCTCAAGGAGGAGCAGGATCCGTACTACCTCCATTGCAAGCGGCTCTTCGAAACCGGAGAACCGATGGCGCACGACCTCCGGATGGTAAAAACGGATGGCGCCGAATTCTGGGGGGAGTTGGCTTGTACCGTGGCGAGGGATGGGGGTGGGGCCCCTGTCTGCCGCATGGTGTTGACCGACATCTCCCAGCGCAAGCAGTTCGAACAGGAGCTTAACCTGGCGCGACAAGCCGCCGAGTCGGCCAATCGCGCCAAAAGCGAGTTTCTGGCCAACATGAGCCACGAGATACGCACTCCCATGAGCGGCATCATGGGGATGGCGCAACTCCTCCAATTGACGGAACTTACCGACAAACAGCTGCACTATCTGGATGTTATTCGAACGTCATCGGATAGCCTGCTGTCGCTCATCAACGACGTCCTGGATCTTTCCAAGATCGAATCAGGCAAGATCGAGATGGAGCAGCGAGATTTTAGCCTGCGGCAGAGTATCGACGACATCATCAGTAGTCAGCAACACCTTCTGCAGCTCAAGGGGCTCTATCTGGAGGTTGATATCCCTCCCCAGGTGCCGGACAGTCTCACCGGCGATCAGCTCCGGATGAAGCAGATCTTGCTTAATCTCGTGGGGAACGCCATCAAATTCACCGAAAAGGGGGGTATCAGGATCACCGTCTCCGTCAGCGACCGGTCGGAGCATCTCAAACTGTTGAAATTTGGGGTAGAGGATAGCGGTATCGGGATCTGCCCCAATTCCATGAAGAAAATATTCGCCCCTTTCGTTCAGGCTGACTCCTCCACCTCGCGAAAGTACGGAGGAACCGGTCTCGGCTTGGCCATCTGCACCAGGCTGGCGGAGCTCATGGGGGGGAGAATCTGGGCCGAAAGCCGGGAAGGGGAGGGGAGCAGTTTCTGCATTGAGCTCCCCTTTGTCGTCAATGAAAGCCTCCCGGTTCACCCTGACGACAGGAGCAGCGAGAAGGCGCCGCCCGTCTGGGATGGTCCCCCCTTGCGGGTGCTTTTGGTGGACGATCAGGAAATTAACCTGCTGATAGCCACCGAGATCCTGCGGAAAGCCGGGCATGCCGTTTGCTCCGTGTTCAACGGCCGGGAAGCCCTGGATAAATGGGGGGAGGAACTCTTTGACGTCATTCTCATGGATGTGCAGATGCCGGTCATGAGCGGGATAGAAGCCACCCGCTTCATACGGGCAAGGGAAAAAGAGCGGGGCGGTCACATCCCCATCATCGCCGTGACCGCTCGCGCCCTGCGGGAAGAGCTGGACCATATTCGGAGCCAGGGCTTTGACGGCTGTATCACCAAACCATATGAGATTAATGAGCTGCTCCGGCGTCTGGCGGAGGGGATGCAGCTAAGAGAGCTCACGCCATAGGCCGGCCGCCTCCGCGGCTGGAGAGGGCAATGGTTGAATCCGGGAAGAACGTTTAAGACGCACGAAAGCCCGCTCATGGCGGGCTTTCGAAATTGCTTGAATCTTTTAGTCCGCTCCCCTGCAACCCCCTTTCTTTTTGCCATGGCCGGGGAAAGGAGGCGGCTGCTATTTGTAGTAACCTACCGCGCAGACCTGATCGCCGACCTTTGTTACATAGGAAATTTTCTGCACCGGTTCGCTGCCGGCGGTACGGGGCCACATGTACGAGACTTCCGAAATTGCGTCGGCTGTCGCCGTGGCGTAAATCTCCTGTCCCAGGGCTTTGCCGGCTTTGTCCTTGAGTTCTTTCAGGCTTTTTCCTACCAGTTTCGGATGGGCGGTGAAGTTGCCGTCCGGTCCGCCGCAAAACGGATAGAGATCACGATCCTTGAACCCTCCCTCTCCCTTGGTGAAATTGGCCAGGGCTTCGGCCTGGTTGGCCTTGAGCGCCGCCACGGCGCGCTCCAGCATGGCCTTGGCCTCGGCGGCAGTGCCGAAATCAGCCGCCAGCGCCGGGATCGCCAGCGCCAAGAGCAGGGACAGAACCATGGTTAACATTGTTATACGCTTCATAAACTCTCCTTTTCTGGTGGGGGTTATTCGCCGCCGGTGCGGCGCCATGAGTAACTATTCTGAACTATTGTGCCGACATTACTGTTACGCCCGAAACATAACATAGTTATTTTAGTTGCGCAATCCAAAATAGTATCGGTCCGATTTTTAGGAAGCCAGGCCTGCGACGTCAAAAGCCGCCCCGGCAGCGTGTTGCTGAGTGGGGCGGCTTTTGACGCGGGTAAAACGTGCAGCTCTCTTTTGTTATTCCGACATCTCCTCGGGTTTTTCTAAACCCTTGCCCCTGTGATGGTCGCCGTTTTTCGCCGTGGTTCCCGTTTTGGCGCCGGGGTGCGTGGGGCTCTCCTGGGGAGAACCGCTGCTCAAAAGAGATTCCAACGACTCCTCCTCTTCAAGGTCGTCGTCATCATCAAGATCGAGGAACTCATCGTCATCATCGTCGGGGAGGTACTGTTCAACGATGCGGGGCGGAACCGGACGAATGTAGGAAAGGTCACTCTCCTGCGCCACCAGGACAAAGTTGTCCAAGGGGAAGAGGAAATAACCGGATTCCTTCAGCTCAAGGTCGATTTCCCAGAGGAGTTCGTCGGTGAGTTTGGGCACGCCTGCAAGGGAGCGGAGCTCGGGCCAACCCATGCGAAAGGGTTTGAAGCTGTCGCCGGCGAAGCTTTCGTCGTACAGGCTGATGAGGATGCTTGCGGTTTCTTCAACGGTGCGCTCCATGATAGACCTCCTTGAATTGTTATGGGCTAATTGTACCACAAGGTCACGGAGATGGCGTAGGAAAAAGCTGAAAATCGTATGCTTTTTGCGGCTGACAATATTCTGCGGCGCGTGTATAGTCCGGACGTCTAAAAGTAATTTTAAAAAAGCCGGGAGCAAGGATCATGAAACAGGTATTCTTCACCCTCCTGATGTTGGCGGCGCTCTTTTTTGTACCTACCTCCGGTTGGTCTGACGAGAGCGCCGTCTCCGACCCCCCTTACCTTCTCAAGGCCGGAGTCAGCGGGTTCCTCCGTGGTGAAGGGAGCGGCGACTTCGGCTATTCACTTGCCGGTTCGAGCTACACCCCCGGTTCCGGTGTCGGTCGGCTGACCTACCGGATCCTCCCTTACCTGGAATGGAACCCCACCGATTATCTGGAGATGGAGGTTCAGGGCCAGGGGTATGGCTTTACCCTGGGGAGCCCCCGGGACAGTCACTATTCCCTGTATCAAGGTTATCTGGAAATCTCCACCCCTGAAACGAAGCGGATCAAACTTAAACTGGGACGACAGGAGTTCATTTACGGAAGCGCCTTCATCTTCGGTGGGAACAGCTTTTACAACGGCCTGACCTTCGATGGCGCCAAACTGAGGATGAAGCCCTTGGAGGAGCTTACCCTGGATCTCCTGGGGGGGTATTATGCCGCTCCGCAAAATCATTATGCGAAGGATTCCCTGGAGGGGGGGTACCTGACCTATGCCCTGGGAGAGGGGTCCGGTCTGGAGGCATACTACGTTCGCGATGAGGGTCCGGAGTTCATCCATGCGGGTGAATATCGGGAGAGCTTGGGAGCAAGGGGGACTGTCCGCCTTGGTTCGGTCGCCCTGGAGTTGGAGCCGGTGTATCAGACCGGCCGGCTTGCCGATACTACCGGCCGGCTGGAGAGAATGGACGCCTGGGGGGGGCATGTTGACCTGACCTGGGAGACGGAAATCCGAGGAGTCAAGAACAACTTTGTCGGCGGCTACGCCTGCGGTTCCGGGAGCCAGGACGCCGCCGATGGTCGGTCAACGCGCCGGGAGTTCAGTAATCCCACCAATAACACCTCCCTCATCGGAGACATTGGGCTCTTTCATGATCTTTCCGGCGTCACCACCAGCGACGCTGCGTATCACGCCAGCGGCCTGCGGATCGTAACGGCGGGATGGGGGATCTACCTCGGGAAAGAGCTGAATTTTACCGCCACCGGCCGCTACTACCGGGCCGCCAGCGCTCCTTCGGGGATGAGCCGTGATCTTGGGGTTGAGAGCGACTTCATCCTGACCTGGAATATTGATGACAATACGGCGCTGCTCTTCGCGTATGACCGCTTTTTTACCGGCAGGTTTTTCCGGGATGCCACCGGATCCACCGGAGATATCGATTACGGTTATGTCATGCTCCAGTTCAATCTTTTTTCCGGGATGAAGAAGCCGGCGCGGAGCGCAAAGAGCACCCTCTAGACAGTACCCCCGTCCTGCTTAACGTTGCGCAGTTCGTTGTTTTTCTCTATTATCTTCGCGTACTCTACCGTCTTTGCGGTTCAAAGTATCACGAAACTTCAAGCCGGACAGGGTGTTCGTGCTCCCGGGAAGGCTCAATGGCTTTGACCGTTGACGGTATGCTCTTTAGCGTGAATTACCTGAAGAAAAGTAACCGGATACTCTTCACTACTGAACTGTCCACTTACTTGCTTGTTTGTCTGTTTGGGCGGTATGGCCCTGCTCCGGCGGCGCAGGAGCGGTGAAAAGTGAAAAGTGCTACCCTGTCCGGCTTAAAACTTCGGCGTCAACAGAGCGACTTACCGTAGGGGCGAACCTTGTGTTCGCCCGGGTTCCAACGGCGAAATGGGCGAATACAAGATTCGCCCCTACAAAATAATGCCATACGGGTGGCTGGGGTCAGGTGGCTCCAAGATGCCAAGATAATAAGCAAACCGGTTGGGGGGAGTCCCGTGCTTGATTGCGCGGATGGAGGTTGGATAAAGATAGTTGCAATAAGCGAAAAATAGGAATATAGCTCCATGTCCACCATCACTTCCGCCGGCGGCGACGAATCCGACACAATCTCTTCCCCTCCGGCGCCGGTAACTCCATCCCCTCTCTTAAACCGCTCTTCAGCCTGGATTGTCCTGGCGGCGGGACTGGTTCTCACCGCCCTGGCGACTATTTTCATGAGTTCGGGCGTGGAGACCAACGCCGGGCCGGGATTCACCCATCATTACAATTCACTCCATCATGAAAAATGGGAGCGGCTCATCATGGCGGGTGGCGCGGCGGTCACCCTCCTGCTGGTCTCCTTTATTTTGAAAGCCCGTGGGGCGTACCGGAATGCGGCGGAGTTGACTTGTGACTTAAGGAAAAGAGAACAGTTCTTCACCGATGTCATCGATTCTCTCCCCTCAACCATCGCCGTGCTGGATGCCCAAGGGGTCATCGTCGCGGTGAATGAATCGTGGCGCAATTTCGCGGTTGATAACAGCGATGGCGGCTCCGGCGGGAGCCATGTGGGGACTCGGTACCTGGATGCCATCAGCGGCGGTACTGCAGGGGAGTACGATGATGGGGCACAGGCGGCTCTGCAAGGTTTTCGTGAAGTGATAACGGGGGACCGGGAGAAATTCATTCTGGAGTATCCCTGTCACTCCCCTAAGAAACAACGCTGGTTCAGTATGAACGTCGTGAGATTAAAGGGATCCCGAGCCGGTGTTGTTGTTTCCCACACGGAGATCACTCAGCGCAAGCAGTTGGATGACGAACTGCATCATGCCATGGATATCGCCAAAGTCGCCAATATCACCATGAGCCGGTTGCTGCGCACCATCGCCCACGAGTTTCGTACCCCGCTGGGGCTCCTTACCGGTAGCACCGACATCGTTGATCGCTACTGGGAGCGTTTGACCCCGGAAAAACGGCTGGAGCAGACAGGGAGGATCAGGAACGCCGCGCATCAATTGACCAATCTGGTGAATTCCGTAATTTCCCACAATCACCTGGCAATGGTCAATTCCGAAATCAGTCCCACATGGCTGGATGTGACGGTTATCTGTCGTGGCATTGTCGCGGATGTGGAGAGTGTCTGGGGCGGGGGACGCCATTGCGGGATCAGTATCGCCGCGGAGTGCGGCAGATTTTTGCTGGACGAGCTTCTTTTTCGGCGGGTACTGGAGAACCTGCTGACCAACGCCTTTCGTTATACCCCTGTGGCGGGAACGGTGGCGCTGCGGGTCCGGCGTGAAAAGGAGCGGCTGCTGTTGGATGTAATCGACACCGGCATCGGCATCCCGGAAAAGGAGCAGGCGTTGGTATTTGAAGCCTTCTACCGTGGCCGGAACGTGGAGGAGCGGCGGGGATTGGGGCTGGGTCTCTCCATTGTCAGCGAATCATTGTCCCTGATGGGGGGAACCATAACTGTTTCCAGCGGAAGCGGCGCCGGGACAACCATGAGTGTAACACTACCCGTGGCTGATCCTGCAATAGTAACGGGTGACATGGTTTGAGCGAGAAGATCAAACACTCAATTCTTATCATCGAGGACGACCCTTCCTACCGGAGCATGATGGAGCTGATCCTCCGGATGGAAGGATTTGCGGTCCGCGCCGCAGACGATGGAGAATCCGGCCTGGAGTTGCTTCGTGAACAGCGGTCCGACCTAATCCTGTGCGACATCATGATGCCTGATATGGATGGGTACTCGGTATTGGAAACGTTGAGGGGTGAGAGTCGCCTGGCGGATATCCCCTTTATATTTGTCACCGCCATGGGGGAGCGCTTGGATGTCCGTCGGGGGATGTCCGCGGGGGCTGATGACTATCTCTCCAAGCCGTTTGTGGCCGATGAACTTCTTGCCGCCGTGACCGGTCGGCTCCGCCGTCACGGGATGATTGCCGTCAGTCAGGCAACATCGGTTTTCAGGAAGGAGCGTGACATCCTGAACTCGAAGACCACCAGGCGGGAGCGGGAGGTTCTGTTGCTGGTGGGACAGGGAATCACCTCCCGGGAGATCGCCCGGCGCCTGGGGGTCGGCGAAAAAACCATAGAGGTGCATCGGGCGAATCTGATGCATAAGCTTGACGCCCCCAATGCCGCCTCCCTGGCCCGCTGGGCGGTCATAGCGGAGCAGATGGAACGTGATTAATACCATGCGACCGGCTTCTCTTCAAGAAAATGAAAATAGAATAGGCTGGTTAACTTATTCTTACTGTTTTTTCAGTATTTGAATGTAGCTTAACTGAGCTCTATTGTAATATTAAATAGTATCTTCCCATCCTGATTTCCTGCTTTATTTCATTCATCATCCAATCATGTAAGGTTTAATTTTTATTTCTAGTGGTTTCCCCCAATATACGGCAGTTAAAAAATATACTATAGTAATTATAGATGATAGTTCGTAGCCAATGCACGAGTTGTGATTATTAGCGATACTATTTTTCAGGTTGTTATTCATGGTTTTTCATGTCTGATTTGTCAGACAGTAATTTATTTCATGCAAATAAAAAAAGGATATTGAAATGCCTCTGGTCCAGTGGAACGAATCGTATTCCTTGAAAAATGCCGTGCTTGATACTCAACATAAGAAATTGTTCGGGATATTAAACAGGTTGTATGACGATGCCATGGACAATGTTAACGAATCGGCTTATGAAACCGCCGTTGGCAGGCTTTTGTTTTATACTAATTATCATTTTGACACTGAAGAACAGATAATGGGTAAATGCAATCACCCGTTTTTGTATGATCATGCCCAAGAACATCAAAGCTTCACGGAAAAAATAGGTGAACTTAAAAATAATATCGGACATGATAGTAAGGAAAAAACAAAAGTGTTAATAGAATTTCTGGTGAACTGGATAGTTCATCATGTTGTTGTTGAAGACCATAAAATCGCTTATTGATATGAAAACTGAATGACGCCCGTATCCCGCAGTTATTTGGGCGACACCGGCAGCGGGATTCCGGAGGAAATCAGGATGCGGATTTTCGATCCATGGAAACGTTCGCCGCCGGTGATCCGCCGGTGAAGTCACCCTTTGAGATTAAGGAGCCGGCATGAAAATTTTACTAACAGGTGCAACAGGTTACATCGGTAAACGACTTCTGCCGCGGTTAATCGCCCAGGGACACGAACTGTTCTGCTGCGTCAGGGACCGCAGCCGGTTTACCGCCCCGCCGGGGATGCAGGGAGCCGTACAGGTCCTGGAAGTGGATTTTCTCCACCGCCCGTCCCTGGACGCCATTCCCCAGGGGATCGAGTGCGCCTATTATCTGGTCCATTCCATGTCGTCTTCCGGGGAATTTGACGAGATGGAGTCAACCTCCGCGATCAACTTTCGCGACCGGATGGATGCCCTGAACGTGAAGCAGGTTGTTTATCTCAGCGGCATCGTTAATAAGGAGACTCTGTCCCGGCATCTGGCCTCAAGGAAGCACGTTGAAGATCTCCTGGCCTCCGGTCGCTTTTCCCTGACAACCCTGCGGGCCGGAATTATCGTCGGATCGGGGAGCGCCTCCTTTGAAATCATCAGGGATCTGGTGGAAAAGCTCCCTTTCATGATCGCCCCCGCTTGGCTTTCCACCCGTTGCCAGCCCATCGGGATCAGCGACGTTATTGAACTCCTCCTCCGTTGTCTCAAGAATGAGGCGACCTACGACCGGAGTTTTGACATCGGCGGGCCGGATATCATGACCTACAAGGAGATGCTCCTTGGCTATGCGGATGCTCGCGGGTTGAAAAGAGCGATAGTGACGGTTCCGGTCATGACGCCGCGACTCTCTTCCTACTGGCTCTATTTTGTGACGTCGACCTCCTTTACCCTGGCTCGGAATCTGGTGAACAGCATGAAGGTCGAGGTCGTCTGCCGGAATAATGAAATCATGCAGCTTCTTAAGTTGCAACCGCGAAATTTTAACGCCACCATCCTGGCGGCCTTTGAGGCTCTGGAGCAGAACAGCCTCCTTTCCAGCTGGAAGGACAGCATGGTCAGCGGCCGGTTGAACATTCACCTCGCCGATTATGTTCAGGTTCCCGAATTCGGCTGTCTGTGCGACCAACGATCGTTGACGGTTGCCGATCCCGAAGCCGTTCTGGAACGGATATGGCGCATAGGAGGCGACAGGGGGTGGTACTACCTGAACTGGCTCTGGCGTCTCCGGGGGGTTTTCGACAAGGCTTTCGGCGGCGTCGGCCTCAGGCGGGGGAGAACCAGCGCCGTCTCCCTGCATACCGGGGAGTGCCTCGATTTCTGGCGCGTGCTTCTGGCGGACAGGGGAGGGCGAAGGCTGTTGCTGTTTGCCGAGATGAAATTGCCAGGCGAGGCCTGGCTGGAGTTCAGGATCGATGACAAAAATATCCTGCATCAGACCGCAACCTTTCGCCCCCGGGGGCTCTGGGGGAGAATCTACTGGTATACCCTGGTGCCCCTGCACCAGATCATTTTTGGCGGGATGATTCGGCGTATCGCCGGTAACCCTACGCAAGAGGTCTGAATCAATGCTTTGAACCCTTTTTCACCACCAGGGATGTGGGGAAGGGGATAGGGAGCACCTTTACGGTAAAGGTGCCTTACGACAATGAACAGTGAATCGGGAGTTTTTATGAGCCGGCGGAATACCATGACGTTTGATCAGGCCGATCTCCCGACCTGCCTGGAGAGCATGCGTGAATCCGAGATCGACGGCTTGAATTTCGCGGTCAGCGGCTTGATCTGCGATGCATGGCATATTCCCGTGAGTGGCGGCAACCAGATCCTTTCGGAGCAAATCGTCAAGACAAACATCAACAGGTTCATGGTGCTGCCGGATGATGCCACCGAGGAAGTTCAACGGGCGACGCTGGCGCAACAGCAGATAGATCGACTGCTGGCGGAAATGTCATCGGAGCGGGATAACGCCCTCACCGTCATGGAGGTATCGGTCCTCTGCGAGAATCTTGTTACCGGTCGGATTACCATCACGTCGAAACAGAGAAAATGGCAACTCCTACAGGGTTCCTCTCCCTTTATCTTGAGCTCCCTCCTTCTTACCTTTGTTCACGAAGAGGATCGCGCCTTCTTCAGTGAAGATTACCGTCAGGCCTGTGTGGGCGCAGCCACGAGTTTTCGCGATTTTCGCCTCCGTCTTGCCAACGGGCGTTTCGCCTGGATAACCGGTCGTCGCTATCTCGTCTATGCCCCGGACGGGGCGCCGGCCAAACTGACGACGCTCTGCATTGACGTCACCGAACAGCGCGAGGGAGAACAGGAACGGATCACCCTGGCCAAGCGACTCAATCTCGCCACAAACGCCGCCGGTGTGGGGATCTTCGAGGTTCCCGGCGATGGCGGACCCTTGTGGTGGAGTTCCCAAACCTATGCGCTGCATGGCTGCCCCATGGCTGTGGGGCAATCTCCCCAAGCAATCTTTGAAAGGGTCGTGACGCCCCATGACCGTTACCGGGTGGAGGATTGGTTGTGGAACGGATTAACGGACGCGGATCTGGACAATATTGAATATTCGGTGGAATTTCCCTCCGGTGAGCTGCATTGGCTGGCATGCAAGGGGCACGTGCAGTACAGCGCCGAGGGGAAGGTTCTCTCACTCATGGGTGTGGTCTGGGATATCACCGACCACCGGAAGATACAGGCCGCCCTGGAGGCGCGGCGGAACGCCGAGGCGGCCAACAAGGGCAAAAGCAACTTTCTGGCTACCATGAGCCACGAAATACGGACTCCCATGAATGCCGTCATCGGTTTGGGGCATCTGGTGCTCAAGACGGAGCTCTCCCCGAAACAGCATGACTACCTGACGAAGATGATGACCGCAGCAGACGGCCTGTTGCAGTTACTTAACGATATTCTCGATCTGTCCAAAATAGAGGCCGGGAAACTTTCTCTTGCCGCAACGACGTTTGCTCTGAGAAAATCCTTGCATGATTCCCTCAGTCTGATGAAGTGCCAGGCGGGAGCAAAGGGGGTGAAGCTTGTTACCGCCATCGATCCGCTGACCCCGGAGCATCTGACGGGTGATTTTATGAGGCTCCGGCAGATACTCTTCAATCTGCTGGGGAACGCCATCAAGTTCACCCAAAAGGGAGAGATTTACCTGGCGGTTCGTCCGCTGCTTTCCGGGGACGAGGGGGTATTGCTGGAATTCACCATCCGGGACACCGGTATCGGGATGACCGGGGAGCAGTTGGGATTTATCTTCGAACCGTTCACCCAGGCGGAGAGCTCCACGGCCCGCAGTTATGGCGGCACCGGTCTGGGGCTCAGTATCTGCCGACAGCTGGTCAACCTCATGGGGGGGACCATCAGGGGGGCAAGTATTCCGGGAGAGGGAAGCACCTTTACCTTCACCGTCCGCCTGCCCCAGGGAAAGTGTGCGGAACTCCCGCAACAACGGGAACCGGGTGGGAATCCCCTGCTATCACTCCAGGGGCGCCGTATCCTGGTGGCGGAGGATCAGGAGCTCAATCAGCTGCTGATACGGGAAGTTCTGGAGCAGTTGGGGATGATCGTCACGCTGGCCGGCAACGGAGAGGAGGCGGTTCTAGCCGCCACGGGTAGTGGCGTCCGCTATGACGCCGTTCTCATGGATCTCCGGATGCCGGTCATGGACGGTTACGAGGCTACCCGTAGAATAAAGGACCTCCCCGGATATGAAGAGTTGCCGATCATAGCCCTCACCGCCGATGTCATGTCCGAGGAACGTTCTCGCTGTCTCGAAGCGGGGATGGTGGATCATCTTGCCAAGCCCATCGATCTTAATAAGTTGGGGCAGACTCTGGTCCGCTGGCTTCTTCCTCCCTCTGAAGGAGAAATAGCGCCGCATGTCCTGGAAAAGATACCGGAGGCGGCAGCTACCATCCCCCATCTGCCCGGTTTTAACCTGCTCACCGCGCTGCATCGTCTCGGGGGGAACGGTTCGCTGTTACTATCGCTGCTTCGGAGTTTTGTTGAGAGTCAACGGGGGGTGGTTGCCGAGATCAGAGCGGCCCTCGCCGCGGGGGATTCGGCGGCAGCCCTGCATCTGGCGCACCGCCTTCGTGGAATTTCAGGGAACCTGGCCGCCGGTGACGTGGCGGCGGCAGCCGGCGCCCTGGAAGAACGGTTAAAAAACGGCGGAACCGCGGGGCTGGAGGAGCTGTTGGCGGAGTTGGAACGGCGGCTGACGGAGGCGTGCCTGGTGGTAGCGTCGCTCCTCGGATTTTCCGATACCGTTGTCCGGGAAGTGAGCGTTGGCAGCTGCCCCGGCAAAGTTCAATTACCGTACGGCCAGGAGCATCGTGGCTGAACTTGCCGTTTCGTTGGAGATTGTTTTGCCGTAACACCCATAAAGAGTAACGGAGCAGACGGATGACTACGAAGGATTACCGGCAACGACCGGAATTTTGCAGTTTTCATGAAATGCGTAAGGAGCAGGAAAATCGCCACCGGAGTCATCCGGCTTCCGTCGCGGTGGAGTCGGATGAAGGGCTTTCCGACCGGGTTACCGTTTTTACGGCCGTTTCCGGGGGTGTCTCATCGGCGGAGAGCATCATGGAGACGCCGGGGGACCGGTTGCGGGTCCGCCCCCGGGTGGTCATCGCTGACGCCGCCGAGCTCAGGAGTAATCTCTCCATGGGGAATAGTCGCAAGGTGAATCGCTTTCTTGATTTGCGGGAAAAGAGCTTAATTTGACCCGGAAAACGGCATTTTCACCACAGAGTCACAGAGAACAGAGAGAAATCGCTGGGGGAAAGTTTCTGGTCAAACCGGGCCTCGGAACTATCGGCGGCGTCCCAGGGGAAAAAATCCTGGGGGTTGTTGCGCAACCGCGATGGGTATGAAGCGACCCGGCTCATTCGTACCCGTTTTCCACCCCTCGCTTCGTCTGCATCCGCTCTCAGGCCGTCTTTCCGGCATGCATTCGGTTTCCATTGATTTGTCTTAGGTGACGACGCTGCTTTTCGACGAAATCCAGAATGTCCCGTCCTGGGAACTGATTGTCAACCGACTGCAGCGGCAAGGTTACCGTCCGGTTATAACCGGCTCCAACGCCCTCAAGGGAGCGCTCGGTTTCCGCAGCGTCCACACGGTGGAAAATTAGAGGCTCCGGGACGTTGTTTATTTGTCCATTGACTGTCGCCTTTTGCAGAGTCAGTGGACAATTGCTCAACCCTGAAAGAGGGGGGAGATGGTGTGCGCCTTTGAGCGGACATCGCTCGTAGTAAACATCGGATTGCTCATGCAAGGTTTTTTCTGCGAGCATCCTCTTGACGCATCTGAATTCCGCCGCCATCCGCGTAAGCCCAATTACCTCCTCAGACTCCCCGGCGCACAGCCGAACTTTCTTCGAAATGCATGGATGAAATGATTGACGTGGGAATAGCCCAGCTGCTGGGCCAGGAGTTTCAAGGGGATGGTCGTCTGCGAAATTGTGTCATGGGCCAGCTTGAAGCGATATTCCGTGATAAAATTCACCACCGTTTGGCCATATTCGGCGCAGAATTCAGCATTGAGGGTACGGACGGAGCAGCCGTACTGCGCCGCCAGTTCCTCCATGGTCGGCAATTTTCCCCTGGTATTGACCAGTAGTTCATAGATGGCGCGGGCGCGCTCCGTTGCCTTCAGCTGCCCCGGATCAAGGGGAAGCTGGGGGGAGTCCCCCGCCCAGGTGATGATCCGTCGGGATAGAGCGCTCACGGCCGCGGCCAGCTCTTCCAGAGAGGTGGGCTTGGTCAGATAGATATCCGCCCCGTTGTCATATCCTGATATTTTGTCCGTCAGCCCGTTGCGTGCGGTGACCATGATGATGCCGATTGCGGGGTGCATGCGGCGTAAGCGTCGGGCAAGGCTGATACCGTCTTCACCGGGGAGATTGAGATCGAGAATCAGCATATGGGGGATGGAGAGTTCAAGCTCGGCATTGAGAGCTTCCGCGCTGCCTATACCTCGAACCTTATGCCCCATCTCCGTCAGGGCGGACAGGGTTACTTCGCGTAGCGCCTCGTGGTCTTCAATTACCAGGATATTCATGATGGCGTCCATAGTTCGAAAGTTATAGTTGTCTCGGTGGGTAGATAGCGTAGCTCCGCCTCCATGAGACGGGCGAGGTTGGCTGCAAGGTAAAGGCCAAGGCCCGAACCGGTGCTGCTGTGCGCTCCGGCGGACCGGTAGAATTTTTTGAAAATTCTTTTATCATCAGGTGATCCAGCCGAACCTATGCCATTGGTTACACCCACGGCAATGCCGGGCCGGCCGTGCCGCTGGCCAACCGAACTCTCGATGAGGATGTTTTCTTCAACAGAGCCGTATTTCAGGGCATTGTCGATCAGATTCGCCAGTATGATGCGCAGTATCTGCGGGTCGCCGTTGAGGACGGGAAGTTCGGCGCACCGGATGGTCAATCGTTGGGGCGCCGCACAGGCCGAGTGGAGATCGGTAAGTAGTTCCTCCAACCGGACAGGTTCGTTGCTGCACGAAAAACGACCATGTTTGAGGAGGTCGACTTGAAGACAGCGGAGGATGATGGCATGCATATCCTCCACCGCGCGCCGGGCATGTTTCCTGACAGCGGGTTGCATTGCTTCCGAACCGAGGGCAAGGCGGAGGACGGAAAGCGGGGTCTTCAGTTCATGGCTGAGCATTGCCATAAAGCGGTCCTGCTCATCACGCCGGTAAGCTTCCCGGGTGAAAAGCATTGCCAGGAGAAGTGTCGAAACGATGATGGCGGAAGTGGTAAGCAACAGCCATCTCATCCGCTCCCCCACATCACGTTGCAGATCGTTATTGGAGAAGCCGACCACCATGACCAGGGGGAATGAACCCACCTTTTTGTAGACGAAGAGGCGACGGATGTTGTCGAATTGGCTGGTGTTTTCATAATGGCCGGATGAAGTCCTCTTCAACACCTCCCAGAGTGGCGAATCCACCGTTTCCGACCATTTACCTGCGGGAACCTGTGGCGCACGCGCCCTCAGTTTTCTATCCGTTATTCCCAAAAGCGAAGCAGAACTCTGTGCTCCCCCTGAAAGGTCTCGATAATAGCGGGCGAACGCTTCCGGGTTCACTGTCGCCAGCGCCAAGCCGCCGAAACTTCCGTCGGGGTTATTCATCCGGCGCGTGATCCGGAAGTGCAGCTTGCCGGTGACCCGGTCCGGTTCCACCGGAGAGATGAAGATCGTATCGGTGGTCGTGGCGCGATGGAACGTGAAATATTCACGGTCTGCGACGCTTTTGCCCAGGGTCGCCGGGTCGTGTGAGAGGACGATGTCGCCACCGGGCCCTATGAGATAGATAGTGTCGATAATCCCCCGTTCAATGCCCAGCGAGCGGATGAAGGATTCAGTCTCGGAAAGCGATCGCGTTCGCAGATAATAGCCACGCACCGAGCGCAAAAAAGCATCGACCTGATTGGTAACCAGGACCGTATGATCCACAAACGCGTCATTGACCAGTTCGGCGGAGCGGATCAGCCGGGTTTTCTCCATCTCTCTGATATTCACGTAACCTACCCCCAGCATGCTGACGACGCAGACAATGAGCACGGAAACGGCGCTCCAGAGCAGGAGCAGCTTGTTGCGAAACTGCTCGACGAATTCCGTAAGGTTGCGCGTTTTGCCGACGTCCTTGCCGTGATCATCCTTGAGGCGGTCCACCTCCATCCACATGACGCAGATCGAGATGAGCGACATCATGACGATATATCCGAACACCGTCATCCAGGTCGTCGGGTTGGCGCCGCGCAGGGGGGGGGGAGGCGGAGCGCTGACGAGAAGCGCCACAAAGCGGAGCGCCATCCAGATGGTCAGTGTGCCGAACAGGAGCGCCATGGCTCTGGTAGGGATTCCGCACGTTCGCTTCAGGGCAGCGCGACAAAGTTGTAACGCCGTGCGACCGTGGAGAGCCACCGCGGCCAGAGAGAACAGCATGCTTCGATAGATGCCGTTGGGTTCGATGAGGCCCCAGTAGCCGAAGGCAGGCAGGAGCAGCGCCAGTATACCCCATCCCAGCCAATCCGTGGTTGCCGTCCGTTCTTCGCAGTAGGCTGAAAAGCAGGAATAGAGGATTGGACCGGCCATGAGCAGCAGGTTGTTGGCAACGATGACTGTTTTCCAGGTGGGGAGTGGCGATGCGATTCCGGAGAGCGAGAAGCCGAGAGAGAGAACGAACACGGCCAGGGATGTGCTACGGACAAGGAGCGTGCCGGGGAGGAACCGAGCAAAGATGAGCAACACCAGGCAGAGACTCAGGCTCAGGCCGCCGGCGACAGTGTAAAACATCAGAGTGGCAGGGAAATCAAAAATGGCGGGATCTCCAAAAAGTTCTCTTCAGAGCCTTTGCGAGGAACGAACTATCTCCGATACGGCTGAATAGTTTGTAGTTTGGGATGGGGTAGATAATGTTTCTGATTGAATGTATGAAGAGAAGAATTCGCTTCCACAGCTGTTTCTGCAATCAGCGCATCGATAATACCGATGCCTTGACTCAGATGGTGGGAAGAAAAAAATTTTAAAGCGTGATCGCATGCCTCATGTGACGGCCATAACAGTCTCTATCCCTTGAGGGTCTTATTCAGAAGGTTTTGTTCGGTCTTGTTGCGGCATCCCTGCAACAGCTCCATAACAACCAGTCCCGGAATGGCTATAGTTTTAGAAAAATTGGCGTCAAGCCAAGATAGAGCGCCAAGGTGGCCTCGCAGAATATCAACCATTATATCCGTATCGCAGACGATCATGAGAGGTTTCGATTCTGGGCCTTATCACGCAGGGATCGGGCAAAGAGCGAACTATCACCCAAGTTGCGATCTTTCCAGATCCCAACGACAGATGATGCAGCCAGATCCGCAGCAGACGCCAGGAATGGCTGCACGGGAGTTCCTCGCCGAGAAGTGCGACGCGTCACATACTTGCCGACGAGAAAACGGTAAAAGTCATGGAGTTCCTGACGTGCAGACTCCGGAAGGATTGATGGATCAATAGTTGTTAGCCGAGCAGTTTTCATGGCATGTATCCTATCTTGCTGAAATATCTAAACTATGATTAAGCTATCATGATCTAAAAACGGAGTCAAAGAGAATCGTTTTTTAGGTCAGAAAAAAACGGGGCGGTATGTTGTGATGCCTATAAGCTCCTCCACCCAGCGGGCCTGCGCGCCGCAGGGCGCTTCTGCGCACAGGCGGGGGGAGGCCTGTCCTGAGCGAAGTCGAAGGGTTAGGAGGGGGAGGTAGAGGAGGCGCAAAAAGTCCTCTTCAGCGTCTTTGCGAGTGAAATAAAAATTGAGGACTTCCGTGAGCAGGAATAGTAGCGGAGTCTACCTTACTCCAGGAGACGGCGATTTAGCAACGGGGCTGCACAAACTCGTAGAAAAAAGGCGTAATTCCGTAGAAAAAACGAGGCCACAATTTATGCTACCTCTGTAGAATACCGTAAAGACTGTGAATGGTGAATAGTGAATGGTGAAAAGAACCTTGAACATAGAACAGGTTTGGACGTGAATGGTGAAAAGTGCACGGCAACCGTAGGGGCGCGGCTTGCTGCGCCCGATGCTCTGGTCGTTGCTAATAACAAAACCGGGCGGACCAAGGCCCGCCCCTACGATGAGGGCGCATAAACCGGTAGGTTGGCAGATGTACGAGGGAACATCGCCGATTCCGCTTCGCTTGAACCGGTCTGCTATGCAGAAAATTGTTCCCAATGAATGACACAACCACATTTACTAACGAGGAAAAGAAGGAGTCACCTATGAACAAATTAGTGTCATTGGTAGTTGTCGGACTGTTATTGTGTTGTTCAATGGGGAGCGCAAACGCGAAATCGATTCTCTATACTGATTGGGGCTCATATTTTAATATAGGTCACGGCGGAACAACAAATTTTGTCAAGGCTTTAAATGCTGCTTCTGAAAACAATCTGGTAAGCACTACAAACTTATCAAACTACACTCTGATGAATCAGTACGACGCATTAATGGTTGATGCGAGGAGTCCGGGATTATTATCTTCGACTGAAATAGCAAATATTAAAACGTATAAAGCAACAGGAAGAAAAGTCCTCTTAATCGGTGATGCGTTCGGATTTATTGCAAATTTTAATAATCAACTGATGGGTATTGTCGGTGGCACACATGACGGAGATGATTATACAGGTGGTGCAACAAAGGTCATCGACAATGTGTTAACCAAAGGTGTGGATACCATTTGGTTGCAGTTTGTTGGTCGTGTGACCGGGGGAACGCCGCTGTTCAGTGTAAAATTCGCGTCCTTGTGGGGCGCGAATGTCTTGACGTCGTTTGACGTTAACGTATTTGACGATCAATACGGGAATAAACAGTTCCAGACAAATGTGGCCCAATGGCTTGCCGACTCCAGGCTTCCGGTATATATGGATACCACGGGGAATAGCCGCCAAACATCTCCCGGCCTCGTAACTCAACAGGTTGCATTGGTATTCAAAACAGGAGCCAACGGGCCGTTCACCATCGGCGCTCTCAAAGTGGGCTTGTATCTCTCAAATTCAATCGGCAGCGGCTCCTTTACGGTTAGCCTGCGTGCGGTGGACGGCTCGAACAATCCCAGCGGCGCCGATCTGGCTTCGGTGGTCGTGAATACCGGCGCCTTATCTCAAGGAAGCACCGTGAAGGAGGTCACGTCTCTTGGGGATTTGGAGAGCTATAGTCTGGAAGCTAACACCAACTACGCCTTGGTCGTAAGTAACGGGACTCCCGGCATAGCTGTTTCTATCGGTAGCGGCACACCGTACCTTGATCCAACCTACGGGTTTTCCTTGGTGATTCCCTCCCTGCTGACAACCGACAACGGTGGCTCCTGGGTTCCCGCGTTTGGACCAAACGCCTTGATGATGTCCATCGGCCCCTCCACTAAACCCACGTCCGCCACAGCGCTCTCCGCCGCCCCCAATCCGGTCACGGTGGGAAGCTCCGTAACCTTCACCGCCAGGGTCACCCCTGTCGCGGCCACGGGTACGGTCACATTCAAGGAGGGGAGCACGACGCTTGGCGCCGGTGCCCTTTCCGGTGGGATCGCCACACACGATACCACCTCGCTGACCGCAGGAGTGCACAGTATTACCGCCGTTTACGGAGGTGACGGCAGCTATCAGGGCTCTACCTCCAGCGTCTATACCCAGACTATCAACAAGGCGAACAGTTCCATTACCCTGGTTTCCGGTCTTAATCCGTCTAACTCCGGCCAGAGTGTCACCTTCACCGCGACAGTTTCCCCGGCTGGGATCACCGGCGGTACGGTTACCTTCTACGACGGCACCACCGCCTTGGGAGTCGGGGCTCTGGTAAGCGGTACGGCCAGCTACAGTATCAGCTCCCTGAGCGGGGGGAGTCATGGCATCACTGCCGTCTATAGCGGCAACAGCAGTTACAATGGTTCCACCTCGGCGGCCCTTACTCAGACGGTAAACACGGTTGTCACCGTCGGAACCTCATCCGAGGGGCGGAGCTTCTCCGTTGACGGTACCACGTACACCTCCACCCAGACCTTTGTCATGTCGGCGGGGAGTAGCCATACCCTGGCCGTAACTTCACCCCAGACAGGGGCGGCAGGAAGTAGATACTCATTTACCTCCTGGTCCGACAGCGGCGCACAGAGTCATAGTATCACTGTTCCAAGCTCGAACACCACCTACACCGCCGCCTTCGGCGCTCAGTATCAACTGACCACGGTGGTGAATCCATCGGTGAGCGGTTTTGTCCTGCCTATTACCGGAAGCTGGTACGGTGCGGGGAGCAGGGTGAACGTCTCCGTCACCCCCAATACGGGGAGCGCCTTTAGTTCATGGACCGGTCCGGTGGCCAATCCTAACAGCGCCGCCACTACTGTCACGATGACTGGCCCGCTTAGTGTCACCGCCAACCTGTCCGGCATTCCGGCGCTTACCTCCAAAGTAACCGGCAAGAGCGGGACTATCGACAACCGTCTCTGGACCGTCACCCTGACCAACAGCGGCGCCGGAGCGGCCACCAACGTCAACATCACCGGCCTGATCATTACTCCGGGAACCGGCGTTACCTGCACACCCACGGTGAAGAGCAGCTTCCCGGTACCGGTGTCCGATGTGGCGCTTGGTGCGCCCCAAAGCGGAGTCGTCACCCTTGACTTCACCGGTTGCGCCGCCACCAACAAGTTCAATGTCCGTGTTGACTACGGCTATGGCGATTCCGGCGGCGGCTCTTACAGCAGGAGTGACAGTTTTTATAACATGATGAGGTAATTCCGTAGGGGCATGGCGCGCCGTGCCCCTACAACATAACCAATATCACACAAGGAGATAGAATCATGTTCAAACGAATCATCACGACCCTGGCCCTCACCACCCTTCTGGGGGCGACCGGAGTTCAGGCGTCAATTCTGGACGTCACCTCCAAGGATCTGGCCGGGACGCCGGGGAGCCGCGTGGGGTGGAGCTTTTCTCTCAATAATGACACACCCTTTGACCTTTATGTCCTGCGGGTCTACGCCGACGGCACGCTTTTTGGCGCCGACGGGGACAGCGCCCTGGGAACTTTCCGGGATGAGATCGCCTACACCACCGGTAATGATGGCATCGTGGTGGCTGCCGGTGATACTTATACCGGCAGCTTCCCCGCCAACGGCCTGGCCAGCTTCGCCATCAACAGCGGGGCGCCCTATCTGGCGTCGGTGAGCGGGAAGATTTACCTGGATTACGAACTGTATGACGTTAATGTGGACTTTCAGGGGGCGGGGGTGTTGACGGCCCAGTATCGGGGAGGGGATGCACTGGCCTCGGTGACCGCCGTTCCCGAACCATCCACGTACCTTCTTGTTTGTCTTGGAGTGGGGGGGCTGGCTCTGCTTCGGCGGCGGCAACGAAACCAATAGTTCGGGAAAAGCAGGGTGATTCTCGATAATAAACATACTACGATTCTGAATCCGGTTTTGTGGGGGCACCCCCGGCGCCTTCCCGCCGGGAAGGGTATTTTTTATGTCACCGTGCCAACCGGAGCGAGATATCCATCTTCTCGTGGAGAACCCGGATTATTTCCGGGCGCCCATCTTCAAGCCAACGAAAAACAATCAAGTGGCGGCTGATTTTATACGTCAGGCAACCCAGCTCAATACAGGATAAGTCACGGTTGCGGGTTTCGCGCCGGGTTATTTTTTCAAAGCAGGCAAAGAGACGTTCAGGTAAATAGCTTCCTGCTCTTTACTCCAACTCTTTTTGGTGTAGTGAGCCATCTCACGCAGGTCATGCAGCGCCGATTTCTTTATCTTGAACGGCAAACTCACGGCAGGGGAGGTTCGTCTTCAATCCCCGCTATGAAATCTTCATAGGAACATTCCACCGACTCACTCTCCATTCCCAGGGCAATGGCCCGCTTGAGAGCCATTGCTTTCGCCTGATGCTCTTCCAGCAGCGTCAGTCCGGCGCGAATAACTTCGCTGCGAGAACAGAACCCAAAGTCACTGACTTGTGAGTCGACAAACGCCTCAAAATGAGGTCCCAACGTGACGCTGGCATTTCTGGACATACCTGCCTCCCCCCCGATGAGTAATACTTTGTAGTATAGATTGCCCCGATCGGATAGGCAAGCGGGGGTTTTTATCCCCGCCACAATAATTCAGATTGAATCTCAGCATTGTCCGGTTTGGTTTTTGCAGGTGGATTATAAGTCCCCCCGCCCCTCGCGGGTGACCATCGCACACACTTAACTCCGTGGGTGATATCGGCTACACGGGATTGTCCTGGCCCCCCAAGACACAACGACTCTCACTTATGGCGCTCATCCGGCGACTCTGGGGCTGGGGCCGATCAACAACATCGCCAACCGCTCCATGGGGCTGATGCTCCACGATACCCTGGCGTTTACTCCTGACGGGACCCCTTTGGGGATTCTGGATGCGCAGTGTTGGGCGCGAGACCCACGGCGTTAAGCGTGGGTAAAGATCACCCCAGCGGGGGGAGGCCTGTCTTGAGCGAAGTCGAAGGGTTGGGAGGGGGGAGGCAGAGGAGGCGCAAATAAGTTCTCTTCAGAGTCTTTGCGAGGAACGAAGTGACGAAGATCTGCCTTTATTTTGCCAGCTGTCAGTTTTGAGATTGCTTCGCTTGCTTCGGCTACCCTTCGACTTTGCTCAGGGACCACGCGCAGCACAAGTCGCTCGCAATGACAGCATTTGCGAGTGTCTTTAGAATGGAGGACTTCCGGGAGCAAGAATAGTAGAGGAGTCTACTTTACTCCGGGTGACGGCGATTTGGCAACGAGGCTGCGCAACCTCGTAGAAAAAAGTCGTAATTTCGTAGAGAAAACGGTTCCAAATGCTGTGGTAACTATGTAAAATATGTTTCCATTGTTACCATGGAGTCATATTCATCAAAAGTCGTCGGCCATGCACCGGGTTTATGGTGCGTACCAACAACCTCATGCAGATCAACACTCCACGGAGGGCATCATGAAGGGACTATCAAGGATCATCCCGGTTGGTTTACTGCTGATGGCGTTGTTTTCCGGTTCGGCGGGAGCCGCATCGTATTCGGGAGGCTCCGGAACATCCGGCGATCCTTACCTGATCGCCGATCTGGTCGACCTGCAAGCGTTGCAGAGCGATAGCCAAACAACTACCTTCACCGGGAAATATTTCAAGCAGACCGCCACTATCAACCTGAGCGCGATAGCGAATTGGGGAGGAATCGGTAATAATACCGGTTCCGAGCCGATGTTTGCGGGAAAGTACGATGGTGGCGGGTTTTCGGTCTCGAATATGACAATCAGTGAAGCAGGAGCCAGTGACAACCGTAAATGTGCAGGGCTTTTCAACTCCTTGGGGGCAGGCGCCGTGGTGAAGAATTTGGCTGTGACGAGCGCTTCGGTAACCGCAAAAGGTGATGCGGCCAATCATGGCGTGCTGGCAGGTTATGCGACTTCGAGCACCATTACCAACAGCTACACCACCGGCACCGTAACAACGACAACCGATACGGGCGGTGGCGATGGCGTGGGAGGTTTGGTCGGCTATGCAAATCGTTCAACGATAAGCTTTAGTTATTCGCTGGTCAGCGTAACCGGCACCCGCGTCGTTGGCGGACTGGTTGGAGTCAATTTTGGGGTGATCACTAACAGTTTCATGGCAGGCGCCGTAAGCGGTGGTTCGTTCAGGGGGATACTGGTCGGTGATCTGAGCACATATTCGGCAGTCAGTTATGTGCCTTATTCCGGGACAGGCGCAGCAAGGGCCAACGGTGCGGGCTCAGTCACCCCCGCGAAATTGAACAACAGCCCTTTAGTGGCTGCGGGTCTGTTCAAGGATTCAGCCAATTTTCTGACCACGGCAAGCCCCGCCTATTTTTCCCTGGATTGGGATTTTGTCAGAGTCTGGCAAATAAATCCGGCGGTCAATAACGGCTATCCGATCCTTCGGGCGCCAATCGGAGCGCCTGTCGCCCCCACCGCGATCACCACTGCCGCCACCACTATCACGGCTACCGGAGCGACCCTGAACGGCCAGGTCAACGACAACGGCGCCGCCACCACGGTTACCTTTGACTACGGTCTGACCACCGCCTATGGCGCCACTGTCGCGGCCACCACCAACGGCACGGTCAATGCGGAGTCAGGTTACAGCGCCGTCGCCAGGACCCTTACCGGCTTGACCTGCAATACCTCCTACCATTTCCGGGTTAACGGGGTTAACAGCGCCGGGACAACCAACGGCAGAGACGCTACCTTCTCCACCTCAGTCTGCCCCGCCCAGACCATCACCCTGGATCGGGCCGCCCCGGCCGGCGCCGTTTTCAATAGCAACTTCGATGTCAAGGCCCACGCCGGTTCCGGGCTTGACGTGACCGTCACCACCGGCGGCGCCTGCTCGGGGAGCGGCCGCAGCAGCGGCAATCCGGGGAGTCCGGTCACCATCACCATGATCAGCGGCGCCGGCGACTGCACGGTCCACTTTGATCAGGCCGGTAACAGCAGTTACAGCCCAGCCCCGCAGGTTAACAACACGACTACGGCGAGCAAGGGCTCCCAGAGCATCGTGGTCACCACCTCGGCTCCGGCTTTCGCGGCCTACGGCGCCACCTTCACCGTGGCGGCCTACGCCACCTCGGCCCTCCCCGTGACCTACAGCAGCGGCAGCCCCACGGTCTGTACCAATGCGGGCGCCGACTTCACCATGATCGGCAGTATCGGCCCCTGCAAGGTCCAGTATGACGTTGCCGGCACCGCCAACTTCAACCCGGCCCCGCGGGTGGTGGAGAACAGTGCGGTCAGCGCCGTCAGTGTCACGATCCGGACAAGTCCGGACGGCCGTGCCTTCACGGTGGACGGCACGTATTACACCACGGCGCAGACCTTTACCTGGACGCCGGTGAGCAGCCACACCATTGCGACCACGACGCCCCAGGTCGGGACTGCCGGCGTCCGCAACCCCTTCAGTTCCTGGTCCGACAGCAGGGCCATGAGCCATCTCATCACCGCCCCGGCCACGGGGAGCGCCACCTACACCGCAACTTTCGGCACTGAATACCAACTGACCACGACGGTAACCCCGGCGGCCAACGGCTATGTCCTGCCTCTCTCCGGGAACTGGTATGCTGCGGGGAGCATAGTCGTCGTCTCCGTCACCCCCAACACCGGGAACGCCTTCAGTTCCTGGAGCGGACCGGTGGCCAACGCGAACAGTTCCGCCACTACCGTCACCATGACCGGCCCGATCAGTGTCACCGCTAACCTCTCCGGCATCCCGGCATTATCCACCAAGGTCACCGGCAAGAGCGGTGTCATCGACAACCGCCTCTGGACCATTACCCTGACCAACAGCGGCACCGGCACGGCCGGCAACGTGCGGGTTACCGGTTTCACCGTCACCTCCACAAGTTGCACCCCTGTCGTAAAGGGGAGCTTTCCCGTGCCGGTAGCCGATGTGGCGCCGGGCGCGCCCCAAACCGCGAACATGACCATTGACTTCACCGGTTGCGCCGCCACTGCCAAGTTCAACGTCCGGTTCGATTACAGTTACGGACCGTACACCGGCAGCGACAGCTTTTACAACGTGATGCGGTAATACCGCTGGGGCACGGCGCGCCGTGCCCCTTACTCAATTGGTCGAACCATGGTTATTGCCGGCCGGACAAGCCCGAACCAAACAGGACGCGGATAAACGCCGATGAACGCGGATCTGAAACATATAAACCTGACCGAAGGAGTCAAATCTATGTTCAAACGAATCATCACCACCCTGGCCCTCACCCTCCTCCTGGGTGTAACAGCAGCCCAGGCGATGTCACTGAATGTCATCACCAAGGATCTGGCGGGGACGCCGGGGAGCCGCGTGGGGTGGAGCTTTTCTCTCAATAATGACACCCCCTTTGACCTTTATGTCCTGCGGGTCTACGCCGACGGCACGCTTTTTGGCGCCGACGGGAAGAGCGCCCTGGGAAACTTCCGGGATGAGATCGCCTACACCTCCGGCAATAACGGCATCGTTGTGGAGTCGGGGGAGACCTACAACGGCAGTTTCCCCGTGGACGGCCTGGCCAGCTTCGCCATCAACAGCGGCGCTCCCTACCTGGCGTCGGTGACCGGGAAGATGTATCTGGATTACGAACTGTATGACGTTAATGTGGACTTTCAGGGGGCGGGGGTGTTGACGGCCCAGTATCGGGGAGAGGAAGCTTTGGCTTCGGTGACCGCCGTTCCCGAACCCTCCACCTACGCTCTTGTCGGTCTCGGTCTGGGCGGCATGGCCCTGCTCCGCCGGCGGCAGCGGGACCAATGATCCGGAGTTGAGTGTTACGATACAGAAGTGAGGGAAATCGGGTGGGATGAGGTAAAGGGGGGCTCTTAAAAGAGGCCCCCTTTTTTTGCCTGTTTGTCTCCATGACGAACAGAGCTCTTGCGTTTTAAAAATTAACATGTAAAATTGTATGTAAAATTTAGCATGAGGTGATGATATGTCCAGATACGGAAGAGAAGAAATAATGTCCTCCAGTGAGGTCGTCAGGAACTTCGGGTCTGTCCTGAACAGTGTTTCTCAACATACTCGTGAAAAAGTCGCCATTGTTCGTAATAACAAACTGGAAGCTGTACTGCTTCCCGTGGATGTTTATGAGCAGATGGAACGTGTTTGCGAAATGGTAAAGAATGGTCATGGTCTGTCGGGTGGTGTGGGAAACAGTGGCGCATTGCTGGAATTTCTTCGCACAAATCGACTGTCTGCCGCGGCCCGCATGTCGCCGAAAGAGATTGAGCAGCAAATTCTTGAAGAGCGGGAGGCATGGGAATGATTCGCAAGGTTTATCTTGATTCCTGTATCGCGATCTATCTCGTCGAGGAGCATCCTCTGTATTGTGCGGGCATTGAAGAATCCTTGGCAAAATTGCAAGGTATTGTCTGCTATAGCCCTCTCACCGAACTGGAATGCCTTGTTCTGCCGCTTCGTGATAAGCGTGATGACCTTCTGGAGAAATTCAGACAGTTCTTCGGGATCAATGTCCCGCTGACCATGCCCGACGTGGTGTATCGGGAAGCGGCGAAATTAAGAGCGGAATTCGGATTGAAAACACCGGACGCACTGCATCTGGCTACAGCGCGATTTCATGATTGTTCAGAGTTGTGGACCAACGATGATCGTTTGGCGGGTGTTGCGGAGGGTAGGGACTTAAACTTGGTTCGGCGGGGGTGACGGTCTGGAATTTCACTCATTAATCTGCTTCTGCTTTTAAAAGCAGATCCTCACTCCTTAACCTCTACCTGCTTCTGAACTCCGCCTTCCGTTTCTCCAGGAAGGCCTCCATCCCCTCTTTCTGATCCTGGGTGGCGAAGAGAACTCCGAAGAGGGCCGCCTCGTAACGGAAGCCCTCTTCCCGGCTCATCTCCAGGCCGTTGACGATGGCGTCCTTGGCATAGGCGACCCCCAGGGTCCCCACCCGGGTCATGGCGGCGGCGCTCTCCAGCGCCTTGGGAAGGAGCTCTTCCGGCGGGAAAACTTCGTTGACGATCCCCCAGGCCAGGGCCTTGGTTGCGTCGATGATCTTGCCGGAGAAGATCAGCTCGTTGGCCCTGTTCTTGCCGATGAGTCGGGCCAGATTCTGGGTTCCGCCGAAACCGGGCATGATTCCCAGGGTCACCTCGGGGAAGCCTACCTTCGCTTTTTCCGAGGCGTAGATGAAGTCGCAGGCCAGGGCCAGCTCCAGTCCCCCCCCCAGGGCGAAGCCGTTCACCGCGGCGATGACCGGCTTGGTCATCTTCTTGATGAGGAGCATGACCCGTTGCCCCTTGAGGCCGAACTGGTGCCCTTCGTGGGCGGTCATGGCGGACATCTCCTTGATATCCGCCCCGGCCACGAAGGCCTTTTCTCCGGCGCCGGTGAGGACCACCGCTTTCACGGAGTCATCCAGGTTCAATTCATACAGGGCGCACTCCAGTTCACCCAGCAGGGAGCTGTTCAGGGCGTTGAGTGTCCGGGGGGAGTTGATGGTCAGGGTTGCAACCCCGTCCAAGGCCGCAACAAGCAGGTTCTTGAATTCCATGGGAAACTCCTGAAAACTAAGATGTACAGGATCAAAAAAACGGCGCATGGAGGGGCTCCGTAACGCCGATCATGATGATTGTGCCTATGTTTGATATGGAAATCTATCTTTTGTTTTTCATGGACACTTTACTTTCTTCATCCCATTTATTATCCATCCATTTCTCGGTTTTTGCTTTTTTTATGACTATATTTTTAGTCGCCGACTCCATAACTTTTTTATGTATGATTTTGCCGCTATGGTTTTTGCTTGTAGTTTGTTTGCTAAAAAAAACAACTAGAAATATTAACGCAATAACCGCGAATAACAGTAACATTACCATGCGCGCCCCTTAAGCCCTTCAATGTTGAACAGATACCGCTGATATATTCATGAACCTGATTCTTAGCACGTATCTCGCCGATTACCTACAAAAATTCTACAGATAGATGATGTCGTCGGGGATGTCGGTGAGCTTGATCCCTCCTTCCCGGCTGACGGCGAAGGTGTTCTCGATGCCGATGACGCCGTGACCGGGGATGACGAACTTGGGTTCGATGGCGATGGTCTGCCCCGCCCGCAGAGGCGCCTTGAACCCTTGGGCCAGCACCGGATACTCATCCAGTTCCAGGCCGACGCCGTGCCCCACGAATTTGGCGTTCTCCCCGGGCGCACCCATGTAATTCTTCTCCAGGCCGGCGGCTTTGGCCATCTCCAGGGATTTGAAGAAAAGTTCCTCGCAGATCGTTCCCGGTTTCAGGTTCTCCACCAGCTGCTGCTGGATGGCAAGGGCGGTATGGAAGGCGTGGAGAAGTTCGTCGCTCAGGCTCCCCATGCAGAAAATCCTGGTGATATCCACGATGTAGCCGTTGCTGATTCCGGTGTAATCCAAGATGATGGGAGCGTCGGGAGGAATCAGGCAACGGGAGGCGCCGTGGGGGGAGGCGCTGGAGAGTCCCAGGCCGGTGACCGCGCCGTCGAAGAAGCCGGGCTCGCCGGCGGATGCCGAGGAGACGGCCAACCCCATGAACAGTTCCTGATTGAAGGCCCGCATCCGGACCAGCCCTTCATTCCCCGCCTTGCGCAGGCGGCACTCGAATTCGGCGGCAAGATCCAGTTCCCGCATTCCCGGCTTGAGAAATTCCGGAACCTGTCGGAAGATGTTCCCGATCATCTCCCCGCTGGCTTTCATCCGGGCCAGTTCCCACGTCGACTTGACCGAACGGATTTCCCGGTTGATCCCGGAGATATCGACGAATTCCCGACCGGGAAGCGCCCTGGCGTAGAAGTTGTACTGCGCCACCGGGACCACGTCGAAGGTGACCCCGATCTTTTTGATCCCGTTGCCGAACAGGAGAGGGAGCTCCTTGCCGGAGGGGAAGGGGCGGGTATCTTGTATCATGCTCTCTTTCAGGGCGCGGCTGAGGCTCTTGCGCACCAGGAGAAACGGGTCGCCGGTGGCCGGGATCCAGAGGGTGGAATTCTGTCGGGTCCCGGTAAAGTAGTAGATATCAATGGGGAAGATGAGGAGCGCTCCGTCAATCCCTCCGCTTTGCAGCTGCTGTTGCAGCCTGATGATCCGTTGTTCGCATTCCGTTTTCGTGAGCATGATGTACCCCCCGTAAGAGCATTATCCACTGATTTCACCGATTAACACTGAAAAACAATAAAATCGATGTCCAAATGAGTTCAAAAATGTAGTTGATTTTAAAATCCGTGTCAATCAGTGAAATCTGTGGATAAAGCTTTTGGTTACATGTTTCGCCGGTATTTCCCC
This sequence comes from uncultured Desulfuromonadales bacterium, assembly GCA_903929485.1. Taxonomy (GTDB): domain Bacteria; phylum Desulfobacterota; class Desulfuromonadia; order Geobacterales; family CAIOGM01; genus CAIOGM01. The sequence goes on from CAIYUY010000097.1 coordinate 63,325, forward strand.
CTCGCATCGTGGAAGGGATGGGATATCCGCCCCAGGGAGGCAAACTTAACCGTCTCCATCAGAGCTCCAAAGATGTCCCCACCCGCCACCTCCCGGAGCGCCCTGGAACCCTTTGACAAACAGAACCGGGAAGGATAGTCTGCTGTCACTGAATTTACGTAAAGGAATTGCGCCTTAAAGAGACGATGGGAGAAGAGGTGATTTCCATGGGCGAGTTGTCCGCGTCACCGGGGTTGACCATGAATATTCACACCTACCATAAGGGCAAACTCTCCAGGGATGAAGCGGTAGTGGTCAGCGAGTTCCCGCTTCGACTCATCGTGAACGACCGGGAGCTGGCCACCCTCATCGCCTCCCCCCATGACCTCCGCTTTCTTGTGGCCGGGTTCCTTTTGGTAAACGGCTTTGTGACAAGCGTCACCGACTTTCTGATGCTCAGCGTTTGTCCGGACATGAGCAGCGCCAACGTACGGGTGAAGGGGGAGATTCCCGAGAAGCTGAGACCGGTTCTGACCAGCGGTTGCGGCACGGGAATAACCTTTACCCTTCCCGGTAGCCGGATCCGCCGGGGAGCCGGTTCCGCGGATGCCCCGACCGTCTCCCCGGCGGATCTTTTCGCCATCATGGAAGAGTTGGCCCAACGGGCGGAACAGTACCGGACTCATGGCGGGATTCATTCGGCGGCGGTGGGAGAGGGAGGAAAGATCATCCTCTATGCCGAGGATCTGGGGCGGCACAACACGGTGGATCGATTGGCCGGAGAGGCGCTGCTCAGGGGGGTTGACCTGACGGGGAAGGTTCTGGTGACGTCGGGGCGGATTTCCAGTGAGATGGTGGCCAAGGCGGCGGGGTTGGGGATCGGGGTGGTCGTTTCCCGGACCTCCCCCACCGACATGGCGGTGCGGTTAGCCCGGGAGCAGGGGATCCTGATGATCGGCTATCTCCGTGGCGGCAGGTTCATCGTCTACAGCCGTCCGGAGCGCCTGGAGTGCGTCTTTGACGACTGAATAAAAAGCTCCGGAAGGGGAAATGTCAAAAAGAGCTTGGCAATAAAACGGCGTTGTGGTACGTCAATGCACGGTAGCGGGACGTAAAGAGATTATTGGACAAAGATCTCACAGGAGGAAGCTGATGAATATTCACGAGTACCAGGCAAAGGCGATTTTGAGAAAATTCGGCGTGCCGGTTCCCAACGGTCATGTCTGTTATAACGGGGCCAGCGCCCGGGAATGGGCCAAGCGTCTGGGGGACGGCCCCTGGGTGGTCAAGGCTCAGATTCATGCCGGCGGACGAGGCAAGGGGGGTGGGGTCAAGCTGGCCCGCACCGCGGACGAGGTGCGCAATATCGCCCGCGACATGCTGGGGATGACCTTGCGGACTCATCAGACCGGACCGGAAGGGAAGCTTGTCACACGAGTTCTGGTGGAAAACGGCTGCAACATTGAGCGGGAACTGTATGTCAGCCTGCTGGTGGACCGGACGACCTCCAAGGTCACCGTCATGGCCTCCACCGAAGGGGGGATGGACATCGAGGAGGTCGCCGCCGCGACCCCGGAGAAGATATTTCGGGAAGCAGTGGACCCGGTGGTGGGACTCACCGCCTTTCAATGCCGCAATCTTGCCTTCAGCCTGGGGTTGACCGGCAAACTGACGGTGAGGGCCGGGGCTCTTTTGCAAGGGCTCTACAACACGTTTATCGCCTGTGACTGTTCCCTGCTGGAGATCAACCCCCTGGTGGTCACCAAGGAGGGGGATCTTCTGGCCCTGGATGCCAAGTTCGGTTTTGACGACAATGCCATGTTTCGCCACCTTCAGATCGGTGACATGCGCGATTTTGATGAAGAAGATCCCAACGAAGTGGAGGCGTCCCAGAATGACCTCTCCTATGTCTCCCTGGCCGGCAACATCGGCTGTCTGGTCAACGGCGCCGGGCTGGCCATGGCGACCATGGATATTATCAAGTTCTCCGGGGGTGAGCCGGCAAACTTTCTGGATGTTGGGGGCGGGGCGACTATTGAGCGGGTTACCGAGGCCTTCAAGATCATTCTCTCCGACAAGAAGGTCAAGGGTATTTTGGTTAACATCTTCGGCGGCATTATGAAGTGTGATGTCATCGCCACCGGGGTCATCGAGGCTGCCCGGCAGGTTTCCCTCAAGGTGCCGCTGGTGGTCCGTCTGGAGGGGACCAACGTGGAGGCGGGGAAGGAGTTGCTCGCCGCAAGCGGTCTGAATATCATTGCCGCCGAAGGGATGGCCGACGCGGCGCAAAAAATCGTCCAGGCCGTGGCAGCCGCCTGAAGGAGATAAAATAATGAGCATTCTTGTCAGTAAGGAGACGAAGGTGATCACCCAGGGGCTGGGCGTCACCGGCCTTTTTCACGCCAACGGCGCCCGGGAGTACGGCACCCAAATGGTCGGCGGGGTGACCCCCGGCAAGGGAGGGTGCATCATGGACGGCTTTCCCGTCTATGATACGGTGCGGGAGGCGGTGAGGATGACCGGCGCATCCGCATCGGTCATTTATGTCCCCCCCCCCTTCGCCGCCGACGCCATCATGGAGGCGGTGGACGCCGGTATCGGAGTGGTGGTCTGCATCACCGAGGGGATTCCGGTTTTGGATATGGTCAAGGTCAAGCAGTTCATGCGGGGGAAATCAAGCCGCCTCATCGGGCCCAACTGCCCCGGGATCATAACCCCCGGGGAGTGCAAGATCGGCATCATGCCCGGATACATTCACCGTCCCGGCAAGGTGGGGGTCGTTTCTCGCAGCGGCACCCTGACCTATGAGGCGGTCTGGCAGCTCACCGGCTATGGTCTGGGGCAGTCCACCTGCGTCGGTATCGGCGGTGACCCGGTGAACGGCACCAATCATCTGGATGTTCTCCGGATGTTCGAGGAAGATCCCGATACGGAAGCGGTGATCATGATCGGTGAGATCGGCGGCACCTCGGAAGAGGAGGGGGCCTATTTTGTCAGGGATCATATGACCAAGCCGGTGGCGGCGTATATCGCCGGCGTTACCGCCCCTCCGGGAAAGAGGATGGGGCACGCCGGGGCGATCATCTCCGGGGGGAAGGGGACAGCTGCTGAAAAGGTGGCGGTGCTGGAAGAGTGCGGGATCAGCGTGGCGGCAAGCCCCGCGGAAATGGCCCTGGCTCTGCTGAAGATCTATCGTCCCTGCCGGAGTCGCGCCCTTTAAAACATGTCTGACTATAAAAGCCTGAATAGTCAGGCTTTTTAGTTCATAGCCGGCGTCACTGTTCCTCCGTTATCAGCCCGATCATGGTTTCGATCTGCCGGCATGCCGCGGCAAAATTAAGCAACTCCACGGTCTCGGTGAGGTGGGAGACAAAAGGGATGTATTTTGTCCCGGCGACCAGTTCGGTCAGCCATGGGAGTCGATTGATTATCTTGAGATTGTTTTGGGAAGCGAGTATCCCCAGCTCCCTTAACATGGTCTCCAGTTCCCGGGGGGCAACGGTTCTTCCCTCCAGGGGGACGTCGGGGGCGGGGAGTGATGATTTAAGTGTCTCCGCTGACGCCACGAGCTCCGCCATTGCTTCCTCCAGTTCCGGTTGGAGGGTTGTGGCTGTTTCGGCATCTCCTTTCCGGCAGGCCGTTTCCAGGGAAGAAAGGAGTAGATGCAGACGACCGGCGGAGATATTCCCCGCCCCCCCCCTGACGGCATGGACCAGGTCCCCGGCCTTTTCCAGGTCGGAGTTTGCCAGGGCGGCGCGGATCTCGCCGCCGGCGTGCCGGTTATCCCGGGCGAAGCCGATGATGAGCCGGCCGTAGAGATCCCTGTTCCCTCCCAGGCGCGCCAACCCCTCCTTCAGATCCAGACCGGGGAGATTCGCCGGCAGTTCTTCTCCCCTGGGGAGTTTGACGCAGTCGGCCGCCGGCGGCGGCTGGGCGACGGGGAGGTGACGACTCCAGGCCTGCAGGGTTCGGTAGAGAGTTCTGACGTCAATGGGTTTGGGGAGATAGTCGTTCATCCCGGCCTCCAGGCATCTCCCCCGCTCACTCTCCATGGCGTGGGCGGTCATGGCGATGATGGGGAGTTCGGACGCGCTCCACTGTCGCCTGATCTGTCGGGTGGCGGTGTAGCCGTCCATGACCGGCATCTGGAGATCCATGAGGATAATATCGTAGAACTTGGTCGCCGCCATGGCGACTGCCATCTGCCCGTCGGCGGCGGTGCTGACCACCACCCCGGCGGCGGCCAGCAGTTCTTGCGCCACCTGGCGGTTGAGGGGCTGGTCTTCCACCACCAGGACCCGGATTCCCTCCAGGGCGGAGGCCACCAGCGGCGTCTGGTTTGTAGCGCTTGGCGTCGGGGGGAGTGGGGCATAGGTCTGTTCTCCTACCCCGAAGCGGGCAGTGAAGCTGAAGGTGCTTCCCTCTCCGGGAACACCCTCGGCCTTGATTGTCCCCCCCATGAGGGTGGCCAGCTGGCGGCAGATGCTGAGACCCAGTCCGGTCCCCCCGTACAGTCTGGTCATGGAGCCGTCCGCCTGGGTGAAGGGCTGAAACAGCAGGTTTATCTGGTCGTCCGATAACCCGATGCCGGTATCGCGGATGGCGAAACCGAGTATGACCTGATCCTCCTCCCTGGGTTTGACGAGGGTGACGGTGAGAATAATCTCCCCCGTTTCCGTGAATTTGACCCCGTTGCTGAGGAGATTTTGCAGAATCTGTTGCAGCCGGTACGGGTCTCCCACCAGGGATTCCGGTAGCTGCTCCTGGCGGATGAAGCGGAGCTTAAGACCCTTGGCTCTTCCCTGCACGGCGCAGAGCGCCAAAACCCGCTCCAGCAGTTCCAGCAGGGAAAATTCCGTCTGCTCCAGGGTCAGCATCCCGGCCTCTACCTTGGAGAGGTCCAGGATGTCGTTGATGAGGTTGAGGAGGGAGTGGCTGGAACTCTCGATCTTTTCCAGGTAATCCCGCTGCTGGGGGGTCAGCTCCGTCTGCAGCGCCAGATGCCCCAGCCCGATGATGGCGTTCATGGGGGTTCGGATTTCGTGGCTCATGTTGGCCAGAAATTCGCTCTTGGTCCGGTTGGCCACTTCGGCGGCCTCCTTGGCATGTCGCAGCTCCTCCGCGACTTTTACCCGTTCGGTGATGTCCCGGTCGGCGCCCCGAAAACCGGTGAACTCTCCGGCGTTGTTGAATATGGGATCGGCGTTGCTTTCCAGGTAGCGAGAGCTTCCGTCCTTATGCCGCCACCGGAGCACCCATCCTCGCCACCCTGTTTTTTTGACAATGAGCTGAGGCAGTTTTTCTTGAATCGCAAGGCTGTCTTCCTGATGGAGTAACTCCGGAAATTTTTTATGGAGAAATTCCCCAATGCCGTACCCCAGGATGTCGGTGACCCGCGCAGTTGTGTAGGTACACTTTCCTGCCTGATCAATCTCCCAGATCCACTCCTGGGCCATCTCCACGATGGAGCGGTACTTTTCGTCACTCTGCCGCCGCGCCTCCGCAAGCAGCTTGTTGTCGGTGATGTCGCGGGCAAAGCCGACGGTTCCCACCGTTTCACCTCTGCCGTTGGTCGTGGGCGCCTTGAAGATTTCCAGCCAGGACGGGTGCCGGGGCGTTCCCCTCTGCACTTCATTATGGATACGGATGGAGGAGGTCATCACCTGCCGGTCTTCCTCCTGGGAGTTCTCGGCCAGTTCCCGTGGCCAGATCTCTTTGTCGGTGAGACCGATGATCTCCTCCCGCGGCCTGCCGGTGCTCTCGGCATAACTCTGGTTGACCATCATGTAGCGACCCCCGGCATCTTTCAACCATACGGTCATGGGCATATTGTCCAGGAGGGTCTGCATGTTGCTTCGTGAAATTATCAAATCCTCATGGAGTTGTTTGTTCTCTGCATCGCGCCGTCGCAGCGTTTCCGCCAGGTTGTTGATTGCGACAGAGACATCCGTCAGTTCGTCATTGCCGGCCGGGATGATCTTTGTGACGTAGTCTCCCTTCTGCATGGTTTTGAGACCGTCCACCAGGGGGGTCAGGGAGCGGGTGATTCTCTCCACGAAACGGTAACTGAGATAACTGATCACCACCCAGAAAAAGCCGGCCACCAGCACCGTGTTGGTGGCCACCGCCTGGATGGACTCCCGTATCTCGCTGTTTTCCATGGTCACTTGGACCAGCCCCAATGAGGCGCTCCCGGCGCTCTCCTCTTTCCAGGAGTGGTCGGACAATCTTCTCCCGGGGGTCGCCCATATGGTGGATCGGCAACTCAACCCGGTATGTCGCGACGAATGTCCGGCGCGAGCCGCCATCTCTCCGGCGGCGGTAGTAATCGTCACCTGGCAGACCCGGGAGTATTGGGCGGTATCGGCGGCGAGGCGGGCCAGGGTCTCCCGGTCGCCGGCGAAGAGCGGGATGCGGGCGGCGCCGGCCAGGGAAAATGCCAGAATCCGCCCCTTTTCCATGGTCTGCTGGTTGTAATCGCGGATCTCCTTGAAGGCATAGAGAGCCCCCACGGCGATGGCGACGATCAGGGTGAGCAGGGAAAAGGTCAGGAAGAGCCTGAAGCGGAGGCTGTGTGGTGAGAAGGTAGAGATGCTCTTTAGCATTGATCATTTCCAAAAAAATCAGGTAGAAAGCAGGAGCTTTGAACTTTTTTTAGCTTGTCCGGTAAAACCTTGGCAATAAATATCATTAATGTTAATGTTCGTCAAGCAAAGTTTGATGCACTCGACAATTCCGTCATTGCGAGCGAAGCGAAGCAATCCAGTGTCTTGCTAACATATTCAAATTACGGAGATTGCCTCGTCGCTTCGCTCCTCGCAATGACAGAATTTGCGAGAGCATCAAGTTTGATCTGCTTGCCTTTCCAATCATGGAGATCCTATGCCCGAACTGCCCGAAGTAGAAGTGACCCGACGGGCGCTGGCTGAAGAATTGACGGGAGATCGTATCGTGGGGGTCGTCGTCAGGAGCTGGAAGCTGCGGCTCCCTGTTCCCGCCGAACTCCCCGCTATCCTTGCGGGACGGACTCTGAGGGAGGTGGGGCGGAGGGGTAAATACCTCCTCCTGGCTTGTGACGGTGGTTGGCTCGTCATCCACCTGGGGATGACCGGGCATCTGAGGGTGCTCCCATCGCCCATGGAGGCGGGAAGGCACGACCATCTGGACCTTCTCTTTAGCGGAGGCCGCGTTCTCCGGTTTAATGATCCCCGAAAATTCGGCACGGTTTTCTGGACGGGAGATGATCCGTCGGCTCATCCGCTCCTGGCGGAGATGGGGCCGGAACCGCTGCAAAACGGGTTTGACGGCGAGTACCTCTTTACCCTCAGCCGTTCCCGCTCCGTGGCGGTGAAGCAGTTCATCATGAACTCATCCGTCGTGGCGGGGGTTGGAAACATCTACGCCAACGAAGCGCTCTTTCGCTCACGGCTCCGCCCGTCACGTCAGTCCCGTTCACTTTCACCGGATGAGTGCGAAGCCTTGGTCGCCACGATTCGGGAGGTTTTGACTGAGTCTATCCTGAAGGGGAGTACGATCATGAATTTTGGGGTGGCGGAGGAACCGCTCCGGTATCACCCTCTTGATTTTCTTGTATACGGGAGGGGGGGGAAGCCCTGTTTCGGCTGCGGGGGGATGCTGGAAGAGATCCGGCTGGGGAATCGCTCCACCGTATTCTGTACCAATTGTCAGCGGTGAGGAATGATTTGCCACGGAGAACACGAGATGTCTTGAATTCTCCGTGCTCTCCGTGACTCTGTGGTGAAACGTCGATCAGTTGCGCTGAAAGGAGGGGAAGTGTGAAAGGCTCCTGAGTGAGGCGAGGAGATCGGTTCGCTCTTCTGCGGCATAGATTCTTTCCAGATAGTTTAGCACCGTGGTAAAGAGACCCGCCAACTCTTGACGGGACGCTCCGATGAATGCGTCGGTGGGTTCTTCGGGCAGGAACTCGGCGACGTAGAGCTCCTGGGCTTTCTCAAGATGTTCCCGCGCGCTCTTGACTTCGTTGCGGGTCATATGCTTGATGCCGGCGACGGCGTTGTCCCTGAAGACGCCGTTGTCACAGGCGATTGCTTCGAAGTTCAGTCGGTAGGCGTCTCCCTGGGTGAGCACCGGGTTCAGGTTTCTTGCCCCCTGAAACGATTTTCGGAGCCTGCTCAGGGTCGTCTTGAAATTCTTCGAGCCGCTCTCGTGTTCGCAACCCGGCCAGAGAAGTTCCAGGAGCTGGTCGCGATGCACCCACTGATCAGAGGTTATCAGGAGATAACAAAAGAGGAGACGAGCCTTCTGGCTTTCCCAGGAAATGGCCACCGGTGCATGGTGGCGGTAGATGGTCAGGCCGCCGAAGGTGCGGATGAATATTTTTTCAGGGTTGTGTGTTGTTTTCACGATTTTATCTCCAAACATACATAGTCGCTACGGAAGGTGTTGTGCAAAAAATGTGCCTTAAAAGTGCCGCTGTAGGGATAAAATAATGTAATTAGCGAATACAATCTGTTTCATCGCTGAAAAAAACTCGTAACAGCTCAGATTTACTGCTGTGCTTGAAATGTCATCCGCCGCCGATGCAACGAGTTTATTCAAACTGCATGCTTAAGGGAGGCTATCAGGTTAAGGAAATGACGCCACCCTGGTGAACCGGGTGACGGCAACTGTAAAAAAACCCGACAAAAAGTGTCAGGTTTCTTTACAGTTCCGGTGAAACTGTCAGGTTTCTTTACAGTTCACCATGGATTCAGGGAAGAAAAGGGGGGGCTACGCGGTGATTTTTTCCGCCGGTTGAGCCGTCGGGGGGGCTGAAATTTCCGGAGCTGATCCTGCCTTGACCTCAACAAGTTGCTCCACCGGAGTGATCCCCGCCTGGGTGAGGAGGTCATTCCATGGTTGAGTCGCGGTGGAGGCGATAACCGGGTCAATGATGTTTGCTGGGGAAGGGGAGGTTACTATCGCCATGGTGACGTCCGCGGGAGTAGCCGGCGATAGCTTGGCTTCTTCCTTCAGGGCTGCTTCCCGGGCGGCGACCTCCTTGGCAATCCGGTCCTTTTCATCCAGGGAGCGGGCATCTTCCTCCATCTTCCATTTGAAATCGTCAGTGGCGCGTTTGAATTCGGCCAGAGTCTTTCCCAGGGAGCGGGCCAGTTCAGGGAGTTTTGCCGGGCCGATGACGATAAGGGCGATCACGAAGATGATCATAAGTTCCGGCATTCCGATTCCGAACATCAAAGACCTCACAGGTAGCGGCGGCGCTGATTGCCGACGGTTGATGGATATGCACGCCGTGGATGATAGAGGTTTTTCCCGTGGGTGTCAATATGAACCGGAATGAGGCGGGGATCGTGGCTGTGGGAACGGGGAACTGCTTTTTCTGGTGTTTTGTCGGGATTACCGCTACAATGAGGGAGTTTACAGATGATTTCCCAGGAGTTTTCATGCACGAACTGATTACCTGGTTGGTGAACACCATCGGCGCCATGGGGTACCCCGGTATTTTCATGCTCATGGCCATGGAGAGTTCGGTTATTCCCATCCCCAGCGAGGTGGTGATGCCGCCGGCGGGATATCTCGCCCAGCAGGGGGTCATGAATGTCTGGATCGCCATTTTTTGGGGAACCATGGGAAGCCTTGTGGGGGCTTACGTCAACTACTTCACGGCCCACTACCTGGGGCGTCCCCTGGTCCTGAAATACGGTAAATATGTGGGAATTACCCATGGAAAGTTCGCCAAGGTGGAGAGCTTTTTTAATCGTCACGGCGAAATATCCACCTTCATCGGGCGGCTTCTGCCGGTAGTCCGGCACCTTATCTCCCTCCCGGCCGGTCTGGCCGGGATGAATCATCTGAAATTTTCTCTCTATACCCTCCTGGGCGCCGGGATATGGGTCTCGATTCTTACCTGGATCGGCTACTTCATCGGCAGCAACCAGGAACGTATCATGAGATATTCCCATCAGGCGCTTCTTGGGGTGGTCATCTTTAGCGCCATTCTTATCTCCGTCTATGTTTGGCGGGATAAAAAAAAGTTTAGCATCGCGGCGCCACCGGCATTCGGCGAAGGCGAATGACCCACGTGAAATCGAGTCATACAAACCTGGAGGTCACCATGATCGATGTCCCGTATCCCGACTTTACCATCACCAAGCTGGGTGACTGCCGCATCCCGTCCCCTCTCAAGCTGGGAGGTTTCACCCATGACGATCAGCGGGTGCTGTTCCGGACTACTCTCGCCTCGGTGCAGACATGCATCGCCCAGGGGAAGGAGCCTCCCAGCATGGAGGTTGCCGGACCCCGGGAAAAGATCTATTTCGATCCGTCCAAGCTCAAATGCGGTATCGTCACCTGTGGCGGTATCTGTCCCGGTCTTAACGACGTTATCAGGGCCATAGTTTTGAGTCTTTATCATCATTACGGAGTGAAGAAAGTATTCGGACTGAAGTTCGGGTTTGAAGGGCTCTCGTACCGTTACGGGCACGAACCGGTGGAGCTGACCCCCGATTCAGTGGAGGGGATTAACGAAAAGGGGGGGACCATCCTCGGCTCGTCCCGCGGGAATCAGGATCTGGGTGAGATGGTGGACACCCTGGAGCAGATGAACATCGGCCTCCTCTTCACCATCGGCGGCGACGGGACACTCAAGGGGTCTCGGGGGATCAGCGAGGAGGTAACCCGGCGAGGGCTCAAAATAGGCATCATCGGTATCCCCAAGACCATTGACAACGACATCCTCTACATCGAGAAGTCTTTCGGTTTTGAAACCGCCGTGGCCGAGGCGCAACGCGCCACCTCCGCCGCCAATGTTGAAGCCACCGGCGCCCGCAACGGTGTGGGGTTAGTCAGACTCATGGGGCGGGAGTCGGGCTTTATCTCCGCCACCACGGTTCTCTGTGACAGTAATGTGAATTTTTGTCTTATTCCGGAGGTGCCGTTCACTCTGGATGGTTTCCTTGGGGCGCTACGGGAGCGGGTTGAAAAACGAGGGCACGCCGTGGTGATCGTCGCCGAGGGGGCGGGACAGGATCTGCTCCAGGCCACCGGAGAGCGGGACGCCTCGGGGAACGTGAGATTCGCCGATATCGGGCTCTTCCTCAAGAGCGCAATCAGCGACTACTTCCGCGAGCATGAAGTCGAACTCAATCTCAAGTACATCGATCCCAGTTACATCATCCGGAGCTTGTCGGCCAACGCCCATGACTCTTCATTCTGCCTTCTCCTGGGTCATAACGCAGTCCACGCGGGGATGACGGGGAGAACCAACATGGTGGTCGGCTTCTCCCACGGGACGTTCACCCATGTGCCGATTCCCTTGGCCGTTTCCGGCCGGAAGAAGATCGATCCGGGCAGCGCTCTCTGGTCCAGCGTCCTCTCCACCACGGGGCAGTCCAGCGAGTTGTAAAACCAGGTTCATTGTAAAACAGGTTCTAGTACCCCGTCCGGCTTAAAGTTTCGTGATACTTTGAACCGCAAAGACGCAAAGTACGCAAAGAAAATAGAGAAAAACAACGAACCTGGATTCTTTTTCGGTATACCCCAAAAAAAGCTTTTACTTTGCGGTTCC
>CAIYUY010000098.1 GCA_903929485.1 uncultured Desulfuromonadales bacterium
CACCGTGGATACCGCCATGAATAAGTCCCGGGCAGGTTCCAATGTAACAGGAATCTTCTTCTGACCATTCGACTATTTTCAGGTACTTGTCAGCCGGTTTCATCGTTTACTCTCCTCAATTACTTTCTTGACCAGTTGTTCAACGCGGGCAATTTACCCGATTTTCTCATGGATCCGGATCATACGACCCGAAGAGTTCACTGGCCGATTTTGTTTCCGGAAGTATATAAACGACGCCATTGGTCCCGGCAAATGCCGGGCGGACTACGTTATTGAAGAACTTTCCCGGAACATTTATGCAGCCATAGGTAATACGCTTGTCAACGGTAGTCGGAGAAGCAAGGCGCTGCAGGCGACGCTCCCGGGGGTTAGTCGTAACCACCCGATGGAGTGATATGGCGGTATCGTAGTCTACCCAGAGAATTTCCGACCCCTGCAAATTGTGACCCAGTGAGGCCACGAAGCGGCCCGCCGGCGTGGTACGTTCCTCGGGGCTAATACTTGATAACTTTCTATCACCGATGCCGGGGGCAGAGTCATCCCCCCGGGTCAGGCCGATCAGCACACGCGCTGCGCCGCGGAGCTCCCCATCCGGACGGAATACGAAGACCTTGGCGTCAACCTTGTCCACGATTACAAAGGGCAAACTGAAATTGTTTCTCGAATCTACGACCCAATCCGCCACGTGCCGGGCCTCATGGGACGGGCATTCCTTTTTAAAGTTAGCTGGTTTGGCGCGATGCGCCCGTTGGGGTTTAATCTTGCAGGGGGGTCTGGTTACGTCACCTTCCTGCGCCTTTAAACCCGGCGGATACGCGACGATGTCCGCCGCGCTTGCCTGATTCGAGATGCTTCCGGAGGTCAACAGACCAAAACAAAACAGAGTGGCGCAATTTTTAATCCAGGTTGGCATCATGACGACAGCTGAATTAATTCCGGTCTTGCTTGAGCGGACGATGAGGCGTCACGTAAACCTTTGGCGGTGTTTTGTCCGGCACGATGACCGGGTCCGGATCTGCCGCCGGCGTTTTGGTCAGCACTATGACCGGGTCCGGATCTTCAGCAGGCGTCTTGACCGGTACGACAACGGGGACTGTCTTCACCGGCGGTGCAGGTGGCGCAATAAGTGGAATTGATTCCAACGACGGTGGCTCCGGTGGTATCGTAACATGTACGGCCTCGACCGGCGGCGCCTGGGGTGGTATCATCGCAGGTTTCGGCGGTAACACCGGTGGTACCGCAAACACAGAAGTGAGCGTAGTACCCGCCGGGCCCACTGGACCCGTCTCGCCGGTAGCGCCTGTCGGACCAGGAACACCGGTAAGGCCAGTGGCGCCTGGTGCTCCAGCCGGACCAATATCGCCTGTCTGGCCCACCGGGCCAGTGGCTCCGGTACGCCCATTGGCGCCCGCCGGACCCGCTACTCCGTTAAGCCCGGTGAGACCTGCCGGACCTGCTTCTCCTGCCAAACCTGCCGGACCGGTCGCGCCTGCCGCGCCCGCCGGACCCGCTACTCCGTTAAGACCGGTGGCGCCTGTCGCGCCTCCTTCACCAGCCAAACCTGCCGGACCGGTCGCGCCTGCCACACCCGTTGGACCTGCCGCTCCGGTAAGCCCGGTGGCGCCTGTCGCGCCGGCCGGACCGGTTGCACCTAATGCCCCTAATGCACCAGTTGCACCGATTTGTCCTGCAACACCGGTCATGCCGATAGGACCAATGGGACCCACCGTACCGGTAGCGCCTGTCGGGCCGGTGGCCCCCATTGCTCCCGCAGCTCCAATAGCGCCGGCAACACCTTGTGCGCCCGTTGCACCAGTTGGGCCCGCCGGACCTGTTGGGCCTGTCGGACCTGTTAGCCCCTGCGTGAACACCAACAGATACTGCATGAATGTAGCGCCGCCGGTCAAAGTGAAGTTGTCGGCGTACTCCGTTGTCGTTCCAATCGGATTATAAATCTTGACTGCCGCACCCGGCCCTGTGACGGTGGCCTTGGGTGTTCCGGGAGCAAAAAATACGGCGCCGCCGCTCACACCGTCATTGCCGGCATTCAGCACCAAGTTGCCTCTGGTCGTCGTAAGAGCCGCATTCAGGATAGTAACATTGCGTCCGGCATTGGATGTCAGGCTTCCATCGGTGGTCGTAATCGCCGTAAGTGGGCGAGTTCCATCCTTCACAATAGTTACGTCATGTCCGGCTGTCATGGTAACGTTCCCTCGGACAGTCGTAATGGCCGCATTCACCTTCACATCGGTTCCGGCGATCACGGTCAGATTTCCCCCGGTGGCGGTAATGGCCGCATTCACGTTCACATTCCGTACTCCGTTTAACGTCAGAGTCGTCGCGCTCGGAGTCGGAGTCCAGGTTACCGCCTCATTTACATTGATATCTCCGTTCCCGGCGACGGCGCCGGCAGTGCTGAGAATGGTGATGTTCGACGTAATCAGGTTTCCACCCAGCGTGGAACCGGCGATGTCTCCCCCGGCGCCGATAGTAAAGTCCTGGGGGTCGATCAGCCAGTTACCCGCAACTCCCCCGTTGTATCGTGTGGTAATGACGGCGTTATCGGCAACTTTCACATGCGCCGCGGAGGTTTCAATGAAACCGCCATACCCGCCATCGGGAGCCGAGGCATCCAGGGTGCCGCCGACCTTCACCGTGCCGTTGTGCATGTCGCCCATGAGCCTGATAGTACCGTTATGGTTCTCGATGGTCTGCGCTTGAATCACACCGGTGTTGTTTACCACGCCGGGCAAGAGCTCCCCCGCCGACCTGGCGGTCATCAGTACGTTTCCCCCATTGGCCAGGATCATTCCGCCGTTCTGAGCCAGCGCATTCACCGCACCCTGATTCACGGTTATATTGAGCAGCCCATCACCGGCCAGATCCAGGGTAACGGCATTACCCGCGGCCAGCGCCACCGTGCCGAGTTTGGCCGAAATCACCCCTTCATTGCTGACAGTGGCGCCCAACAGCGCCACAAAGCCACCGTCGGCGTTGACGGATCCCCGGTTGAGAATCGTGCCGCTGCCGGCCCCGGCGAACCTATAGTCGCCCGCCATAAAGTTCCTGTCGGTAATCCCCAGGGTGGAGGCGACCAATCCTCCCACATTGACCGATGCACCCTGACCGAAAAGTATGCCGTTGGGGTTCAGCAGGAAAACCTTGCCATTGGCCGACAAAGTGCCGAAGATACTGGAAGGATTTTCCCCCAGTACCCGGTTCAGCGTCACCGAACCGCTCCCGGGCTGCACAAACCGGACCGTTTCTGTCCGGCCGATATTGAAACTCTGCCAGTTGATCACCATGTTGGGGGTGGTTTGCGTGATGATCGTGCCGGCGCCGCTGCTGCTGATGCCGCCGCTTCCTACCGTTACAATCCCCCCCACGGGGAGCGCGAAAACGTTCGTTGCGTACGACATCACCAGGGGGATAGCCAGGAGTGAGAGGATCAAGCGTAGAGCGGCGCCTGTCGTGCTCCTGCGTGACGAACCTGCCTTGATCGAGCTTTTGGCGTTTTCGGATACGACGACAAGAGCTCCAATCTTATTGTTCCAGATTAATCGGTATATGCGATTCATGTGGTCACTCCATTATGTGTGAACTGCTTATGACGGAATCTCTGTTTATTGGTCACCATGCTAAAAATACTTCACAAGCTGTATCCAGAATCGTCCGGACTTGTCCGGGGCTGACGTTGCCGGTTCATTTCCCAGTTTGAAAGCCCAATACGCCTTCACGGAAAAATTATTGTAATCCATCCAGTTGACCCCTATCCCCGCACCACTCAGGGTCCTGTTGTTTTGCTCGGACGTCCAAGTATTCTTGTTTACGGTAACCGTGCCGGTATCCACGAACCCTATCAACTGAACCTCCCCCGGCAGACGTTCAATGAATTTGGGAAGCTGCATGCGAGCTTCCACGGTCAGCAGATATCCTTCGTCCGCATAGGCTTCCCCTTCAGGATAAGCCCGCACGGCATACATGCCGCCCAACTCCATCTTCTCGGAAACGTCAAGATTGTTGAAGGCCACCTGACCGTTCACGGAAGCGAAGAGCGAGAAAGAGTCAGTCACACTCTGCAACCGCATGAGACTGAATCCCAGCTTGTTATAGAGGCCGTTGCTCCGGGCTGCCGCCGCATCGGCGGATCGTGCCGCCTCAGTTCGTATGTCCAGGTTGCCGGTGGTCAATGTAAGCGAATAACTGCTTAAGCCCCCACCCAGGAGATTGTCATGGTGATCGCCGTACAGGCTGGCCATGAACAGTCGCGCCTGCTTATCGGTCACCGTCGAGGTTGAATCAACCCTGTCTTGAAACGTCTTGGCGTTGAAGGCGAGCCCGGCGTTGAGATTGTTGTTACGGGAACGGATCAAGGGATAACTGCCATAGATGCTTGCCACCTGGGCTGTGCCGTTGGCGTGAAGGCTCTCAAACTCCTCCCCCAGACGGTAGCTCAGCATACTGCCCGCCACTCCCACCCTGGCTTCACTGAGCTGGATCTGGTACGAAGCCCGGACATAGAACAGCCCGTAACCCGACGTCATAGCCCGCAATGAGGCGACGTCGCCGTATCCCAGCAGTTCGTTGACATTTACCGTAGCCCCTACACGGTACGCACCGGTGTAGCGGTTGCCGGCGTTATCGGCATCAACCTCACCCGTAATACGCTGACCCGGTGTGAGATCAACGATCAGATCTGATGCTCCCACGGAGGCGCCCGGGACAAGAGTCGATTTGACCTCAACTCCGGGAAGATCGGAGAGGAGCAGGAGACGGCGTTCCAGAGGGGGGCTCGCGATGACACCGCCGCTGTTCACTCCTCCGAAAATTCTGTCTGCCGTAGCCGTCGTGAGGTACGTATGGTTATTCAGTATGACCTTACCGTACACCCCCTCGATCACGGCAATCGTCACGGCGCCATCTTTGATATCCTGTTGAGGAAGGTAGGCGTGCGCCGCGAAATACCCGTTCCCTTGGTAATAATCCGTAACTTTCTGCGCCAGAGCGCGCAATTCGGTCAATGTCAGCTCGTGGCCCGGGATGAAACCGGTGATCGCCAACAGTTCGGCCTCGGAATGTAGGGTCTGGCCGGTAACCCGCAGTGACTTGACCCGGATTCTCCGCTCATCCGCCATCGGGACTACCGGCGCAACAGGTTGCTCAACCCGGATTGTGGGAACTGCTTTCCGGAGAATCGGTGTGGGCGGGATCTGCTGCATCTGCCCCCCCGCGCTTGGTAGAGGGTCTGCAAGTACACTTTGGCTTGATGCCGATAGGACAAGGGCGATGATGATGATTTTCAACATGACGTTGTTTCTCCCGGTTGGCGAATTTACAGATTAAATCATAGGCAGTACGGACTCATTATTGATAGCCTCAACCGCCCGGCGAGTCATGGCCACGATCTCCGCCGGCTCTTCGTAGCGAAACTTGATTGGTGCGCCGAAGGTCACCGTCACCTTGCCCTGCTTTGGCCATGTCACCTCATGGGGCAGCACCTTTTCCGTCCCGCTGATTTTTATCGAAAACAACCGGAATCCCCAGCTCCTTGACCATGATCCCCACTCCCGGAAGAAAGGGGTGCAGACAGCCGCTCAATGAATGTTCCCCTTCAGGGAAGATCAGGATGTTGACGCCGGCATCGGCAAGCCGGATGAAGTTTCACCAAAGAGTCATCACACGTCATGCCTCGGACTTCGGCGACTGTTCTCCCTCTGCGTCATCGGGCAAGCGCTCAAGTTCCGCTATGACCTGAGCGCCCAGCAGCAGGATTATCGCAATAACCTCTATGCTGAGCAAAGCCACGATCGTAAGGGTAATGGAACCGTAAATGACGTTGATCATGGAAACCGTCGCGTAATACCAGACCATTATCCTGCGAGTGATTTCCCAGAGCAGAGCCGCGGTTACCCCGCCGATGAGGGCGTGACGAAACTTAACCCGCACCACGGGCATCACCAGGTAGATGGAGGTGAGCATCATCATTTCGCCGACAATCCCCAGCAGGTACAACGCCACCCCGGTGGCGCCGTCAAGATCGAGACTCCATCCCAGGAGAGAAAGATGTCTGCTATCCACTGTTTCGATCGCTCCCACAATGAACGATACCAGCAGGACACCCAGCCCCATGAAGAAGATGTAGCCATAGGGAATAATGGCGGAAACAAGAAAGTTTCGGCGTTGAATCTTCAAATGCCGGGGAAAAATAACCGCCAGGGCGTTTTCGATCATGGAAAAGACGGTGGAGCTGAAGAAAAGCATGCCGAAAAAACCGATGGTTCCGACTACCTCGCGGTGATCAAGGAACGCCCGCGCCTGTTCGGTCAAGGTGACGGCATAGCCGGGAATCACCATCTCCAGGTACGTGGAGAGAGTGCTGATCAACAGCGGCTTTTCGATGAAATTTGTCAAGCCCACAAGAGCGATAATTGAAAGGGGTACAATGGACATCAGGGTATAATAGGCGATTGCGCCCGACATCAAAAACCCCTGGTTCCGCATGAAACCACGAACTACCCGCATCAGAAAATCGAAATGTTTTTCTATCGGTTTCACTACAGAACCCTGCGTCCTTGAATGACTCGGACCAGCACCGTGATAATGGCGATTACCAGCAGAATATGGATCAGTCCCCCCATGGTATATGACGTAACTATCCCCAGAAGCCAGAGCACTATGAGAACTACACAGAATGTCCACAACATATCATCCTCCTTTGTTACGGCGACCGGCAGCAGCGTCAGCTACTGCCGGTTTGGTATATAGCCGACCTGCCGTCAATAACAGCCGGAAACTCCTTCGGGCAGCTCTTCCCGGTTATTCAATGATCATCCGGTTCGAGACACTCTTCACTCCGGTGACATCTCCGGCAAGCTTGGTGGCCAGGTTCACTTCAGCGATATTTTTGGCCTTACCGTCCAGGGTGACGACGCCACGTCTGGTTACGACTTTGGTGTTGAGGGCGCTGGTTGAGCGATGATAGAGCAGCGTCGTTTTGACTATGGCGGTGATGGATGCGTCATCGATCTTGTCCCCCAATGTCCGGACCTTTACCGGGGGAGTCGCCACAACCATTTCGTTCATCACATCTTTGACGCCATCAAGATCCTTGGCGTATTCGGCCGTCAATTCCTTTTGCGCCTGATTGGCGGCCATCCCACGCAGGGTTACGATGCCGTCCTTGACGTCAACCTCGGTGGCTGCGGCGTTTACGCTCCGATGAAACAGGAGTGTGGCTTTGACCTTGTCACGCAGCCAGGCGTCGGAATTTGCAGAGGGAGCCGCACCCTTGAGCACCAGCCTGTTGTCCACGCTCTTGACTCCGGGGAGACCCGTCACGGTTTCCTGCGCCAATGATTTATGAGCTTCCTCGGTTACGATCCCCGTCAACGTGACAGCCCCCTCATGGGACTCGACCTTGATATCATCACCCTTGAGATAGACCTCGAACACATATGACTTCCGGGCTGACGCTTCGATACGGTCATCCGTCTTGCCGGCGTGGGCCGGCATGCTGAACGCACAGAGAGCGACGGCAGCCGCCAGCAGAATTACGGAACACTTTATTTTCATGTCACATTCTCCTTGTATACCGTTTTTGTTGTCGTTGAACTTGTTCACTGGGAAGAGCTCATCTCTTGTGAAGTATCAGGGGTTACTCTCAGAATCTGACGCCGACGTCCACTGTGGTAACAAAACCGTCAAGTTTGACATCCTGCCCGCCATAAGACGGCCTGGCCCAGAGATATTTCCCCTCCAGACCCGCGAATACGTTATTGGCGAAATTAATATTGAAACCGGCTCCGGCATGCAAGCCATAGGTTACTTTCGTTGACCCATGAAAATTGTCGGTAGTGCCGTTAACATCAAGATCGGTGAAATAGGCGCCGATTCCGGCCAATCCGTACGGTTCGAATATCCCCAGAGGAATACAGACTTTTGCGGTTGCAACCACCGGGACGACTTTGAACTTAGCTTCACCGGGCTTTGCCGCGGGGGAGCCCTTGCTTTCAAAGTAGCCGGCGCCCAGTTCCACGGCAAGCATGGGGAGGAAGTAGTGCCCGACTCCGATTTCACCGGCGAATCCGGTCTTGCTGTCCAGATGATCCGTTTGGCCGGCATTGAAATCATGGACGTCGTAGGAGTTGCCGGGAGAATAGATCCCCCCCTTGAGCATCAGATAGCTGGAGGGTTTATCCTCGGCGGATGCAAGTGAAGCAGTGGCGATCAACGCTACTGCAAGTAACAAACCGGTAATACTTCCCTTTTTCATAATTCCTCCTTGTTGTTGTGGTCCATTTGTTCACTGCGAATTTCAGACTACCTGACGGATGTTTGTTGCTGTTCCCTGTCGTACCTCCCTTCAATAGCAGGTCATTTCGCACAAAGCAGGGCGGCGTCCCTGCTCTGTCATGATGCTACATCGCAACTAGCGTGCCAAGGGAGGACAGGAGACAGTACGGTCGTAACTGATTGACTATACGCGTAAAAGCGGAATCATCGAGGGAAGGAGAATGAAAAACTCATCACTGTTATACGTCATCGGCGACATATCGGCAAAATGTGACGGATCATGGAGATAATTGGGAGTGACGGGTAAGAGGCATCCTGACGACGACACAGGCTCAGTTCCCCACGGAGTGCTGGAGCGCCGTCTGGTTCTTCCGTTCGCTTGTCTTGCCGGTGAGGTACTCATTTTTATCCAGATCGAAGAGCTGCTTCCGATAGTGACTCGTCAGATCGTACCACTGACTGAGTCGCATGCTAAAACGGCTCTCCTCGGGATAACGCGACGTTTCCATGAAGGTCCGGATTGCAAGGTAGTACCTGACGGCATTGCGCTCAAGAGCTCCGCGTGGCCCGCCGATAAGCACGGGATTGTCATTGCCGTCTGTTCCGATTACCGTAAACCCTACCTTGCTCCTGCCCAGGGTTGCGAAATAAACCTTTTGCGCCAGGCGAAGGGCAACGGTGTCGCTGTAGCTGTAGCTTACATGGACGAAGGTCTTCCCCCCCGCCAAGGGGAGGGCCTCGAACCTCATCCGGTGATCCTCTGTGCCGAAGGGACCGGCGTTGGCGATGAGAATAATATCCAGATACCCTTCCCGCCGAATAACGTTTTGATACCGGTACACCACAGGGTCCGCCTCCTCGGGTGGTTGATAGTACTTGCGCCCGAGGTAAAAGGTCAGCAACCAGTCGCCCGACCGCTCCCGATAGGTGCAAGCCTTGACATTGGGGTGAAGCGCCACGATTTCGCACCAGTTAGCCGGGACTTTGAGCGCAGTGACGATGCTGCTGAAGGGATAGTCAAAGATCCCGTAGACATCCACATGTACCCGCTCCTTAAGCTCGGAGGAGTCTAAAAAAAGAGGCATACCGAAGCTGCTTGCCGCCAATCGGGATCTGTTGCGCAGATAGGTATCCGACAGAATCTCTCTGTCCGATCTGAGAGTGTCCGTAGCCGGGAGGGAACCGGCCGGGAAGAGAATCGATATCGCGATGATAATAATAACTACTTTCACGCAGTATCCGAACGCATGTAGCTGGTTGCAATCAGGGTACTGCTGTCGGCCGGTGCATTCCGGCGCCGGCCGACAACAGGTCGATACAATTTTACCCGTCAGATTACTGTACGACTATCTCAAAAAGAACTCTCATGTTAGCCTTTGCCGCCGCGGAATAAAGCTCTTTGGGAGCCGCTTCAACAACAGCCGGGTGGGTTTCGCCGTACCCGATGGTGGTTAATCGCTCTTGGGTAATAACACCTTCATTGATAAGGTATTCCCGGACAGCCACCGCTCTTCTCTCGCTCAGCTTCTGATTGTACTCTTCCGTTCCCGAGGCGGAGGTATAGCCGGCAACCCTGATTTTGGCTTTCGGATTTTCTTTTAAAATACGGATATCCTTTTTCAGGGCCACCTTCGCTTCCGGGGTAAGGGATGACTGATCGAACTGGAAATGTATATCCTCAAAGACCAGAACAACGATCTTCGGCTCAACGGCGGCAACGATGATCTTCTCTTCAACCTTCGGCTCGGACAGGTGAATTACGACCTTCTCCATGACAAGCGGACAACCATCCTTATCAACAGCTACACCGGCGGGCGTGTCAGGACATTTATCCAGATAATCGGGAACACCATCCTTGTCGGTATCGGTAGGACAGCCATCCTTGTCCACGGCGACACCCGCCGGGGTTCCCGGACAGTGGTCCAGGCTATCGGGAACGCCGTCGCCATCACTATCCACCGCTTGGGCGACGGGAACCGGCGATGCATTCGATTTTCCGCCAAAGGCAAAAACGACACCCAGGGCAACCTGAACATTATGAATCGTATTGTCCAGCACCAGGTTATCCCTCACATCCACCCTGAGGGCGATGTTGTCCGCTACCCAGTATTTAGCTCCCACGCCGAAGTCGATGAGTGACATGTTCTGATCATTTATCTTCGGACTGTAGTGAGCCGCGCCATACCCGGCAACGATAAAGGGATTCAATTTCGCCTCGGGCATAAAGTGATAAACCAGGTCCAGATGATACGTGGTGACTTTAATGCTATCCGTGCGGTTGGTGAACTCACCTTGATCCGTATACGGTTTATTTTTATCATTCACGCTACTGTTAATGAATTCAGCGGCCCCTTCAATACCAAACGTATTCGTAAAATTATAACCGACTCTCCCGCCAAAGAGCGGATGGTTATTCAAATTCTGTCCGCTTTCGAAAAAGTTGTATCCCGCGAAGGGAGAAAGTTCCACACTTCCCGCCTTTATTTCGGCGCGAGCAGGCAAGGGGGAGAACAAAACCGAAACAAACAACACCGGCGCGATCTTTTTCATGACATGAAGTAACGTAACCATCTTTCTCATATCCAACCTCCCTTTATCGCATTCCTTATGGGACAGGCACGTTAATGACCGTGTTCGTCATGGTAACTCCGGCAGTCAGACAAAGCGCCCTGCCGTTCAAGGTTGTTGTCACCGCCGTCGGCGGGGTGCCGCCGGTGGTTGACAACGTAATGGCGGCATCAGCCAGGAGTGTTCCCACCATTGTTGAACCTGTGCCGATAGCTGCCCCGGCGGGAACGTACCAGAAGACGTTCTTGGGCTGGGCGCCGTTTACCAGCAGGACCTGTATGGGCACCGCCGGTGTAGCCGGCCCCGTCAGACCCACCGTGAGAGTTCCCGTCCCCGCTGCAGCCTGAAAGATCCAGACGGCATTGGCATTGCCACCGGCATCCAGAGTCAGATTGGCAGTCGTGCGAGACGGTCCGCCGATGTCGAACGTGCCGGTCACGGACTTGTATACCCCCGGGGGAAGAGTGCGCCCGGCAAGTTCGTCTGCTCCGCCTCCGACGCCGCCACAACTGGGGCACTGCGCCAGGCTCGACACATCGATACCACCGGGAAGGCTGCCGGGAGAGATTGAGTTGAAGGCAACCAGAGCGTCGGCTCGACCCTGCGTAACCGCCGCTGCTGCAACGGAACCCGGCGGAGCGGTAAGCGTATAGATCAACCCGTTGACCCTTCCGTCATTGCTCGTCGTTACCGTGTAAACATTTCCTCCCGAATCGCGCAAACCGGTAATCTTGGTTGACGCGGCGTTGACCCCGATATCCCCGTTGATAACGGTGCCAAGCCCATCGCTGGTAAGTGTGGCGTTCCCGCCAAAACCAGCAAAACGTGCAGACCCGCCAAGGTTCGGCACGTTGGTCACGACCGTCACGATATAGTTCGCCGTTGAACCGTCAGCCGCCACCACCGTGTATGTGGCCGCTGTTGTAAAGTTATTCAGCGTTGCCGTGCTGGTTTGCACGACCGAGCCAATCTTCACACCGGTCCCCGTAGTCGTGAATGTCGCAATCAGGTTCGTCAGGTCCGTCCCGAAAGGGAGGTTCACTGCTATGCTCTTGGGCGACGCCGCTTCATTGATCGTTCCGGTAAACCCGGGAAAGCCGACAAATGAATAGGCGGTTATCGCCTTGGCCGGGTTCGGGGCGATAGTGACGTTCACCCCATAGTTCGCCGTTGAACCGTCGGCGGCGGTGACCGTGTAGGTCACCAAGGATGTGAAGTCATTGAGTGTCGCACTGCTTGTCTGCACTGTCGCACCGACCTTGACAGCCGACCCGGTGGTCGAGAATGTGGCGATCAGGTTTGTTACGTCTGTCCCGAAGGGGAGGTTCACCGCTATGCTTTTGGGCGAGGCCGTCTCGGTTATGGTTCCGGGATATCCGGTGAAACCCACAAATGAATAGGCGGTTATCGCCTTGGCCGGGTCAGGGGCAATGGTGACATTCACCCGATAATCCGCCGTCTCACCATCCGCGGCAGTTACCGTATAAACCACCGGAGAAGTAAAGCTATTCACCGTCGCACTGCTCGTCTGAAGCAGCGCACCGACCTTCACCCCTGTTCCGGTAGTAGTGAATGTCGCGATGAGAGCCGCTACATTGGTCCCGAAGGGAAGGTTCACCCCAATGCTCTTGGGAGAAGAAGCTTCATTAATAATCCCGGGGTATCCGGTAAAGCCCACAAAGGAGTAGGCGGTTATCGCCTTGGCCGGGTTCGGAGCGATGGTTACGTTTACCGTGTAGTTCGCCGTTGAGCCGTCCGACGCGGTTACCGTGTATATCACCGGAGAGGTAAAGTTATTCAGCGTCGCCGTGCTCGTCTGCACCGCGGCGCCGATCTTGACACTTGTCCCGGTGGTTGTGAATGACGCGATCAGAGTCGTCACGTCCGTGCCGAAGGGAAGGTTCACCTCGATCCTCTTGGGCGCCGCCGCTTCATTGATCGTTCCGGCAAAACCGGTAAAACCCACAAAGGAATAGGCGGTTATCGCCTTGGCAGGATTCGGGGCAATGGTTACCTTCACCGTATAGTTGGCAGTTGAGCCATCCGCCGCGGTCACCCGGTATATGACCGGAGAGGTGAAGTTATTCAGCGTTGCCGTGCTTGTCTGCACTGCCGAGCCTATCTCCACGACTGTTCCGGTGGTCGTGAAGGCGGCTATCAGGGTCGTCACGTCCGTGCCGTACGGCAGATTCACCGTGATCCCCTTTGGCGCGGCCGCTTCATTGATCGTTCCGGCGAAACCGGTGAATCCCACAAACGAATAGGCGGTTATCGCCTTGGAAGGGTTCGGAGCGATAGTGACATTCACCGTATAGTTTGCCGTTGTGCCATCGGCGGCGGTTATCGTATAGATAACCGGATTCGTAAAGTTATTTGCAGTTGCACTGCTTGTCTGCACTGCCGGGCCGACCTTGGCGCCTGTCCCGGTGGTCGTGAATGTGGCAATCAACGCCGTCTTGTCTGTCCCGAAAGGGAGGTTTACCCCAATGCTCTTGGGCGATGCAGCTTCATTAATGGTGCCGGCAAATCCGGTAAAACCCACAAAAGAATAGGCGGTTATCGTCTTGGCCGGATTCGGAGCTATTGTTACATTTACCGTATAGTTCGCCGTTGAACCATCCGCGGCGGTTACCGTGTAGATCACGGGAGAGGTAAAGTCATTGGTCGGCACTGCACCGCTGCTCTGCACCGTGCCGCCTACGGTTACAACTGCCCCGGTGGTGGTAAATGTGGCGATCAATGCCGTAACGTTTGTGCCGAAGGGGAGGTTCACTGCGATGCTCTTGGGCGAAGCCGCTTCATTGATCGTACCGGCAAAACCGGTATACCCCACAAACGAATAAGCGGTTATCGCCTTGGCCGGGTTCGGAGCAATGGTTACGTTCACCGTATAATTAGCCGTTGAGCCGTCTTCAGCGGTAACCGTGTAGATCACGGGAGAGGTGAAGTTATGAGCAGGCGCCGCTCCGCTGCTCTGCGGTACAGCGCCCACCTTCACTCCGGTTCCGGTGGTTGTGAATCTGGAAATCAGCGCCGAAACGTTGGCGCCGAACGGCATGATAACCGAAATTATCTTTGCTGTTTCATTGACGGTTCCTGAATTACCGGCAAAACCCACAAACGAATAGGCGGTAATGGCTTTGGCGGTATTCGGGGCTATGATCAGGTGAACCGTATACGTCGCGGTAGGCCGACTGGGCGCAGTTACCGTGTATACTACCGGATTAGTGAAGTTATTCGGAGTTGCGCCGCTTGTCTGCGCTACTGTGTCCACCTGTACGGCTGTTCCCGTAGTCGTATAGGTGGCAACCAGAGCCACCGGATCGGTTCCGTACGGCACCGTCACCTCTATGCTCCGTGCCGGTTCATTGATCGTTCCCGGAACTCCGGCAAGCGAATAGGTGACCATAACGGGCGCGGAATTCCACTGTCCGCCTCCGAATACGCCTCCGCAACCAGGCAGCAGGGTACAGACGCAACCAAGCAACAAATAGACGATAAAAGTTTTTTGCATGATAAATCGTTCCATAAAACGTTCCTCCTGTTATTCAAAAACTGTCTCTTCAACAAAATGACGTGGTACCGTCACGGGAAACGAACCCGGTCAGGGATGAATAAAGATTGGTGGGAAAAATATCCCGATGCCCGGCGGCGGAGGGGGCGCGTAGACAACCGGCGGCGGCAGATAAACCCGTTCCCGGTACTCAAGGGGGCGATACCCTCGTCTGCCATGGTGTCCATTGCCTCTGTTATCGTAATGGTCGTAATGGCCGTTGTTACGTCTATCCATCTGCTTATTCCCGTCCCTGCCATTGGCCGACGCCACACCGACGCCGCCGATCAGCACCGTAACAATAAACCCCAGCAGCAGCATCCACGCTACTGTTCCGAATTTTCCTGCAGGTGTCGTTTTCATGGAGTCACTCGATTCTTGGATCAATCCCAATCGCCTGTTTGGCGTAAATCTGTAGTTCTCTACAGCTGCGAATCATTTTTTCTTCTGCCCGGGGTGCCGCCCTTTCTGAAACATGGCATCGGCGCTTATTTTCTGTTCATCGGACATGCTGGTGTAGAGCGCCTCAAACAGCGGGATAAACTCCTCCAGTTGAGCTACTTGGGTTTGGGTAATTGTCAGGTGGAATTTCAGCTCCTCCACGGCATTCATCACCTTGGGGTTTGCGCCCCTCTCTTTCGTGAGGGTATCCATCTCTTTCGCGTTTTCCCGCATGACTTTTGTCAGATTATTCCATGACAGTTCCTGTGCTTCGGTGACCTTGATTGCGGAACGAAGCTGTTTGATCCGGCTCTCAACATGTTCCTGAGCGGTGGTTGCGGCGATGGCCGAAGATTTTGCCTTACCCGGCGCGGCCACGGCAAGATTCGCCGTGGCGAAGATAACCGTAACGAGAAGCCCCACCACCATCACAACAACTGCTCTACCCTTCGCTTCATGAAACTCGCCTTCCACCTGATCTTTCGTACTGGGTTTCATGATAGTTCTCCTTCGTCGTTGACGACTCAATTTCCTCGTTATTACTTCACTCCGGCGCCGGTGGTGTTCTCCGGATTCGCTCCGCCCTGAGCCATATCGGTTTTAACTTGGGCAATGGCATTCAGCACAGGCTTCACCGTCTGCTTCAGGTTGTCGCCGTCAACCACAGCCCTCTGGGCGACCGGTCTGATGGAATCAATCCCCTGAGGAGTAAGATCGTTGGAAAGGTATTTATGAATCTCTCCGATATCCGATAGATAGGATTTGAGAGAGCCCTTTACGCCGATACTGGCATCGGCAATTTTACCGAAACCTTCCCGCATTTCGATACGGCGTCGTTCACTGAGCTGCCGGATATCGGGATTGGTATAGGAACTTTCCCACTGGACAAAATACTCATTACCCCGAATTCTCATCTTATCGCTGTGCAGTTGCAACTTAGTGCCTAACTTATCCATCTTTTTGGCATCGCCGGCAAAAAGTTCATAAGCCTTCTTCATGTCCGACTGATTCGGTTTGACAAGCTCTTCCAACGACGCCCTGGTAACATCAATCTGTTCGGAAGCTTTTTTATAATCTTCTTCCACCGTCTGTAGCGAATCGGTAATTCTTTCGGCCCGATCCTGACCGGTGGTAGCACACCCGGTCAGGGAGGTGACTGATCCCAGGAGCAGCGCGGATAAAATGAGTCGGGACGTAATTCTGAGTTTCATGAGTGTTCTCCTTCGTAGCGGGTTTGTTGTAGCCGGGTTACGGCTGAATTGAAGCAATTCACTGCTCCTGGTCAAAAGGGACATTACTCTGCCGCACTGTTCATCTCCTACCTCCTTACCCAATAACCTGCCCATACCACGACAGCACTCGTGTTCTGCAAACAAGCACATCGCAACTAACGTGCCCAACAAAAACCGCGACTATAAATTAGCTAACATGCTTATTTTATTGTTTAATACAAGCAGAACACGCGAGGGGAGCGAAAGAATCCGTCGCCATAAACCGTCATATACGACATAATCGCCAAATGAGGCGAATGATGTCGCATTCGTGACTACGACGGCAGCAAGGAGCGTCGAATTAATTAAGAATGCCGTATTTACGCATCCGAGCGCGAAGCATATTCGGATTGAGCCCCATGAGCTGAGCTGCGCCATGATTCCCCTCCAGGTGCCACTCAGTTTTCCGAAGCACTTTGAGAATAAAGTCATGTTCCGACTCATCCGGAGTCATGACCTCGACCCCCACCGATTTGACATTCGGATTCACGGGATATTTCGATTTAAGGCAAGGTTCAGCTATGCTGCTCATGTAGTAGCTCCTTATAGTACGGTGAGTTCCGTGGCCTGACCTCCCGGGGATGCGGAGCAGACTGCCGCGGTCTAAAAAGCAACTTGCGCGCCATAAATGATTTATTACGAATTTGTCCATAACTAGCTATATATATGAATATAGTTAAATCACGCGAGGCGCCGCGAAAGTGATTTCCGCCGGGACAATCCGTCATGTTCAACATAACTTCCATATATGGCGACCCTTGCTGATGATTTTCCCCTTCTCCTTGCTTTTTCTCTCCACTAATAACCTGAAATCAGTACATTGCACGTTCGGTATCAGGCAGCCTTCCCTGGCACGTTACTTGCAAAATAAGAGTCGTAAAAGTGAAGTAATTTCAGTACAATGAGAAAACCGGCGGATGAGACGGCGCGTAAGCATGGAGAATTTATCTACAACGGAGCCGGGGCTTGATCATGGACAGAGCTGATCAGATCGTCATCTTCACCCTTAACGAACAGCGTTACGGCGTACCCCTCGGCGTGGTGGAACGGGTTGTCCCCATGGTCGAGATTACCCGCCTGCCGTCGGGACCGGAGTTCATTCAGGGAGTGATCAATGTTCAGGGGGAGATCATGCCGGTTCTCAATCTGCGCCGCCGCTTCAATCTTATTGAGCGCCCCGTGGAACTCAGTGACCAATTGATCATAATTCGTTGCGCCGCACGCAGTTTTGCACTGATGACGGACGGGGCCTGCCAGGTACGGTGCTGTGCGGAGCAACTGCGGACCGATTCCGAGAAGATTATTCCCGATCTCCCCTATCTCTCCGCGGTAGCCAGACTTCCCGACGGCCTGATCCTGCTTCAGGACCCTGAAGCACTCCTCTCCTGCGCTGAAGCAGAGTCCATCGACGAACTGATTGCGTCCGGTCTGCCATGAAGCCCCTTCTTACCCGTGTCGAACTGGAAAGAGTCAGCGCAGATATCGCCAGGCACCTGGGCTTGCATTTTCCCCCGTCAAAATGGCCGACCCTTGAAAATGGGTTGAGCGCGGCAGCCACGGAATTGGAGTTCGGAAATATACATGAATGCGTTGCCCGTTTTACGTCCGCCCCGCCAACCAAAGAACTCATCGAATCCATGGCCGGGTTTCTAACGGTAGGCGAAACTTATTTTTTTCGCGAAGCGCGCTGCTTCGAGATGCTTCAACACCGGATCATCCCGGATATCATCAGCAAGCGCCGCGGCGGGAAACAGCGGCTGCGTATCTGGAGTTGCGGTTGTGCTACGGGTGAAGAGCCGTACAGCATTGCCATACTGCTCCACTCTCTGCGGAAAGAACTGCGTGACTGGGATATTTCGATTCTGGCCACTGATATCAATCCCCATGCGCTGCGTAAAGCCGGAGAGGGCGTCTACACGAAGTGGTCTTTCCGCACCACGCCGCCAGGGTACCAAAAAAACTATTTTAGCGAGACCGGAGACGGGCGGTTCGAGCTGCTGCCGGTCATCAGGGAGATGGTCAGTTTCGCCGGCCTCAACCTGGTGGAGGAGTGTTATCCGACGCTCGCCGCCGGTGAAGATACGTTTGACGTGATTTTCTGTCGCAATGTACTCATGTATCTCACCCCAAAGCTTGCCACGCAGGTCGTTGCGCGCTTCCACCGGCTCCTCCCGGACGGCGGCTGGCTCTTTGTCAGTCCCTGTGAGAGCTCAAATTCGCTCTTTTCCGGGTACGAGCCGATAGCGTTTCCCGATGCGATTTTCTATCAAAAAAGCAATGGGAGGAACAGGGCGCAACCGGAAAAGATTACTATTACTCCACCATTTCATGGTGATGAGACCAAAAGCTTGAAGACGGAAGCGCCCCCCTTTCGGCAGGCTCTTACGGTCATGGAAGGTGGAGCTTACCGGGAATTGTCCGAAATCAACACCCTGCCATTACCCAGGGAACGACACGAGTCAGAAACCCTGGGACTTTTATGCCGGAGATACGCCAACGAAGGAAGACTCGTAGAAGCACTGCAGGTATCGGATGAGGCCCTTGCCGCGAACAAGCTCTCCGCCGGACTCCATTATTTGCGAGCCATAATACTCCAGGAACAGGGAATGAACGACAAAGCAACCGTATCGCTCAAAAAGGCGCTCTACCTGGATCAGGATCTGGTCCTCGCACATTTCACCCTTGCCACCCTTGAACAGCAAAAGGGTAAGTTTAAAGAGTCACGAAGATATTTCCATAACGCACTGTCACTGCTGGGCAGATACAACATGGACGATATCATTCCGGAATCCGACGGGATGTCAGCGGTGCGACTCAGGGATATCATCATGGCGACAACGGCTGCCATGAGGCAGGGAGTGTAAAGATGAACGCGATTACGCCACCAGGTGAAGCAAAACGGCAGCGGATTTTCAGGGAACGGGCAGAGCTGCTGGCACGGGAACCGGAACAGCACGGAGCGGAAGAAGAACTTCTGGATGTTGTCGAATTTCTCCTCTCCGGTGAACAGTATGCCATCGAATCCGTATATGTCACCGCGGTACACTCTTTGAAGGATCTCACACAACTTCCCTGCACCCCCCCGTTCGTGCTGGGGGTCATGAACATGCGCGGCAAAATCCTCTCGGTGGTCGACCTGCGCGTTTTTTTTGAACTGCCGCGCAGAGCCCTTTCCGATCTTAACATGCTCATTGTCCTGCAAAACGACACCATGACATTCGCAATTCCGGCGGACGGTATCGTCGGTACCCGCGGGATTCCCCGCGCGTCGCTTCTAGCGACACTGCCGACTCTTACCGGGATACGCGGCGAATACCTGCTGGGAATTACACCCCAGCGGCTGGTGGTTCTGGATGGCTGCAAGTTGTTGGGCGACAGCAGGATGGTGGTGCATGAGGAAGTTTAAAGTCAAAAGGTTTCTTATTACTGCTTCAGGGAGATAAAAGATGAAATGGACAGTGGGAACAAAAATCGGTGGCGGTTATGGTCTGGCAATCATAATCCTTACCATTATCGGCGTGGCGACATACCTGAGTACGTCCAGCTACATTAAGAACGCGGAGTTGGTGGTGCATACCCATGAGGTTCTTGCTACCCAGGACAATCTGCTTTCCACTCTTGTCAATGCGGTTTCCTCGGAGCGCGGATACCTCCTGACGGGAGAAGAGACCTATCTGGATACTCATGCTCAGGCAATCAAGACAATCGATCTGGAGATGAAACATTTGCGAACGCTGACAGCGGACAATAAAGCGCAACAGCTCAGGCTTGATCGCCTGGACCCGATGATCGCCGAAAAAATAACCGAAATGCAGGAGACGATCAACCAGCGCAGAAGCAGGGGTATTGAGCCGGCCCTGCAGATGTTGCGTGTACAAATAGGGAAAAAAGTCCTGGACGACATCTTCAAGGTAAAGCTGGAAATTGAAAACACCGAGAACGGATTGCTACAGCAGCGTAACAATGAATTAAAGAGCAGTACGCGAATCACCATGATGTCGATCATCCTGGGCATCCCCCTCACGATTATCCTGCTGTCCGCGGTAAGCTTTCTCATAACAAGGAACATTGTACAGCCGCTGAGGGATATCACCGTTTCGGCGGAACATATAGCCGCCGGCGAACTGGATATACCCACACATTCCTGTCACAGAACAGATGAGATCGGCATTCTTGGCCAGGCTTTCACCAGAGTGGTGGTTTCCCTGAGCACTATGGCGGAATCAGCCCAGCAGATTGCCGCCGGAAACCTCTCGGCGGTGGTGAATCCACAATCTGAACGTGATGTCATCCGGACGTCTCTGGCAAAAATGATTGTCAGCCTTAACAGCTCAGCCCGAATCGCACGCCAGATAGCGGACGGCAATCTTACGGTTATGGTCATCCCTCAATCCGAAAAGGACGTCATGGGGAATGCTCTGGCGCTTATGGTGAAAAACCTACGGGAACTCACCGGTAATATTATCGAGGGGATTAATGTCCTCGCGGTATCTTCCAGCGAGATAATCGCTTCCACAACTCAGGTCGCATCAGGCGCGTCACAAACGTCCGCAGCGGTGGGTGAAACAACAACCTCCGTGGAAGAGGTTAAACAGACCGCCATGGTTGCCAATCAGAAGGCGCGGAACGTCTCGGAAAGCGCGCAAAAAACAGTCAAGATTGCTCAGGGAGGAAAGAATGCGGTGGATGATTCCATTGCCGGGATGAATAGGATTCAGGGGCAGGTCGAGTCCATCGCCGAGAGTATCGAACGACTCTCCGAGCAGGGCCAGGCAATCGGCCGGCTTATGGAAACGGTGAATGACCTGGCCGAGCAGTCGAACCTTCTCGCGGTAAACGCAGCCATCGAGGCGGCCAAGGCGGGAGATCACGGCAAGGGTTTTGCTGTCGTGGCGCAGGAGGTAAAAAGCCTGTCGCTGCAATCCAAGGAGGCGACGTCACAGGTTCGAGCCATTCTGAATGACGTCCGGAAAGCGACCAATGCGGCGGTACTGGCCACCGAACAGGGGAGCAAGGCAGTGGAGGAGGGAGTCAGACAGTCAAAAGAAGCGGGCGAGGCGATCCGCCTGATGAACGCAAGTATCGACGAGTCAGCCCAGGCAGCTATTCAGATTGCAGTATCAAGCCAGCAGCAGGTGATCGGCATGGATCAGGTAGCGCTGGCAATGGGGAGTATCCGTCAGGCCAGCGAACAGAACGTCACCGGGATGAGACAGGTGGAGATCACCGTGCAGGGGTTACTGGGTCTGGGGCAGAAGATGAAGGATTTGGTGGCGCAGTTCAAGGTCTGAGAACGCGGGAGTCAACGTGGCCGGCAAGGATGATGAATTTCTAAAGAGACTTCTTGTAACCTTCGCGGTTGAGGCTCAGGAACATTTACAGGGAATCTGCTCAGGGCTTCTCCGCCTGGAACAGGATAAGGATACGGCGGAAGCACGCGCGGAGCTTGTGGAGACTGTTTTTCGCGAGGCGCACAGTCTCAAGGGGGCGGCTCGGGCAGTCAACCTGACACAGGTAGAGGCGCTCTGCCAGGCGCTTGAATCTGTCTTTGCCGCACTGAAAAGAGATGAGCTGTCCCTCTCAGTGGCCTTCTTCGATCTCCTCCAGGAGGTACTGGACTATCTTGGAGTTGTTTTTCTCAATGCCGGCGCCGAACGAACGCAGATAGACAAGCTCCTGCAGCGACAGCTTGTCAGCCGGCTGGAAGGAGTGGTGAAGAATGAAACTGCTCCCAAGGAAATTTTTCACAGTTCCCCCTCCGTTGCCCCTCTTCCGTCCGTTCCTCCCCGGTCGGAGTTTCCGGAAGCAGAGGTGACTAACGTTTCTCCACTCCTGCCGGAGACGATACGGGTCGCCACCCACCGGCTCATATCCGTACTGCTGCAGACGGAAGAGATGCTTGGCGCCAAACTCTCATCGGCGGAGCGTCTTCTGCATATGCGTTCCACGTCCGCGGTCATGGGCGATTGGCGGAGGGAGTGGTCAAAAATAGTGCCGGTAGTACAGGAATGCAGGAACTCCCGAAACGGTGTCGACCCCCGCGAGCATGCTCGCGGGGGTCGGGAGAAACGATCCGCGCTGACGAAGCTGCTTGATTTTCTGGATTGGAACTGTGACTTCATCAAAACAGTGGAAGCGCGTTTCGTTGCCCAGCTCAAGACAACGGAAAAGGATGACCGGGTTTTGGGCGGTATGGTCACCAACCTGCTGGATGAGATGAAGAAAGTCCTGATGATCCCCTTCTCATCCCTGCTGGAAATACTCCCCAAGATCGCCCGGGATCTATCCCGGGAAAACGGTAAAAAGATCAATGTGATTATCAGCGGTGAGGAGATAGAGATTGACCGGCGCATCCTGGAGGAAATGAAGGACCCGCTGGTGCATCTGGTGAGAAACTGCGTCGATCACGGCTTGGAAAGTCCGGATGAACGTCTGGCAAAGGGCAAGCCCCCCCAGGGAACCATCACGGTTACGGTGGCGCCCAGGGATAACATGGTGGAGCTGACGGTTATGGATGACGGCAGGGGGATATCACTGGCCAATGTCAGATCGGCGGTTCTGAAACTGGGCAATTTGCCGGTGGAGAGGGTGATGGAACTGAGCCATCAGGAGCTTCTGGCACAGATATTCCAGTCGGGCATCACCACCAGCCCCATACTTACCGAAATTTCCGGGAGAGGTCTGGGGCTGGCTATTGTCCGGGAAAAAGTCGGCAAAATCGGTGGAACGGTCAATGTCGCATCCACGCCGGATTTCGGGACAACCTTTCGCATGCTGCTGCCGCTCACCGTCGCTACGTTTCGCGGCGTACTGGTCAGAGTGGGAGAGCGTCAGTTCGTGCTCCCCGCCATGTATGTTGAACGGGTGCTGAGAGCCTTTCCGGAGGAGATCAGAAACGTTGAAAACCGGAGAACAATTTGCATTGCAGGAGTGCCGCTGTCTCTTGCCTCTCTTGCCTCCGTGCTGGAACTGCCGCCGCCGGCCGACAAAGAGGTTTCCGCGCAGCTGCAGATAGTGGTTCTTAACAGTACGGAAATGCGCATCGCCTTTCAGGTCAGCGAAGTGCTGGGTGAATGTGAAGTGCTCCACAAGGGGCTGGGACCGCAGCTTTCACGGGTTAGAAATATTGCCGGCGCAACTCTTCTTGGTAACGGCCACGTGGCGCCGATTCTTAATGTAATCGACCTGTTGGCTTCGGCGATCAAGATGTCGGCATTCACCGGACGACAGGAAGAAACTGTTGACTCGCTGTCAGCCGTGGCGGAGATACGCTCCATACTGGTTGCGGAGGATTCCATTACCACCCGGACACTGCTCAAGAATATCCTTGAGTCCGCCGGATATCGGGTTTCCACGGCTGTTGACGGTATGGACGCCCTTACCAAACTTAAAAGCGACCGGTTCGATATCGTTGTTTCCGACGTGGAGATGCCGCGCATGAATGGCTTTGACCTTACCGCCGGCATCCGTGCCGACAAGAATCTGAAAGATCTGCCGGTGGTCCTGGTGACGGCGCTTGCCTCCCGGGAGGACCGGGAGCGGGGTATTGATGTGGGGGCGGACGCCTACATCGTGAAGGGGAGCTTCGACCAGAGCAATCTGCTGGAGGTACTACAAAAACTTATCTGAACACCTTGGCGATAAATTCCCTCTCAAGCTCTTTTTATACGTGGGGGGGGGAATGCCGACAAAGGAAACAACATGATCAGGGTTCTCATTGTGGAAGATTCGCGGGTTGAGCAGGAACTGCTCACACATATCCTCTCCAGCGATTCGGGGATCAAGGTGGTTGGAATCGCCAGTGATGGTAACATTGCTCTTGCCGAAGTTGAGCGATTGAAGCCGGACGTGATTACCATGGATATCACCATGCCGAACCTTAATGGCTATGAGACTACCCGCCGTATCATGGAAAGCACGCCGTTACCGATTATTATTGTGAGTTGCTGCTGCCATGTCGGTAATCCTGGTAATTCTTTTGACGCCATGGAGGCGGGGGCCGTGGCTATTGTGCGCAAGCCTGCCGGATTGGGACATCCCGACTACCCGGCCGATGCCGCTGATCTGATCAGAACCGTAAAGGTTATGAGCGAAATAAAAGTTGTCAGGCGCTGGCCCCGAATTCGCGCAAAAGTTCAGTTACCGAAACTTCCTCCGGTGATTCAGGGATTCACACCAGTTACTAATCAGATTATTGCAATTGGGGCTTCAACCGGAGGACCGGCAGCCCTCCAGAAAATATTTTCCGCACTGCCGAAAAATCTTTCCGTGCCGGTTCTGGTCGTACAGCATATGGCCGGCGGCTTTATGAAAAACTTCGTTTCCTGGCTTAGCTCCACCACCGGCTTCCCCACTCATATCGCCCGTCAGGGGGACGTTCCCATACCGGGCCATGCGTATTTTGCTCCTGACGATTTCCATATGCTGATTGGCTGGGACAAGCGCATACTACTCTCAGGCGATGCTCCGGAAAATTGTGTTCGTCCGGCAGTATCACGTCTTTTCAGATCCGTGGCGGAAACATTTGGCGCTCATTCAGTGGGAGTGCTGTTGACCGGGATGGGGCGGGATGGAGCCGATGATCTGAAACTGCTCCGGATGAGGGGCGCCATAACGATTGTTCAGGATCGGGAAAGCTCCCTTATTTTCGGAATGCCCGGCGCGGCGGTAAACATTGATGCCGCCGATTATATTCTCGCGCCGGAAGACATCGCCCGGTTTATTGCACAACTGGACTGTGCACAAGAAAGAAGAACATGACGGAAATAAAGGATGTTACCAACTCATGAACAGCGAAACGACAAATGGTCCCCCCCATCTGATACTTATTGCCGAGGATAGTCCGACCCAAAGGGAAATGTTGCGGTACATGCTGGAAAATAATGCCTTCAGTGTGGAAGCGGCGACTAACGGGCATCACGCCCTGACCCTGCTGGAGCGAATACGACCCGTGGCGGTGATAACTGATATCGACATGCCGGAGATGGATGGTTACGCCCTTTGCCGCAGCATCAAGGGCGATCCGGAGCTGAAGGGTATACCGGTCATTCTGCTCACCTCGCTCTCGGATCCCGAGAATGTCATCATGGGATTGGCCTGCGGTGCGGACTATTTTATCATGAAGCCGTACAGCGAAGAGTTCCTTCTTTCCCGTATTCAGCATATCCTCGCCAATCGCACTCCGGAGGTGTGCCGGCGGGAATTGTCAGGTCAGGAAATATCCTTCCGGGGCAAGAACTATTGCATCAACTCCGATCGCCGGCAGATTCTCAACCTGCTCCTTTCCACCTATGAAACAGCCATTGAGAAAAATCAGGAACTGGCTGACGCTTCCGCCAAATTGTCTATTTTGAACGAACAGTTGGAAGATAACATGGCGGAGTTGGAATCCAAGAACAGACAGTTGCTGACACTGAACGATGAGTTGGAAAAACAGCGTGGATTGGCCCAGGAAGCAAAGCTGCAGGCGGAGGAGGCCAACCGGGCCAAATCGGATTTCCTCTCCAGCATGAGCCATGAACTGCGCAGTCCGCTTAATGCGATACTCGGCTTCACCCAGTTGATGGAGACGGATATTCCGCCGCCAACGCCGATTCAGAGCAGAAGTATTGACCAGATTCTTCAGGCAGGCTGGCATTTGCTGGCGTTGATCAACGAAATTCTCGATCTATCCAGGATCGAGTCACGGCAGACACCGGTGACGATGGAGCCGGTGTCTCTGACCGAAGTCATGAATGAATGCCAGGGGATGATCGAACCGCAGGCGTATCAACGGGGCATCCCGATGACTTTTCCCCGTTTCACTGCTCCCGTTTTTGTCATGGGCGATCGGACCCGGGTAAAGCAGGTTCTGATAAATCTGCTTTCCAATGCGATCAAATATAACCGCTCCCTGGGAACGGTAGAGGTACAGTGCATCCGAAATCCTCCGGATCGTATCCGAGTGAGTGTCAAGGATAGCGGCGCGGGGCTCAGCCTGGATCAGCAGGAACAACTCTTTCAACCGTTCAATCGTCTTGGGCAGGAGAACGGTAGTGAGGAAGGGACCGGCATTGGTCTTGTGGTCTCCAAGCAGCTAGTCGAGTTAATGGGAGGAGAAATCGGCGTGGAAAGCGATGTCGGGACCGGAAGCGTGTTCTGGTTTGAGCTCATCTCCGCCGATGGTACAAATCAGCTTATAACCGACGGGACCAAAACGGCAGCAGAGCAGCAGCCTGTACCAGGCGGATCAAGAGAGCACACTCTGCTTTATGTGGAAGACAACCAAGCGAACATCACGCTGGTCCAGCAGATTATAGCCCGCCACCCTACGATTCGCCTGATCACCGCTTTTGATGGAGCCAGCGGCATGCAGATTGCCCGGTCAACCCTGCCGGATATAATTCTGATGGACATTAATCTACCCGGCATCAGCGGCATTGAGGCAATGAAGATTCTGCGTTCAGACCCTGCAACCGCATATATTCCAGTCATAGCCGTAAGCGCAAATGCGATGCCGCACGACATCCAGAGGGGGCTGAACGAAGGCTTCTATCGCTACATAACCAAGCCGATTAAAGTGAATGAATTTATGGTTACGTTGAACGAGGTTCTGGAATATGCGAAAAAAACATCCGATTCAAGACTAAATAAATAAGAGATCATGAAAAGGTGTCAAATGCAGCAAGAGC
>CAIYUY010000099.1 GCA_903929485.1 uncultured Desulfuromonadales bacterium
AAATGGGCCGCCGGCGGCGGATGGAACGACGCCACGAACAATGTCTACCCCGATTGGATGCAGATCACCTTCAATGGACAAAAAATCATCGACGAAATAGATCTCTTCACGCTGCAGGACAACTATGCCGCGCCGGTTGACCCGACCCAGACAACAACCTTCACAAAATACGGCATTACCGCCTTTGATCTCCAGCAGTGGAACGGCGCCGAATGGGTAACTCTGCCGGGGGGGAGCATCACCGGGAACAATCTCGTATGGCGCAAGATCACCTTTCCCGCCATCACGACGGATCGGATCAGGGTCGTGGTGAACGACTCGCTGGGAGGGTATAGCCGGATTACCGAAATCGAAGTTTACTGAACGATACAAACCGCTTAAACCGAAAAGTCCGTTCGTCTCCTCAAGAGACAAACGGACTTTTTTTGCACGGGCAGGAACAATAAACGACAGTATCGTCAATCGTGTCAAACACGTTCCAGCAATGCCACATTCTCCACGTGCGCCGTCTGGGGAAACATGTCCACCGGTTGGACCCGGAGGGTGCGATACCCCAGACGGGAGAGGATGTCCAGGTCACGGGCCAGGGACTCGGGGGAGCATGAGACATAGATCATTCGCGCCGGTGACAGGCTCGCCGCATCCCGAAGCACGGCCTCGTCGCACCCCTTCCGGGGAGGGTTCAGGGTTATAAGGTCCACCTGCTGTCGATTTTTGCGCATCATTTCCAGATGGGTCGAGACGTCCCCCACAACGAAACGGCAGTTTTCCCGGCCGTTGAGCTTGGCATTCTCCTCCGCATCGGTGACGGCCGCGGCCACCGCTTCGATCCCGATGATCTCCAGCGCATTGTCCGCCAGAAAGAGCGCCAGACCGCCGACGCCGCAGTAAAGATCGATCACCCGTTCCCGGCCGGTAAGAGCCGCCCATTGACGCACGGTTTCATAGATTATCCCCGCGGCCCCGGCGTTGACCTGGAAAAAAGAGCGGGGAGAAAGCGTGAACCGAACCGGTCCGATGGCGGCTTCCAGGGAGTGCTCCTTGGTAAGAAAGTTATCCCGGTTTCCAATGATGACGTTGCCCGTGGTGGTATTGATGTTTTCGTCCACCACCGCCACCTGGGGGACGGCTGT
The DNA here is from genome assembly GCA_903929485.1 of uncultured Desulfuromonadales bacterium. Lineage (GTDB taxonomy): Bacteria > Desulfobacterota > Desulfuromonadia > Geobacterales > CAIOGM01 > CAIOGM01. The sequence continues at coordinate 1,134 of CAIYUY010000099.1, forward strand.
CCGGACCGTCTTTGCCAGGTGATGAACCATGTTGTAGCTCCGTTCGGTGTTGACAAAGAGCACCATGGCCCGGTTTTTGTCCGGGGCGACCCTGACCACCAAGTACCGGAGTAACCCGGAACCGCTCCGTGGGGAGAAGACCGGAACCTTCCCCTTTCGAATACCCTCTTTTGTCGCGGCAATGACCCGGTTGATGATCGGGTGATGGAGCGGACAGGTTGAGATATCAATGACGTCATGACTGTTGCGGCGATAGATGCCGATGATGGGGTCTGTAAATTTTCCGGTGACAACCAGCTTGGCGGTTGAGCGGTAACCCAGCCGCTCCGGCGAAGGGATCACCTCCCCGCACTCCGCACCGGCCAGGGAGAGATACTGAGCCAGAGCATCCGAGACTCGTGACCGTTTCCAGGCCAACTGCGCCGGATACCGGAGAGAAATGAGAGGGCAACCGTCACACTGAGGGAGGTGACTGCAGGGGGGTGAGGTGAGCCGGTGTGGCGAGCGCCGGAGCAGCGCCACGGTTTCAGCAAAATATGTCCTGGCGCCCACATGATTGATCTTTGCCCTGACCAGTTCTCCGGGGAGCGCCCCCGACACGAGCACTTGGCGATTTTCATGGGTGGCAAGGCCATACCCTTCTGAGTCCAGCGAGGCGATGGCGAAGTCCAGGAGCGTTCCCGTGGGAGCGCGGGATGGCCCCTTGGATACGGATTTTTGTTTTGCGATATCTTTTTTCATGCCGCTACTAAAGAGGAAAGTGAGTGATTTGTCAATGCTCTTTATTTTTTTTTACGGTCCGACGTCAATTCACTAAAGTTTTTCCGTGGGGGTACGATAAAGGGAAGTAGGAGATTATTTTCGTGAGTTGGCCGATGCATGCGGATTATTCCCGACGCTCCTCACCTAGCATCGGTGACAGGCGCGGCTGCTTCCGGCTTGTCCGGTCAACCCCACAATTTAGCAGTCACTATGCCGCAGGTAAAAAAGGAGGTGAAACACAAAATTAGTCACTATGAAGGTCTAAAGTAGAGTTTAAGGTCCTGAAAATGTAGTTATTATGGGCAAGGATTGCCTAGCTGATGACAGATGAAGCCGTTGAATAATGCGCGCTACTGTCACCGACCTCTCAAGGAGGATTACCATGGCACTCTCAATTTACACCAATGTAGCTTCAATCGACGCCCAGAGGAACCTGAGCGTATCCCAAGGACAACTCAGTAAATCGATGCAGCGTCTTTCTTCTGGCCTGCGCATCAATGGCGCTTCCGATGATGCCGCCGGTCTGGCCATCTCCGAGAACATGCGGGGACAGATACGAAGCATGAATCAGGCGGCGCGCAATGCCAATGACGGCGTATCAATGATCCAGACAGCGGAGGGTTCGCTCAATGAATCCAGCGCCATTCTGGTCAGAATGCGTGAATTGGCCACGCAGTCCGCCACCGGCACCGTGGGGAGCACCGAACGGGGCTACATCCAGAGCGAGATGAACAAACTCTCCAGTGAAATAGACCGGATCGCCAACTCCACCGAATTCAGCGGACAAAAGCTGCTGAACGGCGGACTATCGGCTACGCCCATGTCATTCCAGATCGGCACGAGGAATGTCAAGAATAACGACACCATCAGCCTTTCAGTTAATAAGGCCGATTCTACCGCCATTTTCGGCGCTTCAGGGACGGTGAACGTCAGTGACCAGGCAAGCGCCCAGAAGGCGCTGGATACCCTGGATGCCGCCATTATAAGTATTTCCAGCGAACGCGCCAATCTGGGGGCCACGCAGAACCGGCTCCAGTCCACCATAAACAACCTGCAGGTGGGGATCGAAAATACCAGCGCCTCCGAATCCCGAATCAGGGACGTGGATGTTGCGTCGGAAACGGCCGCTTTAACGCGGGGTAACATCATGACCCAGGCAGGAACGGCCATCCTGGCCCAAGCCAATCAAGCCCCCCAGACGGCGCTCTCGCTCCTGAAGTAAAACGGTCGGGCACTCCCTGATTTCATAGGTTTCGCTCCTGCAAAAAAAGCCCCTACCGGATGGTTGGGGCTTTTTTCAGTAATAATGAGCGGATTACCACTCATTGATTCTTATCGGCAGCGATAACCGGAAGTTTAATAATCTCATCCACCCGCTTTCCGTCCAGGGTCTCTTCCTCCGTCAGGGCGGCGGCCAGGGCCTCCAGCTTGGGACGGTTAGCCGTCAGCAGTTCTTCCGCCTGCTTTTCCGCCGCGCCGACAATCCGTGATATCTCCTGGTCCAGTCGCCAAGCCATCTCTTCGGAAAAGCTCTTTTCCTGAGCCAGTTTCATTCCCAGAAACGGGTGTTCCTCCCCCCTGGAGAAGGTTACCGGTCCGATAACATCGCTCATCCCCCACTGGCAGACCATCTTTTCCGCCAGCTCCGTCGCCACCTTCAGATCGTTTTGCGCCCCGGTGGAGAGGTCGCCCAGGAGCAACCGTTCGGCCACCCTCCCCCCCAGCAGCACCACCAGTCGGTTCATCAGGTAACTTCGCGGATAGTAGTGCCGGTCATCGTCGGGTAGTTGCTGGGTAACCCCCAGTGCGCGCCCCCGGGGGATAATAGTTACCTTGTGGACGGGATCGGTTCCCGGCAGAAGCCGGGCCGCCAGGGTATGCCCCGCCTCGTGCAGTGCGGTGATCTGTTTTTCCAGCTCCGAGAGCGCCACCTTGCGCTCCCCTCCCATGAGCACCTTGTCCTTGGCCTGTTCCAGATGGTCGCCGGTGACCTGCTGAGCATTTCCCCGAGCCGCCAGGATCGCTGCCTCGTTGATGAGGTTCTCCAGGTCGGCTCCGGTCATACCGGGGGTTCCCCGAGCGATGACCCCCAGCTCCACATGGGGGTCCAGCACGATCTTTTGGCAATGAACCCGAAGGATCGCCTCCCTGTCCCGCCAGTCAGGACGTTCGATGACCAGATGCCGATCGAAGCGTCCCGGCCGCATGAGGGCTTGGTCCAGGACATCCGGGCGGTTGGTGGCGGCAATGACCACCACCTCCTCGTGCTGATCGAAGCCATCCATCTCCGACAGGAGCTGATTGAGGGTCTGTTCCCGTTCGTCGTTCCCCCCCCCCATCCCCGCGCCCCGACTGCGACCCACCGCATCAAGTTCATCGATGAAGATAATGCTCGGGCTACTCTTCTTGGCAGTGGCGAACAGATCCCGCACCCTGCCGGCGCCCACCCCCACGAACATCTCGATGAACTGGGAAGCGGAGATACTGAAAAATGACACCCCCGCTTCTCCGGCCACTGCCCGAGCCAGCAGTGTCTTGCCGGTCCCCGGCGGTCCGAAGAGGAGTACCCCCTTGGGGACTTTTCCACCAAGCCGTTGAAATCTTTTCGGCTCTTTCAGATAATCAACTATCTCCCGTAGCTCCTGTTTTGCCTCCTCCATTCCCGCCACCTGGGCAAAGGTGATGCCGACCTTCTCCGGGACATATTCCCGCGCACCGGACTTGGCAAATCCTCCCAACATCCCCCCGGCCCCCTGCCCCTTCATCCCCCGCAGGGCGAAGAACCAAACAGCTAGGATAATGAGCCACGGCAGGAGCGAAATGACAAGGGTGTTCAAGAAAGAGCTCTCGGTAGTGATGGCCGTCACCTCAACCTTGTGATTTTCCAGGTCACCCATGAGGCCGGGGTCATCGATAGCCGGCTTCATGGTGGTAAACGTTTTTACCCCCCTCCCCTTTTGTCCCTCGGCGGCGGGGGTGAGGGGGGTAACGGCCCGGAATTCACCGGTGAAAACACTCCCCTTGAACGTCACGTTTTTTATGTTGTCCGCGGTGAGTTCCTTCTTGAATCGGCTATAACTGATGGCCCCGCCCGTTTCACCCGCTTCCCCTCCGGTGAATGAATAAAAGGCGTTCACAAAAAAAATTACGAGAAGAACGGCAACCAGCGGTCTCCAAAGATTTTGGCTCATGAATACCTCGATGAAAACAATGGATAATGGATAATGGACAACGGACAATTTACAATGGACAATTTACACCATTAACTGATAATTTTTAATTGTCAATTATCAATTGTCAATTGATACTGACCGTACCCCCACGAGGCGCCCTTACCGGCATGGAGATACTCTCCCAGAAACAGGTACGGCAGAAACGGCGTCAGGTTACCGGAGAGGGAAACGCTCCCTTGCACCCCTCCCCTGCTTGAACCGGTGGCGGGGACAAAGAAAAGGGCATTCCGTGTCAGCTTAATATCCCGGCTCAGCTCCGCCAGCAACCGAAAGTCGCCATCCGGTTCTCTTTCCCCATAGGCGGCTGCCAACGATGATACCCGACGGATGAGCCCTCTGAGAAAGGCGGAAGCATCCGGAGTCCGGAGCAGTCGCCCCTCCCGAAGCTGTCGGAACGGTGTTAAAAAAATGAGCGGCAACTCTTTATTGTCACCTGCCGGTTTTCCGGAGATGTCGTCAGCCGCCAGAATTCGGAACTCTCCGGTCAGTTCACCCCGCTTCGTCGTTTTTACCCATGAACTCTCGTCGTGTACTCCCCGTGACGAAACTCCATCCAGGGTAATGAGCAGCTTGGATCCGCCGCCGACATCATCATAGCACCGCTTGACTCCCCTGATAAAATCACCGGCATGGTTGATGGCGCTCCCCACCAGGGTGAGTCTTATCTCCAGATCGGCTGCGGCGCGCGGACCCGGCGCAAGAAGCGGCGGTGCAAAGACAAAGGGGAGCGGCGGCTTTTGGTGCCGTCTCACCGCCTCGGGGTTTGTGGAGAGCTGCCGACCGAAAAGAGGAAACCAGCGACAACCGGTTGTCTCGGAGCAGTCGTCACAGGGAGCGGTTCGACCGCAGGTGACCTCCCTGAATGCCCGCGGAAAACGGCGAGACAGGTCGAAGAGGTAAAAAGAATCGGTGACCATGCCGTCAATGGTCAGGGAAAAGACAAGGTGGAGGAGATTCAGATCCATAATCTAGAAAGAAAAGCCCAAACAGCGCGAGAGGTCAAGAAAATTCTGGCTGATGATCGCCTTCGATCTTCTTGACAAGGTATCGGACAGAGAGTATATGTCATTTGGCTACTAAATCAAATGACAACATCGGCAAGGTCGTTGGCCTCTACCGCTCCATGGTGTATGGATGGAACAGATCAAGGAACTCATAAGGACCGCGGTTCTCTTCACCCCGGGGGAACCGATCAAGCCGGTCTGGTTCGACTGGCGCCGGCGACAACATCGGATTGTTGAGACAACCTACCGGTGGGAGGAGAAGCAGGGGAACCTCCTGCTCCTCCATTTTGCGGTGACCGACGGAGAGGCTCTCTACGAATTGGTCTACAACACGCAAGAGCAGCAGTGGCTACTTAATTTCCGGGAACCGGCGGGGTAGCGGGAAAGGGTTGATCGGTATCAAGCACACTGCAACAGGAATACTCTTACGGCGATTCCGGGACAGGGGGTGGTGGAGCTATTCGGCGGCAGTTTCGTCCTTCACTCTTTGCCGGATATAACGCCCCATCACTGCGCTTGAGGAGATCTTCGCCGGTTTCATCCGCCGCCGATTGCGCCAGGCCGGCGCTCATGGAAACCGAAAGCGAAATCCCGGAAAATAAGGTCGACAAGGCATTGATACTGGTGATCTATTTCCGGGATTCCGAGTGTAAAACTTTTATTCCAGTAAAAACGGCATGAACGGCGCTCCTTTCGTTGCGCGGCGCGGCTCTGTTTCGGGAAGAAGGAGAGCGATCTCAAGGGTAGATATGGTCAAGACCGTCAGCGTAGACCAGGGTGATGGCCGCCGAACCAGTGGCATTCACCGTAATGTTCCCCCCCCCGGTTTTGGTAACGGTCACGGCGCCGATACAGTTGTTATTGATGATAATGGCGCCGTTTCCGGGACCGGTCACGGTGACATCCACAGCCGCTCCATTGTTGTTGACTTTGATCGTTTCGTCCCCAGGGCCGGTTATCGTCGTCGTGACCGCCCCGCCGTTGTTTATGATGACCACCGTCCCGGCGCCGGGTCCGGTTACCGTGGCAGTTGAAACGCCTGTATTATTGGTAATGTCGATAGTTCCGGTTCCGGGTCCGGTCACCGCGATATTAACCGCCGAACCATGGTTGACGATGCCGACAGTTTCGGTTCCCGGTCCGGTCATGGTAGCAGTCACCGCGCCATAGTTGAGCATCCGGAGTGTTCCGGTGTCGGGTCCGGTCAGCGTGGCGACGACCGTCGTACCATAATTGATTATGTCGATTATTCCTGATCCGGTCACCGTGGTTGCAATCGCCCCGCCGTGATTAATGATGTCGATTGTTCCGGAACCGGTCACCGTAGCCGCCACCGCACCGGCACTGTTAATGACACCGATTTTACCGTCGCCGGTTATGGTGCCGGCGACAGGAGAACCGCTGTTATCCACATTGACACACCCTTGATCGGGGATTGGAGTCACCAAGTAACCGGTGATTCCGCTCACCGTGCCGGGACATCGACGGCCAATGACCATGGAGTAGGATTTTGATACCGTGTTGGCGCAGCCATCGGTTGTGCAGCGGTCTTTTGCTGAAACGAGGACAGTATTGAAGGTTCCCAGCGCCAAGGGAGTACCGGTAATCAGTCCCGATGAGCTCATCGTAAGTCCGGCCGGCAGGGTGGTAGCCGGAAGCACCAGGCCGTTTTGCATAATGTTGGACGAACTCCAGCTCCAGTCGTAGGGTGCGGTTCCTCCCGTGGCTGTCATCTGGGCCGTATAATCAACCCCCACCTTGCCGGCGGGCAATGACGCCGGAGAAATCGCCGGACGTGGGCATGACCCGAAGGAGTCCAGAATAAAGTTGGAAATATAACCCAGTTGATGGGAGGGGCCGGTGGCCTGGGTGAAGCCGACTTTGAATTGGTTCATGGCGGCATCCAAGGGAGTGCAGTAGTTGATGTCGGGCGGTGTCACCGTGTCGTTTCCGCTAATATCCTTGTTCCCCTTGTCGATCCATATTTTTATGAGCGTCGAAGAATCCGACGTGGTGAAGCCGGAACAACCGGCGCTGCCACAACTGCTGCAATCGCTGTTGCAGCGGGTGATCTCCACCCGCGCCAGGTGATTATCCTTGGTGGCGTTGCATCCGTCCTCCAGCCAGGTGACCCCTTTCCAGGAGCCGTAGCTGCAGCCCGAGTTCGCATGCGCGCCGTCGTTGCAGGAGGGATTATCCCCGTAACCATGACTGTTATCCCCATAGGCTCCCCCGAAAAAGCCGAGACTTTGTGACTTGACGACCGCCAGATGGTTATAATTGCCGGAGGGATCGCCCCGTGATCCGTCGGGATAGATGTCGAATTCCGCGGCTATGCTCCGGCCGGGAAGTCCGCAGTACGCAAGGAATTCACCAAATCCGCCGGAACAATCAAGATGGGGATTGGTCACGCTGTCAAAGGTTGTTCCCGTCCCGCAGTAGGAGGTAGGATTGCTCCCCTGCATGAGCGCCAGGGTGTAGCCGTTGCCGTATGCCGTGCTGTCGCCTGATATCTCCGGCTTGGCAAAACAGAAATTCCAGGAGGCGCGGACGCTTCTCCCCAGTAACGGGAAATTGTCGGGATACCAGATACACCCCGCGCTGTTTTCCACGGGGGTGGGGGACGCGGCTGTGGCATAGTCTCCGAACTGAATGAGACCATCACCGGTCACGGACCAGCTGCCGGGGACGCTGGAGGAGGTCGTCGTGACAACATTTAATTTCCGGTTAGAGACGGGATCACCGGTGTTGATTCCCTGGTTTCCACCGCCGCAGGCCCCTCCCGTCATAAAATTGAGAAGGTAGATTCTCTCCAGAGTGTTGGCGGTTGGGATTTGATGATCCTGAACGCCGAAGGTAAGCTGCGACGTTGTTCCGGCGTCCGGTCCGTTCCCCGTGAGTTGAATGCTGGCATATGTTCCCGCGGAAAATGCAGGGCAGGCAGGAATGGATTCGGTCCCCCCCGTGGCGATGAGGGAAGAACCGGTAATAGGTAAACCGGCAACACACCATTTGTATTCATTTGAATTAAAAGGGATCCCCCCCGAGGCAAACAGAGACGCCGCATAGGGAGCGCCGGCGCACCCCCTGGGGAGTTCGTTGTTTAACAGAGCGAGTTTGCCGCCGGTCGCGCCATAACAGCCGATCTTGCTCTTTAACTCTTCAAGAGGCACCGCCCGGTACAGGTCTGATCGATAGTTTGTCAGATTTTGCGCCGTTGCCCCGCTTACCCCCTTTGTGGGGGGGGTGACAACCTGGCCGTTTACCGCCGTCTCAATGGTGGCGTCGTCACCACCGCTGATCAGCGCAAAGGCCAAGCAAGCGCCGGAGTCCTGGAGAAACGTGCTCGTTCGGCCGCAGAGAGCTCCGGGTGACGAAACCGTCAAGGAGTCATCATAAACATAGGCAATTTGCCTCCCCCAGGCATCCAGGGGGGGAGTGCCGCCAAACAGGGTGGCATACTCGTCCCCCCGGGGCAAACGTCCTTCCCGCGCGGCCCAGGCGGTAATCATTCTTACCTGGTTTTCCATTCCTTTCCTGCTGTCGTTGATCTTGCCGCGAGTAATGAGGGCGCCGTACATCCGCGCGCCGGAAACAGCCAGCGCGGCGATAAAGATAAAGAGAAAGAGCATGTTCAGGAGCGCCATGCCCCGTTGATTTCGCGCGCGCGAAGAAATTGACACGTCGGTTTTCCTGCCTCAATTAGGGTTGATAGTCAGTACAAAAAGCTTCCGGACACAGTTGTCACCGGGAGCGCCGGAGCAAGATTCCGTGGTAGCCGTGCCGGCTGCGCCGTCACGAGCGAATATGGTCACCTGATAGGAACCGGTGGTGAAATTGCCGAAGGTCGCTTTCTTCTGGAGAGAGAGTTGCGTCCCTTGAACAAAAGATGCCGCCGGTAACCCCCAACAGGTTCCCGCGCCCTTGATCCCGCCGGCCGGCGTCGTGTCGAACAGGGATAAGCCGGTTCGTGGCGCAAACTCCAGACACCATGTATAGTTACCACTGCCGGTAAGGGGGACACCGCCATCGGCCGAAATGGTGAAGATGTTTGAGCCCACTGCCGTGGATTGGGGGATATAGGGCAACTCGTTGTTAACGATCTTCAGCGGAGCCCCCTGGCAGCCGATCTTGCTCCGCAACTCATCCAGGGTGACCCAGGCGACAATGTCGTTGGAGCTGTCGGCGTTAATAACCGTGGCTACGGAGAGCCCACCCGAGGTGACGGCGACTCCCCCCATGGTGCTGCTCGTCTTATTGTCGTCACCCGGGCTGAGGAGCAGATAAGCCACGTTGGTTATGGTCGCTGCGGGATTTTTGGAATCCATGAGGGAGAGGAGGGTGGAGCGGCGACCGCAAATGGTGTCCTTGGTGGGGGATGTTGTCCCTGTGGGCGCGAGATTGGCGTCATACAGGTAAAGGTAAGGTTGCACCCAGGCGTCGTTGGGAGTTCTTATGGTGTTGCCGAAACCGGCGCTGTCCGGGGCGATGGGGATAAGGGGAGGAAGCCGGTTATTGGCCGAGGCCCAGGCGGCGATGGCCTGCATGTTGGCCTCCAGGGAATCCCTGGTCTCGCGCACCCTGGTGGCGCTCATGAGCAGCCCCGTCAGGTTGGAGCCGAGACCGATCACGATCCCCACAATCACCAGCACCATGGCCAGCTCGATGAGGGTGAACCCCTGGGTGGAAAATTTCTTCCTCTGGGAACGGTCAGCCATGGAGCTCCCTGTTCTCCTGAAAAAGTACTTCCCCCGTACCGCGGGAAAAGAGGAGCAGCGTCAACGGCAGAGGGGTGCGAAGGGAACCTTTGATCTCATCGTAGGAAATGATCCGCGCCGCCACCCGCTCATCCCCGGTCCGCTGGTACAGCTCACGGTAGAAGAGCCGCATGGTTTCGTACAGCCGCGGGGTATCTCCCTGTTCGGCTCGCATCTTCCCCTCCACGAAGGGAAACAGCTTCTCGTGCAAACCCCGTCGCAGCAGATCTTCAGCCAGGGTCAGATCCTGCTCCGGGACGAACCGGTTGCTTGCCATGGCAAGGGCGATCCGCTGCTCCCTGCGGGCGCCCGCTTTGTCCCCTTTCGTGGCCAGCGCCAGCATGTAATACTGTCGCGCCCTCACAAACAGGGGGGCCTTCTCCACTGAATCGGCCATGAGAGCCACGTTGCTCAGCCACAAACCGTTCCGCTCCCAGCAGATGGCTGCCGAAACAAGGATGAGTCCGATGACTGCTGCGCTGGTGGCGCGGCTGGAGATCCGAAACCTCCCGGTCAGATCGTTCCCCCAGATGATGGCGGCCAGTATCCAGAACGGGAGTGCCGGATAGCCATAGCGCTCGGCATAAGGGGTCCAGGTCACGGCGTTGCTCACCACCAGCAGCGCCGGAAGGATCAGGGAGGAGCCGGCCAGGAAAAGAACCGCCGGCAGGTCGCGGCGCCGGGCGCACCAGAGGCAGAGAAGAGCTTCACCGATCCCCAGGGGGAGATACCAGGGGCTTATGACGGTAATGGTGAAATTCAAGGGGAGCGGCAGGAGAAATTTTTTAAGATAAAAGCCGGATGCGGCAATCATGTCACAAAGGGTATCACCGGGTGCCCCCAAAATGAGCTCCACTGCGTGGGTGATGCGGCGGTCCATGGAGGTGAAAGCGGCTTTTCGCAGCAGCCAGGCGGCCAGCAGGAAGGCGAGAGTTCCCGCGACTCCCCATGCCGCCCGGCGGATCAGTTTACCCTGCATGCGGGGCGCATTGGTCGTTCCAAGAGAAGCCTCCCTCCGGGGGGTGAGGAGCCAGGCCGCGGCCAGGGGAAAGGCCAGCGCGGTTTCCTTGGCAAGGACGCCGGGAACAAGAAGCAGCGCCGCCATGACCAGATGGCGACGCTTCCCCTTCTCGCGAAAACGGTACAGGAAGATGGCCGACAGTAGAATGAAAAATGTGGCCAGCAGGTCGGTGCGCCCCGATATCCAGGCAACGGATTCGTTAACCAGGGGGTGAAGCGCGAACAGCAGGGCTGCGGCGAGAGGGGCGTACCCGCGACGCAAATCGTCGGCCAGGATCCGGAGAGCCAGAAGATACAGCAGCAGCACGTTGGCCAGGTGGCACAGGATATTGTCCAGGTGGAGCAGGGAGGGGTGCAGGTTCCAGAAGTGTTTCTCCACCCAGAAGGAGAGCCCGATGAGGGGGCGGTAGTAAACCCCGGAGCCGCCGCCGGGGAAGAATATGCTCGGCAGATCGAAATGCTTGGCTTCCAGCATCCCCTGGATCATCGTCATGTCGTCCACCAGCGATATCTCCGCCAGGATGGTGCGATGAAATACGGCCGCAACCACGCAGAAAAGCAGGGTTATATGCAGTAGATGTCGTTTCATTCCCCTCGCTCACGGCGTAAGGTGATGTGCACTAAAGACGATACCCTGATAATTAAGGTAGTTGTCATTCTGAGCGATAGCGAAGAATCTGCTTCTGTTCTTACAAACAGATTTTCACTTCGTTCAGGATAACAGACGGGCGGTATATTTTTTGTCCCACGTCACCAGGGGTGGGCGGCGCGGCCTTTGCGTTGCGATAAAAAAAGGGGGCGAATAACCGCCCCCTTTCCCCTGCGCAAAGTAGCTCAGCTGTTCAACTGCTTATCTGAGTCGAACATACATGAAATTATTAGTGGCGTCCTGCGTTATGTCCCCCGAGGTGAGTGTGCCGTTGTCGTATTTTTTGTCGTAGTTGATGATCTGTTCCGATGTCAAACCCTCAACCTGAAGGCTGCCGAGTCCGGGGTTTGCAGTCGGCATTGAATATTTAATAACTACGTTTGTGGCGGATACGGTGGGGGCGTCAACGCCGATGTTTGCGACTATCAGGTCGCCAAGGGAGGTGGGAACGATTCCTTTCTTGTCGTAGTAGGTGTTGTACGCGGCGCGGATGGTATCGATTTCTCCCTTGATCTTCTTGTCGTTGGCGTTGGAGATCAGATCACCCCCCTTGACCACCGCTCCGATGATGATGCCGATGATCACCAATACTATTGCCATTCCGATCAGAGTGAACCCTTTGCTGTCGCGAATTCTGGATGTGAAGGACGTTTTTCCGGGTGAAATCATGCGTTGTACTCCTCTTCAACGGTAAACAGAGCGTAAACTAAATAAAATGGCTTCCGTTAAATAGCGCTCAAATAGTGACGAAGTAAAGCTTTAAACAAAGAAATAAAGGTTTATGCAGTAATAATAATTGCATGTTGGTCTATTATTCCATTACGCTAATACGCGTAAACCTTTCTCTCGCTTCCTTTTTAACCGCCGGGCTCGCGTTCCGGTTCGCCGCTGCCCGGCGGTAGGCGTCGGCGGCCTCGTTTCTGTTCCCCCGGCGCTCGTGGATCCTTCCCATCCCCAGCTGTGCGTTGGGCTCCCCAACCGCCGCCGGTTTGGCATAGGTCGCCAGGGCGTCATCGAGCATGCCGCTCCTTTCCTGGAAAATGCCCAGATTGACGGCCAAGCTGTTATTGCCGGGGTCGGCGGCGGCGGCGGCGGCAAAGAAGCGGAGCGCCTCCCTGGTTTCCCCCAGGGAGGAATGGGCGATGGCGGCGTTGATCATGGCGGGGACGTACTCCTGCTTTTTTTCCAGAGCATGTTCGGCCTGTTGCGCCCCCTCCTGGTACAGTCCCAGGTTATTCAGCACGGCGGCGGCGTTGTTCATGATCCGGTAGTTGCCGGGATCAATTTTCAGGGCTCGCTGATAACAGGTAAGCGCCCCGCGCCAGTCACCGGCTTGCTCCGCCGCTCGGGCGGCGTATAACAGTGCGCCGCTTGCGGCGGTGTCGATCTTGGGCTGGGCTTCGCCACCCTGGGGACTCCGGGCCGGAACTCCCGCTCTGTCCGCTGCCGACTCCCGGGAGCTATTCACCCTGGAGAGCGTCACCCCGGCCGTCTTCTTCTTCATCGATACCGGTGGCCTCTCATCGGCTCTTTTCGCCGGAAGCGGAGCCGCTTTTACCGCTGTCCGGGGGGACTCTCCGGGCATGGCGGTTGCGGCAACCGGAACAGGAGCGACGTAAGGGGGGGGCTTGGGCGGAGGGGGCAACCGCGGGACCGACTGGGGTGGTAACGACAGCCGCGGCGGCTTGCCCCCCTTCAGTCGTCCGGAGAAGATCATGCCCCCTATTCCCAAAAGAACGATCGCCAGTGACGGAACAGCAATCAGGAGGTATCTCCGGTCACGTTTCGGACGTTGCTCGGATTTATCGCGGACGTTGGGAATAAGAGGAGGTATCCCCTTGTCCATGGGGGATGCGTCCCCTTTTTCTTTTGCGAGAAGTTGCGCAAGAATACTTGTTCGCTGCTCCGATTTTCTCTTGGGAAAAAACATTTTTTTAAGGAGTTCATTCAGCATCGGTAATCCGCATTTCGGAAACCATCGGTATGGCGATCTTTCCCCTTGACGCCCGGCCTAAGCCCGCGTCGGCTTGGGTCACGCCGGCCAGGGGGAGCGAACGGGGTCCGGAGTTGTCCGCCTTTTGCAACTCACGGTAGACCTTCCAGGAATAGCCGGCCCTTTTGGTTCTATTGGTGGCGTTGTAACAGCCGATTGCTTCCCAGTTGTTTCCCAGGCGATCCAGGCACTCCCTGAGAATCCGCGCCCCGGTCATGACGTTATGGCAAGGATTGCTCAGCAACTCCCGGGAATCGGCCCCCAACGGTTTCAACCAGGAGCTGTTGACCTGCATCAGACCGAAATCCATGCTCCCGTTACTGTTCCGGTGGACGGCGGCCGGGTTCATGCCCGACTCCACGCCGGCAATGCTTCGCAGAAGCATCGGGCTGATACCGTACGCCCTCCCCGCTTCTTCAAAGCAAAACGGAGAGGCGACAGAGGGGTAAAGGAGCAGGGTGAGCAGCAGAAGAACAGGAAGCGGCGTCATTGTCGGCTCACTCCGGCGGAGGAAAAGCTGCCCCCCACCCCCCGCTGCGGCAGAGCCTTGATGATGCTGGTTTTCGGCGCTGCTCCGCTGCTCCGGGTGAGATGGAAGCCGATCATCGCCATTTCCGCCATCAGTAGCGCCGCCGTCAGATAGATCGCTACCCGGAGCCGGGAAGCGGCTTTTTTGGCGCCGGCTTCCAGGATGTCATCGGCGCCCCGGCGTACATGACGTTCGCCGACTTCCCGGCTGCCGTCCAGAAAAGCGGCCATGAGGCTTCGCGACGCCAGCAGGTTGACGGTGCGGGGTATGCCGCCGGATAAGGTGTAAATCAGCGACTTTGCAGTTGCACCGTACAACGGGGAGCTGTTTCCACCCTGGTTTACTCTGGCGCCGATGTAAACGGAACTCTCCGACGGGGTCAAACGTTCCAGCCTGACCCGAACCGCGATCCGCTGGTTCAGTTGCCGCAGGGACGGGACCAGCAGTTTGCTCCTCAGCTCGGGCTGACCGACGAGGATGATCTGGAGCAGTTTTTCCTTTTCCGTCTCCAAGTTGGAGAGGAGCCTCAACTCCTCCAGGGTGGTTTCGGGAAGTTCCTGCGCCTCGTCCACGATGATCACCACCCGCCGGTCACTGCCGGCCTGAACCAGGAGAAAATCGCGGAAATCCTTGAGCATGTCGTTCTTGCTTCCGCTCCTGAGCGGGATCTTGAGCTCCTCCAGAATCGCCGGTAAAAATTCCTCGGGTGAGAGCCGTGGCGTTATGATCTGGGCAATTTCCGCCGTCTGTTTCATGCTCTCAATAAATACACGCAGGGTCGCGCTCTTGCCGGTTCCCGGCTCGCCGGTGAGGATGCAGAAACCTTCCTTCTCCCTGACGCAGTACTCCAGCGCCAGCAGCGCGGCAGCCTGCCCCTGGGAAGGGTAGAAATAAGCGGTGTCCGGCGTCATCCGGAACGGATTATCGTTGAGGCCGAAAAATGTAAGGTAATTTGAGGACATTTCCGTCAGCTCTCCGGCTATCTGCCTATTTGGGAAACAAGGTCGTACATGGGGAGCAATAGCCCCATGATGATGAGTGCGAACAGCCCTCCCACCACGACCATGACCACCGGCTCCACGAGCTTCCCCATGATGGCGGTGGCGTCATCCAGCTTTTTCGTGAAATGCCTGGCTAGAAAGTCCAGCTGGCTGTCAAGGGTGCCGCTGTTCTCGCCGATACCGATCATCCGTATGGCCAGTAGCGGCAGGAACTTCCCCTTGTCCAGCGCCTGGGAGACGGGGGAGCCGTCCATGATGTTCTTTTTGGCGTCCCGCAGGTTGACGGCAAAGTATTCATTCCCCACTGTGGGGACGATGAGATCGAAGATTCTGTCGATGCTCATGCCGGCCACCACCAGTATCCTGAACTGTTCCGCGAATACCGCCACGCTTTTGTTATAGATGATCAGCCGTACGATGGGGAGCCTGACCAGGGCCAAATCCCGCAGGTATCGCACCCGGGGGTGCTTTCCCGCCAGAAAGATCCCCACCGCTGCGACTCCGGGGGAAAGGAGCAGCAGCAGCCAGTGCGCCTGGAACAGATTGCCGGCGGAGATCAGCAGGAGTGTCAGGGGAGGGAGCTTGACCCCCATGGATTTCATGGTGACAATCATCTTGGGGAGCACGAAGACGAGCCAGAATACCAGTGCGCCGCCGGTGGTGGTCATGGCGAACAGCGGGTACAGCATCGCCTGCTTGAGGGCGCCGGCCAGCCCCTGCAACCTCAGCAGGTGCTCGGCGGCTTCCCGCAGGCTTTCGTCGAAACGGCCGGTCTGTTCCCCCACGGAGACGAGCGTTCTGAGGATATGGGGGAAAAGCGCCCCCTGGGCTTCCAGCGCCGCGGAGACGGAACCGCCCCGCTCCACCACCTGCTTCACATCCTGGAGCACCGACTTGAATGTCTTGTTACCGCACGAGGCGATGAGATCTTCCAGTGAGGTGAGCATGGGCATTCCCGCCTTCAGCATGACGGAA
Source organism: uncultured Desulfuromonadales bacterium (assembly GCA_903929485.1). Classification (GTDB taxonomy): domain Bacteria; phylum Desulfobacterota; class Desulfuromonadia; order Geobacterales; family CAIOGM01; genus CAIOGM01. The sequence continues at coordinate 17,057 of CAIYUY010000099.1, forward strand.
AGGTTCTGGGCAAACTCGATAAAATCGCCGCGGTTGACGCGCAACGCCTGGAACGACTTAAGCAAACGGGCCAGCTGATGGGATGTTTGCCGCAGGGAAACCGGGTAGAGTCCCCTGGAACTCAACTCCCTTGAGGCTGATTCCGGGCTGTCGGATTCCATCCTCCCCTTGACCAGTTGCCCCGTGGGGGCGATGGCGCTGTATGCATAGAAACTCATCCCGCCACCCTTTGAACCTCTTGAAGAGTGGTTTCTCCCGCCGCCGCCTTGCGCAGTCCGTCCACGTACAGGGGGATCATCCCCCCTTTCAGCGCCGTCTTGAAGATCGCGCCGGTGGAGGCCCCGGCGAAGATCATCTCCCTGATCTCACCGGTTACGATCATCACTTCGGCGATGCAGGTCCTGCCGGCATAGCCGCCGCCGTCGCAGCTGTCGCAACCGGCGCCGCGAAAGGCCCGGGTAATGGTTATTCCAGCCTTGCTGAAGAGCGCTTGGTCGACGACATCCAAGTCGTACTCCTCCTTGCAGCGATGGCAGATTCGGCGCGCCAACCGTTGGGCCATGACTGCCAAAAGAGACGAGGAGAGGAGCAGTTTGTCCATCCCCAGATCCAGGAGACGGGGAATGGCGGTTACCGCATCATTGGTATGCAGCGTCGAGAGGACCAAGTGCCCCGTTATGGAGGCTCGGATGGCGATCTGGGCCGTCTCGCTGTCACGGATCTCCCCCAGCAGCATGACGTCCGGATCCTGCCGCATGAAGCTTCTGGCTGAGGAGGCAAACGTGTAGCCGGCCTTCTCGTTGACTTCGGTTTGGCGGACAAAGTTCAGACGGTATTCCACCGGGTCCTCCACCGTTATGACGTTTCGCTCCAACAGGTCAATTTCACGCAGGTAGGAGTAGAGGGTGGTGGTCTTGCCGGAACCGGTGGGGCCGGTTATGAGCACGATGCCGTGGGATTTAGCGAACAGGCGCCGCATGGTCGCCACCAGAGTATCGGAAAACCCCAGCGTATTTATTCTCATGAGTGATCCGCTGGTGGAGAGAACCCGTATCACGACTATTTCACCGTGAATGGAGGGGACCGTGGAGATCCTGAGATCGTATTTCTTGCTCAGGAACGCCAGGGTGTAGGAGCCGTCCTGGGGGAGCCTCTGCTCGGCTATATCCATCTGCGCCATGATCTTGATGCGTGACACAAGGGAGCTCTGAAATGCGCCGGGGAGGCAGTGACCGTAGGTCAGAACGCCGTCTATGCGGTAGAAGACGTGGAGCACCTCCTTGGACGGGGTGAAATGGATGTCGGTGGCCTGTCGACGTATACCGTCCATGAGAAGCAGTTCGGTGAGCTCGGGAACGATGGCGCCCGGCACCACTCCGCCGTTTCTGAAACCGCTGTTCAGCTCTTCCAGCCTCCGATGTACCGGGTGCTCCACGAAATAGTAGGCGCTTTCCATGATGTCGTTGTAGGAATCCTGGTCCACCAGGTAGACCCGCGGACTCTTCCCCGTGAGGTTTCGCGCGCTATCCAACGCAACGATATTGCTGGGGTTTGTCACCCCGATGGAGAGGGTCCCCTCATGCAAAGCCAGCGGAATATAACCGTTTTTTTTTGCAACCTCCTTGGGGACGAAGCGAAGCGTTTCATCGGCGATGGTGACACTCCGGAGCTCCAGGTATTCCAGTCCGAACTGCTTGGCGATGGTCCGAGCAAATTCCGGCGCCGTCAGGAATCCCAGGGAGATGAGGGTTTCGCCCAGAATGGCTCCGGTCACACGCTGTTGGATCAGCGCTATGTTAAGCTGTTTTTTGGAAAGGAGCCCCTTGGCGACCAGGAGGTCGCCTATCCGGAGCGGTGCTTGAGCCATGGGTCGTTATCCTCGCCGGTAATCAATCGTTGATCACGATATGCGGCCGGAGCATCAGCACCAGCTCCGACCTGGCTGTACTGTTTTTGATCCGGGTGAAAAGCTTGCCAAGATACGGTATCTCACCCAGGAGGGGGACCTTCTCTTCGGTGTTGTTCTCCTGCTTGGAAATGAGCCCCCCCAGGATGACGATCTGTCCGTCCCTCATGGTGACGGTGGTAGTCATTTCCCTCAGGTCGACGGTGGGGATACTGATGGTGGTCTGATTACCGGTCGCCCCGATACTCTTGTCCACCAGGGAAACCAGGTTGGAGGTGATGGGGGTGATGTTGATGGAGATCTCCCCGGAATCGGAGATGTACGGCACGATGCCGATGATCATGCCGGAGAGGATGCTCCCTGTTTGCACGGTGAAGGTTGTGATGGGGGTAGCGCCGCTGCTCGTGGTGGAGACGACTTGGGATATGTAGCTGGTGTTTCTCCCCACGGTCAGGACGGAGGCGTGCCCGTTCATGACGTTTATCCGGGGATTGGAAAGGGTCTTGACCTCACCCTGACTACTTAGCGCGGTGAGGAGCGCCTGAAAATTGGCCCGACTTACCCCGATCTGAAACTGGGAAGCTGCGGCAGCCGCCGCCGTTGCGGTGGTGAAATCGCGGGTGGCGATGTTGAGGGCGCCGAGACCCGCGTTCAGCGTCCCCCCCAACCCGTTCACATTTTGCAGAAAACTCCAGTCGATGCCGAAATTGACCCCATCGTTCAACTGAACCTCGATGATCCTTGCCTCGATCATCACCTGGCGGTTCAGGACTTTTTTTACATTATCCAGGTACCGCTCCAACTTCTCCATATTCTTCCGGGTGGCGGTGAGCATGATGGTGCCGGTAAGCCTGTTGACGGTGACGCTTTGCTGCGGTTGCACCGGTTCAGACTGTCCGGCCCACCCCGAGGGTCGGTCCGTGCCGCTTAACTCCTGCTGGTTTTGTTGGCGGGGACGGAGATCGGCCGGCCGGAGTGTCTGGGGCGCCGGGGATTCTTTTTTCCCGATGATCCCCTCCAGGGATTTTTCCAATGATTCCCAGAAGTCGAAGGCCTTGCCGTCCCCCTTGCTTCCCGAGGTTATGGTCCCCTTGATGTTGCTGGAGCCTCCCGCCCCCGTTGCCGCCACCATGGCCCCCCCAAGGATGTCTCCCCCCACATCCACCGAATAGCTGCTGACCAGCGCCGGATGTCCCAGCTCGAAAATCCTGGTCCCCATGGATTCAACCCTGAGGACGTTGCCGGTGACCGTGTAGAAGCAGTCCACCGTGGTGAAAATACTTTTCAGGGCATCTTCCGCCAGTACGTTTTTCAGGGATAGGGTTATGGGCTGATCCAGGGGGACGTCCCGGTCTATGAGGAGGTTCAACCCTCCGGCTTCGGCCACCACATGGAGCAGGTCGCCCAGCGCGCTGTTTCTGACGACGACAGTGACCATTTTCGTTTTTACCGGAACGATATCATCGGAGACCGGGACAAATGCGGGAGGCGGAGAGGGTTGTGGCGGGGCCGGAGCCCGCGTTTCCCACCCCTGCTGTTCCCTGGCGAAGAAGGTGTCGGGCTTCACCGCTGCCGGCGGAGCCGAGCAGGAGGTCAACAGTGCGGGAATGGCAAGCCGGACGAACCAGCAGGCCGCTTTTAACCGTCGTGTCGTTAATCGATGTTGAGCCATATCTCCCTTTCGGCCGTTTTCAAAAGAATCCGTTCTTTTTCTATCTTCAGGACTTTGCCGGCTGCCAGGGAGCCTCCCTGGGAAAGCACGTGACCGTCAAGGATGGCCATCTTCGTGGCTCCGTCGTTGTATATCATGGAGAGCCTGGGGAGCCGCCGGGGCTGATCCGCCGGCCTGACAGCCGGGGCATTCCCGGGGGGAAGGGGACCGGGGGGAAATTGGACCCCGTCCGATTTTGCCGGGGCAGGCCGGGTGACGGTGGGCGCCGGCTGTACGAGGCATTCCAGACCGGAAAAAAAAGTCCGCGGTTTCCGAGGGGAAAGCGCCACGTTTTGGCAGGAAAAAGTTATCAACTCCTGCTCCACCGGGGAGATGCGGGGAGGAGGCATCTTCCGGAAATAAACTGCCGCGGGAACGCTCAGCAGCAGCAAGGGCGCCAGGAGCAGGGTCGTGATGGAACTGCCGATGGTCATGGTTTGCTCCCTTCGGGGAGGACGACCGTCCCTTTGATGATGAAGGAGATCCCCCCCCTGCCATTCTGCTCCACCTGGGAGACGGCAAGGGAGTTGACCGGAGTAAAGAGGGTAGTGGAGTGCCGCAGATAGGCGACGGCGTTAAGGAGGTCGCAATAACCAGGATCAATGAACGTAAGGCTGTACTGCAGCGACAGTTCCCCCCCCTTCTTTACCAGCGTGGCGATGGTCATCTCATCCGGTTTGAGCCGCGTCTTGATCTGGTCTATCCTGCCATAAATAAGCCCTTCCGGCGAATCGCTCCCCGGTTCCTCCGGGAGTGCGCTCCGGAGCGCCGTCAGGACGACTCGCCGGTTGGCGGCAGCCTCCATGACCCGTGACTGTCCGTCTTGGGCGCGCAGATATTCCCGGTACTCTTTTTCAAGGATGCGCCGGCTTCTCTGCTGATCGGCCCAGAGCGTGGTGACGGTAAGGCAGAGGAGGAAGACAATCCAGAAAAGCATTTTTGGTCGTTTGAGTCCGTTTTCATACCTGCCGATTGTGGGATTCATGGCGCCGGCCGGCCACCGGCCGCGCTGTAGCGGGCGTCGATGGTGAATGTTTTTAATTTTACGTCAACAGTACTGGAAGCCACGACGTATCCGGGGATCGTATTCACCTGCCGTACCACCTCCTCATAAACCGACTGGGTTTCCCTGAAGCCTGAACCTGCGATATCTCCCTTGATGCCGACCTCCACGAAACCCGCTCCCGACCGTAGCGACACCCCCTTGATGGCGTACTCCGCTCCCTTTGCCAATGTCAACGAGGCGAGTGCGGCTCCCGGATCCGTGGAGTCACTGCTCCGATTGAGGTACTCCAGGATGTGAGCCTTTTTCGTCGTCTGTTGATCAAGTTTCCGGTAATCGGACAGCTTCTTTGCGGAGTTTCCCAGACGCGCCTTTACCTCGTCGATCCTTGACCGGAGGAGCATTATCTTTTCCCATTCGGTGAAGAGTAATCCTCCCATAATCAGGGTGACAAGAATCATGGCCAGCGTCCCCAGGGCGATGATTTTTTTGTTTCTCGTGTACGTTACGTACTCCGGCGGGAGGATGTTCCCCTCATCGGGAGAGTCCCTGTGATGCAGGGCCGCGGCCAAGGGGGCCAGGTATTCGGAAACTATCTGGTGAGGTATTCCGCCCAGGGGAAGGGGGGAGAAGGATTTGATCGGGACTGTGAGAGGCAAAGCCAAGTCACCTGGATTAAGCATGATCGCTTCCGCCGGCTTCAGGCGTAACGTTTGGAAACAGTAATCGATGGTCATGTTGAGGTTCAGGATGTCATCGGGGAGCAGCATCCTGTTCTCGGAAGGAAGTTTGCGGATGAATCCGAGTTCGTTGTTTTCGCTCAATAGGAACAGTTTCTCGCCGGGAAGGGCGGCAATGAAGATGCGCGTCACGGTTGAATCATCGACGCAGGCGGCGGCCGCCAGCCTGAAGATAGGGTATGGCGCGGCGTAGAGATGGGTAATGACTATTTTGCATCTGTTGAAGAGTGCCATGATCTCGGCAAGGGAGATGTCGGGATAACTGAATGCGGCGATTTTTCGGTACGGCGCTCCATCAGTGGTGGTTTCACCCAAAGTACGGTGAAACAGGGTGAAGGAGTCCAGCCCTGGGTGATTTTTCACCACCTCGGCGGCGACCAGAACGTCAAGAAATTTACTTGCCGCGGGGGGGAGATACAGGACGTCGTGCAAAAATGATGCTGGGTTGTAGGAGAGAATACAGCTTTTTTCCCGACAGGATGCGAGGTTGGCCGCCAGTTCCCCGTAGGGGAACGTTCTCATGTCACTGACCGATATTTTGCCGCCGGAAAAAGTCGTCTTTACGCTCTGCACAATCGTTTCGTCAATATAAAAACAAAGCAAGCATATTCCCTGAGTACCGTTTAGCTTCGTGATCCCCGCTAAGGCATGCCGGATATTTTTTCCCGGTTCCGGCGGCAATGCAGCCGGAACCGGCGGATCTGTTTCATGACCGAATCCTCCGTGCTAAAGTACGGTGCCACTCTACACGCGCCCTTGGAGTAACGCAAGAAATATGATAGAAATATCAACCTTTTACGTATTATCCCTCATTGTGTGCACTGAGTCTCTCCATAAAGATGCTGTTTTGTTAATTTATAGTCGGTTATCAGCTCGCACCGTAAAAGAGGAATGCTTTATATGAAGTTCCGGCAACAGGGAAAGAGAGAGCTAAACAGTAAAAACCGCTCCCCCTGGCGGGAGGAACGGTCTCATTTATATCCGATGCTTTTATGGTGCGACTGAAGAATTATTTCCTCAGCACCTTCACCACCGCGGAATAATCCTCCTCGCCACGACCATCCTTCACCCCCTGATCGTAAAGGGAATAGGCCGCCTCCACTCCGGGAAGCTTCAGGCCAACGGTACTCGCCGCCTCAAGGACCGAACCAAGATGTTCGTGAACATATTTCAGCGCAAGATTGCGGGTGAAGTCCCCCCGGGCGATGGTACGCCCCTTGGAGTGAAAGAGGGGTGAGGCAACACCGCCCGAATCAAGAACCTCCAGTATCTTGTCGGGGGCGAAACCGAGCTTCTCGCCTAAAACGATTCCCTCGGCCAAGGCCTGCATCAGTTCGGCCTGAACCAGGTTAACGATGAACTTCATCCTGGTGGCGTCGCCCACAACCCCCACATGAATGATGTTCAGGCCGAAGAAGGAAAAAATCTCCCGACAACGTCCGGCGGTGGCGGAATCTCCCCCCGCAAGGATGGTGAGAAGACCATGGGCTGCGTGCTCCTTGGTCCCCCAGACCGGCGCCTCCAGAAAGAGTACGCGATGATTGATCGCCTCTTCCGCCATCTCCAGGGTGCTTTCCAGGGAATGAGTCCCCATATCCACAAAAATCGTCCCGGCGTCGATCCCCGCAAAAACACCATCCTCGCCATAGATATCCGGGCGGAGACGGTTTTTTTCAGGGCGGATCATGATGACGATGTCCTTCCCCTTGGCAGCCTCCTTCGGCGTGGCGGCCGCGGTTGCACCCAAGGCGACCAGTTCGGCCACGGTTGCCGGGTCCGTATCATAGACGGTCAACTTATAATTTCCCTTGGTCAGATTGGCGGCCATATGCTTGCCGACGGTTCCTAACCCCAGAAAACCGACATTTTTCAGCATGCGAAACCCCTCCTTATAGTGGTGCGTCGTAGAGATGACGGATAGTTTACCTTCTCTTGCGTTGGGATACAACTGAAAAGCAACTAAAGCAGAATACCGTTTTACTCATCGCCGGTTCCCCACACCGTTTCGAGGGCAGAACAAAGCCACGGGACAGATGGAACAGCGAGGTGAAACGGGAGTACAGAGATTCTGCCCGCACATGACCAGCAGGTCATTGATCCCCATCCAGTATTGGGAGGGGAGTTTCGATCTGAGAACAATTTCCGTCTGGTCGGGACTCCCGGTGACGACATAACCGAGACGGTTGCAGATCCGGTGCACATGAATGTCCACGCAGATCCCCGGCTTGCCGTATCCCAGGGTCACCGTCAGATTGGCCGTCTTGCGCCCTACCCCGTTAAAGGTAAGGAGTTCATCGATCTCGTCCGGCACCCTTCCACCGTAGTCGTCCCGGAGCCGACGGGCGATGGCGATAATTTGCATCGCCTTGACCCGATAAAACCCCACGGGATAGATGGCCTGCTCCACCTGCTCCAGGTCAAGCTCCGCCACCGTCGCGGCATCGGCCCCCAGGGCGAAAAGTCGCTCCGAGGCAGGAGCGGTGGTCCGATCATGAGTCCGAAGGGAGAGGATACAGGAGATGAGAACCTTGAAAGGGTCTCCCTTGGTCACCGCCGGCGAAACCCACTCCCGTGAAGCCTGGGAAAGGAGCTCCATGACATCATGGATATCCTCGTCTCTCACCGTCTCCCCCGGTTTCTCACAATCCGCGGGCGGAACAGCCCGATCATGGCAAACGGAGAGTCACTTTTCACTTCGGTACCGGCGGTATTCAACGACCTGGAGATGGTCGATGACTCGAAGGACGCCGTTAACCCCCTTGGTTATGGAAAGCGCCGACTGCCGCTCTGCTTCGTCATGCACGTGGCCGGAAAACGTAACGTTCCCCTTTTCCACAACGGCGCGAAAGTGAAGATATTCCACGGAGCCCGACCGGAGCAGCTCGGTCTCGATCTTCTTGCAGAGAATTTTATCTTCCAGCAAACGGAGAGAATCGGCATCAGCCGGCGCCAGACGGGGATCACGAGCCGCGGCGACTATGCTTTCAACGATAGAGCCCGGTGTCAGGGAGCAGGTATTGAAAACCAGATCATACCCCAGGGGATCGTTCCAATCACGCTCGAAGTAGTAGGAAATAAAGCCGCTGCGCTGATGATCGCTTTTGCGGATCAACGTCTTGGCCAGATCCGGATCGAGCCACTCCCGCTCCGCGAAGGTTTCCACTCGGATGTCAAAGGGAGCCACGAATCGGAGCCGAAGCAGGTTGTCCAACCCGGTCAGGAGATCCTGCGCCCCTCTGCCGTAGATGACCACGTTGCCGTGTCGACAGCATTCCAACAGCAGCAACTCAATGCCGCTGAGAAGCGCGGCGTAGCGTCGATCCTGGTCGTTGATGGCCACGGGGGGCTTCTCATCCACCCATTGAATCTCCTCCTTGCTAAGGCCGTAAGCCCCGGCAAGCTCGATAATCTTCCCATCGTCAATGAGAGGATACTTAAGACGCTTCGCCACATCGGTGGCGATCTGGTGAGCTCCTGTCCCCATCTGTCGGGATATGGTTATGATAGCCATGCTACGCTCCTTGTCCTCACGTGGCGGGAGATGGTGATAATAGCCATGCAACTCTCCTTGTCATCACGTTTGGCTCATAGTATCATGAACACCCATTACGCACAAGGGGATCATCCCCGCCGGCAACCACCACCAACGTGAGAGCGTCCCATGCCCGACATCGTATATCGCTTCCTGCTGTTCGCCCTCATCCACTCGCTGCTGGCCATGGAGAGAGCGAAGGAGTTCCTCTGCCGCAACCGTCCCGCAAGAACCCGCTGCTACCGTCTGGCCTACAATCTCCTGGCGTTGGGAAGTTTTGCCTGGGTTCTGGCGGCGCTCGCCGGATCACCGGTACTCTACACCCTTTCCGGGTATCAGGGTGGGACGCTCCGCGCAGTGCAGGGGTGCGCCCTCATTCTTCTCTGCCGGTGCGCGGCCCAGACCGGTCCGGGGGAGTTCCTGGGTATCCGTCAGCTGCTGACAACGGCGGAACAACCGCCGTTCCTTACCCGGAAGGGATGTTACGGTCATGTCAGGCACCCTCAGTATACACTGGCAGTCATCATGCTCCTGGCCGCGCCAACCATGAACGTAAACTACCTCCTCTTCACCTCTCTGGCGATTCTCTATTTCATCCTGGGAGCATTGGTGGAGGAGTCGAGGCTCTGCCGGCTTTTTGGAGAGGAGTACCGAAGGTATCGACGCGAAATCCCCATGTTCCTCCCCACTCCACTCAAAAAAAGATGAAAGGTTCTCCTTATGTCACAACTGAATGCCATGGAAAACTTCCGGCGGGACGTATCCTACCATCTCCTCCGACAGGAGGACGGCACCATCCTCCTCAGCGCCACCCTCAACGACCGCTTTCATGATATCCTCCTGGAGGTGGTAGTGAACGCCGAAAGCCTGATGGTGAACTCAGCCTCCGTGGAGTTCCGTAAAGCCCCCTCCCCGGATTGCCCCACTGCGGCAATTCGTCTGAAGCAGCTGGCGGGGACGGTCATCGGCCGGGGGCTAAACCGAAAGCTCATGGAGCTTTTTAGCGGCAATCAGGGGTGCGGCAATCTCCGAGCTCTTCTGGTCGGATTGCTCCCTCTGGCCATGAATGTCAAGGCCTCCGCCGGGATCACCGAAGAGCAGGAACTCCTGGAGACGATCCATAACCGCCTCGCGGGGAGTTGCGCCGGCTATGCAACTCCTCTCTCCCTCAAACCTCCTCCCGCTGGAGGCAGAGGATGGTGACATCGTCGTCGTAATCATCCCGCCCCCGCCACCGTCGCAGCTCATCTTCCACCAGCTCCATGAGTTCGGACAGGGGACGATCAGCCCCTTCACAAAGGAGCTGCTTCAGGAGATCCTGGGGAAAGAAATCGCCGTTGCGATCCGTGCATTCGGTAACGCCGTCGGAGCAGAGAATCAGCCGGTCGCCCGGTGCGAAGGGAATCGTGATCTCTTCGTAGGTCATCCCGTCCAGAAGCCCCACCGGCGGCCCGCCGCAGCCGATTTTTTCCACCTGGCTGCCGGTGATCAAGAGAGGATGAGGGCTCCCGGCCTGGACCAGGGTCAGGTAATGAGCGGTTAAGTCGATGAGCCCATAGGTCATGGTGAAATAGGATGCCACATCCAGGCCGCTCTGGAACTGCCGGTTTAGTTCCGCCACAACTTCAAGGGGGGGGATGATCTCGTATCCCGGCTGGCGGGGAATCAATCGCCGCAGTTGGCCGTTCCTGGGAGAGAGAATAGTGCTCAAGGTAAAGGAGAGCATGGCCGCCGAGACTCCATGGCCTGCCACATCGATGAGATAGAAGGCGAGGTGCGTTTCATCCAGCTGAAAATAATTAAAGACATCACCGGCCACGAAACAGCAGGGGATATAGCACCAGGCAAAGCGGAAGCCGCGGATTGCGGCGGGAGGAGGGAGGAGATGTTTCTGCATCTCGGCGGCGGCGCGTAATTCCGTGCGGGCACGTTCATAGGCCAGAGCCAGCTGCCGCTCTTCGTGCTTGCGCCGACTGATGTCACGGGCAGAGGCGATGGCGTACTCGTTGTTTTCCAGTTGCAGGTAATTGATCGTCACCTCCACCGGAAACTCGGAACCATCCTTGGTCCTGAACCGGGTTTCCCGGGTAACTGCTCCCTGCTTCCTTATCTTTTGCCAAAAGAGGGGCCAAACGTTATCCGGAAAAACGAACGCAACGACACCCACGGTCATCCCGGTGAGTTCCGCCCGTGAGTATCCCAACAGCCGGACCGCCAGCTCGTTAACATAGAAGAGCCGCCCTTCAACGTCGATCCAGAAAATGATATCCGAGGCCCGATCCACGGCAAACTGAGTCAACCGGAGCGACTCCTCCACACGACGCCGTTCAACCATCTCACGAACCAACTCCTCGTTGGCGGTCCGGAGTTCATCATAGGCTTCCCGGAAGACGCTGTAACCGGTGATCTCATTCTTAATCACCAGGGCTGCGTAGTTGAAAAAGGAGGAGAGATGCTCCAGCGGTTCGCCGTTGTCGTAAAGGACCCCTTCCAGCCGGAGCACCCCCACCAGTTCCGGCCCCACCAGAAGCGGCTGGGCCCAGATGGAGAACTCCCGCGGATCCGGAGCGGTAAGCCCCCTTTTAGTTTTTGTCACCGGACTCTGCTGGAAGCACCGCGTTACCAGCACTTGCCGCACCAGGGGGTCGTCAGCCTCCTCCAGACAACGCCGTCCCCCATGCAGATCCGCCACCCAGAGTTCATCCCCCACCGGATAGTAGAGAGAGATCGCGCCGCAACCGATACTCTCCAGCAGCAACTGGAGGATGGTCTCCACCACGTTATCCAGACCGGGAACCTCGCTAAGCCGATTTATCAGCTCGGCCGCCACTTGGAGTCGCGACGTATCCCGCGTCAGTTTACGGAGCCGCTCCTTGAGGGAATCCAACTCCGCCGTTGCAATAGTTATCATCTCTGTCATAAGAAAACAGGGCGCTCCCGGCTCAGATCTCCATGTTCATGACTCTCCGGACCTGGGAGAGTGTCTGCTGCGCCACGTCCCGCGCCGCGACAATCCCCTTTCGGAGAACGTCCCTGATATGCTCGGGATCTTTTTCCAGTTCCCGACGCCGGGCTCTCAAGGGGCGCAAGTATTCGTTGAGGGATTCGGTAAGCTGCTGCTTCACTCTTCCTGCTCCCTGGTCACCGATCTCTTCGGCGATCCGGTCCGGCGTCCGATCAGAGCAGAGCGAACAGAGGAGGAGCAGATTGGCGACCTCGGGACGATTGATGGGGTCATAGGTAATGGTTCGCTCCGAATCGGTCTTGGCCCGCTTGATCAGGTTGGCCGTCTCGTCCTCGGTCGCCCCCAGCATGATGGCGTTGTTCCGGCTCTTGCTCATCTTCTGACCGCCGTCCAACCCCATGATCAGGGGGGCCGAGCTCAGGAGCGGATGCGGTTCGGGGAAAACCGGCTCATTTCCCGCGAAACGTTCATTGAACCGGCGAGAGATGACCCTGGTCAATTCCAGATGGGGAATCTGGTCTTTTCCCACAGGGACCAGGTTAGCCTTACAGAAGAGGATGTCGGCCGCCTGGTGGACCGGGTAGGTATACATGCCGGCGTTGATCCGCTGCTGACCGGCGGCCAGGATCTCTTCCTTCACCGTGGGGTTCCGGTCCAGTTCCGCATTGGTCACCAGGGTCAAGAAGGGAAGCAACAACTGGTTAAGCTCCGGAATGTGGCTATGAGGAAAGATGAAGGTATGGCCGGAATCGGGGTCCAGTCCGGCGGCCAGGTAATCCACCGTCAGCTGGTGGACATTCTGGGAGATATTCTCGAATGAGTCCCGATCCGTAAGAACCTGATAATCAGCGATGACGATATAGATGGGGACCCCCAGATTCTGCAGGCGAACCCGATTCTGAAGCGAGCCGAACAGGTGACCGATATGCAACGAACCGGTGGGACGATCGCCGGTAAGGACACGGAATTTTTTTGGGGAAACCAGTAGCTCCTGCTCCAGGAGGGCGCTGCGCGCCACTGTGGCGTCATAGGTGCCGTATTCGAGTTTTTGTTCATGTTCCATGGGAAAGACCTTCCTTACAGGGCAAAATATTCAGTGTAGTGGCATACTACGCAGAAATCAGCGCTGAGGCAAGAGAGCAAAAGAGCTCTGCGCATTTTTTTGAATTGCCCGTCATTTTCCGGTAGTATGGCTGCAATGGACAAATCGTAAAAGGAAACAGCCATGCCCCCTTTCATCCATCGCTCCGTCCGCCCCCATGACTGTCCCGACAGCTGCGGCCTGCTGGTGACCGTGAACGCCGGCAGGGCCGTCCATGTCACCGGCGACGCCGCTCCCAGCGACTCACCAACCAGGGAAACGGGAATACGTTCCACGACAACGGGGTGGAGCTCCGCCCCGCCGAACCCGCCTGACGTGGAGAGCCGGAAACCGGACTGCTCCCTCGTCGTCCCGCTCCTCAACGAAGCCGAGACGATCCGAAAATTTCTCCTCATGCTTGCCCGACAGGAGAGGATCGACTTCCAGGTAATCCTTAGTGACGGCGGCTCCAGGGATGACACTCTCCTCCGGGCAAAGGCTCTCGGGGAACTTCTCCCCTACGATCTGACCATCATCACCGGCGGCCGCGGCCGTGGGCGACAGATGAACAGCGGCGCGGCCGTTGCCCAGGGCGATTGGCTCCTTTTTATCCACGCAGACTCGAAATTTTCCGACCCCTTGGCTCTCTACAAGGGACTCTCGGCCGTCAAGGAGAGGGAGGTCGCCAAGGGAGAGGGGCGCACGGCGGGCCGTTTCGCCATCAGGTTCGACACCGCCGGCGCCTCTTCCGGTTTCGGTTACTCATTCTGTGAAGGGAAAGCCCGACTCAATCGGTCCGGCTGCATCCTGGGTGACCAGGGGTTCCTCCTGTCACGAAAACTCCTGGAGAGAGTCGGCTCTTTCGACGAATCACTCACCGTCGCCGAGGATCCGGATTTTGCGGAGCGACTGCGAGCTCACGGGGAGTTCATCCTTCTCCCTGCTGAAATCCTCAGTTCACCCCGACGATTCGTGATGGAGGGGTATCGCTCCCGGCAGACCCTCAACGCCCTCCTCATGGGGCTCCTCTTTTCAGGACACTCCTCCTTTCTGGCCACCCTTCCCGGCAGCTATCAACGACATGACCGGGCCCGACGTCTGAGCCTGGAACCTATTTTCAGGGAGATCGCCCGGCTCATCTCCACCCTACCCATGAGGAAGCGGCTCCTCTTCTGGTACAAGATCGGCGCCTATGTCCGCGGCAACATCTGGCAGTTGGCCTTTGCCCTGGATCTGTGGCGAACCCGGCGCGGGGGGGTGGAGGGGGCGCTGCTGGCGTTGTATGATAAGTATCTGGACCGGTTAACGAACCATCCCCCCGGGAGATTGCTGGTAGCCGGCATCGTTTGGCTCTGGTTTTTTTCGGCGCGGCGCTGGAGATGGCTCAGGGAGGGGAAACGGGAGGACGTAAAACGGGCCGGCTGATGAGAGCCGACCCGTGGTCAAAAAAAACTTATTAGCCCGCCATCAGCAGCCGGCTACCCCTTTTTACTTCTTGGCGGGTGCGGCAGCCTTGGTGTCGACGACCTTACTCATCTCCTTGCCGCAGCCGCACTTGCCCGGCTTCTGGCTGATGGTCTGGCAGTCGCACTGGGCGCCGCAGGCGCAGTTGTACTTGCCGGCGAGGAGGACGGAAGCTTCCTTACCGTCCTGTTTGTAGAAGGCCTTCCCTTTTTCCACTTTGTCCACCGTCACCTTCAGCAGAGCCTGACCGCAGGAGCATTTCCCCTCTTTTTTGGAGACGGTGTTGCAGCCACACCCGTTGCCGCAGCCGCAGACGTAGATCTCATCGCCTCCCTTCACCTCCAATTTCCCCCCCTTCAACGGCTCGGAAAACGAAAGCGCGGAAAAACCAAGGCCCAAAACCATGATCATCAAAACTACCAGAAACTTTTTCATGTGGCTAATCTCCTTGTGGTGTGATGCTCGTGGCATCAATTTGGTTGCACTGTAAATCAAACGGGAATTATTTGTCCAGTTTTTTATGTCCGGTCCTCTGAAAAAGATGAAAGCTCAGACGATGAGCCGAAACAGCTGCTCCACGCAACTTATCCGCATCGGCGAATAACAGTAATAATCACCGTCAATCTGAACCGCTTTCCTGCCGGTCACCACCAGTTTGGCGGCGCTGAACCGGCGGACATGAGGAGTATCGGGATAGCTGCCCGCCAGGGTACTCAGCGCCAGTTTGAGATAGGACATTCTCCGGTCATCCTTCACGCAGACAACCTGGAACTCCGGGGCGAAAAGATCGGCGTGAGGGGCCAGGATAACTCCGCCCCCATAAGCGGCGGCGTTACAAATGATGACCCCGTGGCAATCGATGCGCATCTCATCCACATAGAGCTCAAGACGCTCCCGTTCCCATGCGGCAAAGCGGCGTAACGCCGCCAACAGATATGCTCCCTTGCCAAGAAGTCTCAATTCCGGGGAGCGGACACTCTCGCAGATGAAACCGTCCAATCCAATCCCCGCCATGAGAAGAAAAAACTGTTTTTTCCGTTCCACCTGGAGCAACCCCACGGCAGGGGAGCGGGTGGCGCCGTTGACGATCCGCGTTAGGGCGTTCTCCAGGGAGCTTATGCCGATCTCCCGGGCCAGCAGATTAGCCTTCCCCATGGGGATTACCGCCAGGGTAGCCTTACCGAAAGTAATCCCGTTGATAACGCCGTTGATGGCGCCGTCTCCCCCCCCCACGATGATGAAAGGGTGCTCCTCGCCGGCGCAGATACGATTGGCGCAGCGGGCCACCTCTCCCGGTTCGGTCACGGCATGAAGCGTCAGCGTGATGCCGGAAGCCGCCAGGGTACTGACGACCTGATTTACCCGGTGGCGGCTATAGGAACCGGCCAGGGTATTGATGATAAAATGATACTGACGGGGCACTGCGAACCCTCACATGTAATGGCGATGACAATCGCAGGGGATAGGAGGATCAGATAAGAACAGGAGTTAATTACACCTGACGGATAACCTTTGAACCGCAAAGACGCAAAGTACGCGAAGAAAACAAAAGAGAAACGACGGAACCTGGATTCTTTTATGGTTTACCTCAAAAAAAGGTTTTTTCTTTACGGTTCCTTTACGTCCTTAGCGTCCTTGCGGAGAAAATGTTTTCGTTTTTTGTTGTCTCTTGTTCCCAAGCTCCGGCTTGGAAACGAGAAAATAGAAACAGCAAAGAATCGCATCGGTTAGCTCTTTAGGTGATTCGCGACAAAGAACATACCCGACAGAAACCTGTTCACCCTTCGACAAGCTCAGGGCGAACGGATTCAGGTTTAATAACCGCCTTATTTTCCGTTCGTGGTGAGCCTGTCGAACCATGAACGGAAAATCGATA
>CAIYUY010000100.1 GCA_903929485.1 uncultured Desulfuromonadales bacterium
GATCCCCAGAGCGTCCGCCCGAAAGGGGATAAGCTACGTCAAGCCCAAGCCGACCCGGGTAATGGGGGGACACGACCTGGTCATGTCCGGCCATGATGATCTGGACAATCAGTTCGAAACGTTTTAATATCGCGGACCGGGGACTGGGGCCACCCCCTCAGTCCCCCCACTACATGGAGAGGGGGAACGACTTTATTTTCCGGTAGACATCAAAATAAAACTTGATTTTGCGATTTCAACAGTTTATTCATGAGCAGTATTCCGCACATTTGACGGTTGGAGATACTCATCGTAGCAATGGACAAAATCACCGCGATGAGACAAATCCCCTACGGCCCCCCCCACGCCCCGCCCCCCCCATAAGCCTCAAGCGACGGGAAACAACTCGCGATGACAAATAATCAGTTACAGACCATCAAGGAGAGCGTAAATGCTTAAGAACATGAACATCGGCACGAGACTGGCTTTGGGATTCACTGTGGTTCTGGTATTCATGATGGCAGTGGGGGCGTTGGCCATCAATCGTATGAACACCATTAACTCCGAGGTCAAACTGATCATCAAGGACAAATGGCCGAAGACCCAGAAGCTGAACGATATCGACGATCAGATCAATATCGCAGCCCGGGCGCTGCGCAACATGGCCCTTGCCACGGATCCGGCGGTACGCGAGCGGGAGGAGCTGAGAATCACCGAGACAGGAGAGGTGGTCAACAAACTGCTTGAAGAATTGGACAAAATGATCGTAACCCAAGACGGACGGGTACGGCTAAAAAAAGTGGTGGAGACCCGCAAGGCATACAATAATCAGCAGATTATCACCAGAAATCTGATGAACAACGGCGACACAAAAGAAACGATCAAGATGATATTCGGCCCAATGCGCAAGGTCCAAGCAGAGTATATCAACGCCATGACGGACATAAACGACTTCTACAAAAAAGAAGTCGATAGGATAGGGAATGAAGCTCAGGAGAGCTGTTCTTCGGGGGTGAAGATCGTCCTGGGGCTCTTGATTGCTGCAACACTCCTTATCATCGTCATCGCCTGGGTGATTACCCGCAGCATTACCCGGCCGGTTGCAGCCTGTGTCACAGCCGCCACGAAGATCGCTTCGGGCGACACCAACGTCCTGCTGGACATCGACGCCCGAGATGAAACCGGAATTCTCCAGCGAGCCATGGGGAGCATGGTTGAATCAATCAAGGCGCTCATTGTTGACGCAGGAACGCTTTCCCAGTCGGCGGTTGCGGGCAAACTGGCGACACGAGCCAACACCGACAAACATCAAGGGGATTTCCGCGCCATTATCGTGGGATTCAACGCGACACTGGATGCCGTTATCGGCCCCCTCAACGTGGCTGCCGAATACGTGGACCGGATCTCCAAAGGAGATATTCCTCCCAAAATCACCGACACCTACAACGGCGACTTCAATGAAATCAAACTCAACCTGAACAACTGTATCGACAATATCAACCTCCTCATCGCCGACGCCGACGCCCTGGCACGCACCGCCGTGCAGGGGAAACTGGCCAACCGGGCCGACATCACCAGGCACCAGGGGGATTTCAGGAAGATCGTGGCCGGCTTCAACGACACTCTGGACGCCGTCATCACCCCCCTGAACATGGCTGCCAACTATATGGACCGGATCTCCAAGGGGGACATTCCACCCCACATAACCGACAACTACAATGGCGACTTCGATGATCTCAAAAACAACCTGAATACCTGTATCGACGCCATCAACGCGCTCATTACCGACGTTCATCTCCTGGCCCAGGCCGCCATGGAAGGGAGACTGATGGTGCGGGCCGATGCCGGCCGGCACCAGGGGGATTTCCGGAAGATCGTCGGGGGAGTCAATACCACCATCGGCACCCTGGTGGGACATCTGGACGCCATGCCGGCGCCGGTCATGATCATCGATCGATCATTTGGTATCACCTACATGAACAAAATCGGCGCTCAGGTGGGTGGGAAGAGTCCGGAGCAGCTCCTTGGGGTAAAGTGCTACGACCATTTCAGAACCTCTGACTGCAACACAGAACAATGCGCCTGCAACAGAGCCATGCGTGACGGCCGGACCGCCACATCCGAAACCGATGCCCACCCCGGCACGAACCATCTTGAAATTTCCTACACCGGTATCCCCCTGCGGGATCAGGAAGGGAACGTCATCGGAGCCTTTGAGACGGTCACGGACCTGACCCGGATCAAACAGCAGGCCAGGACTTCCGCTAAAATACTACAGTATCAGAACACCGAAACCGATAAACTCTCCGCCTGCCTGGGAGGCTTGGCCCTGGGCGACATCCGCTCCGCTCTCCAAGCGGAGCAGGGAGACGCGGATACCTCCGCCATCCGCACGAGCTATGACATCATCTACCATGATGTTGCCAACCTGACCGACGCACTTCGAAGTATCACCGGGATTGCCCATCAGATCGCCGACGGCAACCTGATGGTGGAGCTAAAGGAACGCTCCGACAACGACGAGCTGATGAAATCCCTCACCGCCATGGTGAAACAGCTCACCGCCGTGGTAAGCGAGGTAAAGTCAGCAGCCGACAACGTGGCATCCGGTTCCCTGGAGATGAGCTCCGGGGCTGAGAACGTCTCCCATGGCGCATCCCAGCAGGCGGCGGCAGCCGAAGAGGCCTCCTCCTCCATGGAGCAGATGACCGGCAACATCAGGCAAAACGCCGACAACGCCCAACAGACGGAGAAGATCGCCGTCAAGTCCGCCGAAGACGCCAAGTCCGGGGGTGAGGCCGTGGCCAGAACCGTGGCCGCCATGCGGGAAATTGCCGGCAAGATCACCATCATAGAAGAGATCGCCAGGCAGACAAACATGCTGGCTTTGAACGCCGCCATCGAGGCGGCCCGAGCCGGAGAGCACGGCAAGGGATTCGCCGTGGTCGCCTCCGAGGTACGCAAACTGGCGGAACGAAGCCAGCAGGCAGCCCAGGAGATATCCGAACTCTCCATCACCAGCGTGGAGGTGGCGGAACAGGCAGGGACCATGCTCACCCGAATGCTCCCTGACATCCGGAAGACCGCGGAACTGGTACAGGAGATCAATGCCTCCAGCAGGGAACAGGACTCCGGAGCCGGACAGATCAACAAGGCGATCCAGCAACTGGACAAGGTAATCCAGTTGAATGCCGCCGCCGCCGAGGAGATGGCCTCCACCGCGGAGGAGCTCTCCTCCCAGGCGGAGCAGCTCCAGGAAAGCGTGGCCTTCTTCAAGATCGGAGACACTACGAGGGCATTTTCCTTACAGGCAAGGAACAAGACGCCCAGGGCGATTGCCAAAGCGCCGTCGAGAAAAGCCGTCGGCTACGCCGGACCCATGACAGCGGCCAGGAGCGCAAGGGGCCATGATCTTGACATGTCCTCCAACGACGACCTGGACAAGCAGTTTGAAACGTTTTAGAGGCGAGGACCGGGGACTGGGGAACGACATTTCAAGTCATGGAGACAATTAATGAAAACACCCGGCATCATCAATTACTACCTTGGTTTTTCGGTAAAATCCCGACTAATGCTCCTCTCTACCTGCTACACGATCGGGATATTTGCCTTGCATTTCACACCCCGGTTAGGTCACACTTCACAGTTGGCGGCGATGCTTTCTTTCGGAGTTTTCGGGGTGCTCTTCAGCTGGTTGAATATACACTCAATCTGTGATGGAATCCAACTGGCAAAGTTACACCTTGAGACCATGGCCAAGGGGGATCTGAGCCGGGAGATCGTCATACGACATAACAACGAGATCAGCATGATGCTTCTCAGCATGAAAACACTCCAGACGTCGGTTCAGGAACTCTCCCTTGACACCGGCATGCTGATCGCAGCCGCCGTCAATGGCAACCTGGCCACCAGGGCCGACGCCGGCAGACACCAGGGTGATTTCCAAAATATTGTGGCCGGCATCAACTTGATCATGGATACCGTCATAGGACCGCTGAACGTGGCCGCCAACGCTCTCTACAACTTCGGTGACGGCATCGTCCCCGACGAAATCACCGAGGAATACCGGGGTGACTACGCACGGATCAAGAGCGGCCTGAAAAGTCTCATCGCCACGGTCAGGATGAGGGGTCAGGATCTTGAACTCCTCAATAACGCCGCCTTGCGGGGAAACCTCACGGTGCGAGCCGATACGTCCAGGTACACCGGCTACAACAGCAAGATGCTGGATATCGTCAACGAGATCCTGGACCGGCTGACCATCCCCTTGGGGGTTGCCGCCACCTACATGGACCGGATCTCCAAGGGGGATATCCCCGAGAAGATCACCGAAATCTATAACGGCGACTTCAACGCCATCAAGAACAACCTCAACACCTGCATCGACGCCGTCAACCTTCTCATCGCCGATTCCGAGACACTGGTCCGCTCCGCGGTGGCCGGCAAACTGACCACCAGGGCCGATGCCTCGCGACATCAGGGGGAGTTTCACAGAATCATGGCCGGGGTCAATGCGACCCTGGACGCCGTCATAGGCCCCTTGAACATGGCTGCCGGCTACGTTGACCGGATATCCAGGGGAGAGATCCCCCCCAGGATCACCGACAGCTATCACGGCGACTTCAACACCATCAAAAACAATCTCAACACCTGCGGTGATGCCGTCAACGCCCTGGTGGGAGATGCCGGAGCCCTGGTCCGGAGCGCCGTGGCCGGGAACCTGGTCGCCCGCGCGGACGTATCCCGACACCAGGGGGATTTCCGGAAGATCATGGAGGGGGTCAACGAAACCCTTGACGCCGTTATCCTCCCACTAAACATGGCTGCCACCTACGTGGCGCGAATCTCCAAGGGAGATATGCCACCGGTCATCACCGACAGCTACCAGGGCGACTTCAACGAGATTAAAAACAACCTGAACATCCTCATTGAGGCGTTGCACCGGGTCACCGCCGGCGCCCGGGAGGTGGCCCAGGGGAACCTGATGGTGGAACTCACCCAGCGCTCCGATAACGACGAACTGATGAAGGCCCTCATCGCCATGGTCCGGCAGCTCACCGCCGTGATAGGCCAGGTTAAATGCGCCGTGGACAATGTGGCCTCCGGCTCACTGGAGATGAGCAGCGGGGCCGATACCCTTTCCCGGGGGGCCGCCCAGCAGGCGTCCGCCGCCGAAGAGGCCTCCTCCTCCATGGAGCAGATGAGCGCCAACATTCACCATAACGCCGACAACGCCCAACAGACCGAGAAGATCGCCGTCAAGTCCGCCGATGACGCCAAGGCGGGGGGAAAAGCCGTAGCCGAGACCGTGGCCGCCATGCGGGAGATCGCGGGGAGGATCAATATCATCGAGGAGATCGCACGGCAGACCAACATGCTGGCGTTGAACGCCGCCATCGAGGCGGCCCGGGCCGGTGAGCACGGCAAGGGGTTCGCCGTGGTCGCCTCCGAGGTGCGAAAACTGGCAGAGAGGAGCCAGCAGGCGGCCCAAGGGATCTCCAAACTCTCCGCCTCCAGCGTGGAGGTGGCGGAGCGGGCCGGGACCATGCTGACCAAGATACTCCCGGATATCCAGAAGACCGCGGAGCTGGTGCAGGAGATCAACGCCTCCA
>CAIYUY010000101.1 GCA_903929485.1 uncultured Desulfuromonadales bacterium
ACTGAACTCAAAGGCATAGCGTAAGACTCAGTGGAAGAGCGGAGGGCGCGGAAAACATCACCGCGTTTCTCGTGTCGCGCGGTTCGATCCCGGCCGCTATGCCTTCACCATTCCCCACCGAGCAACCGATATCTTTTCCCCAGCTTTATTTCTCTTCAATCCTCTTGCAGGCAATCTCGAAATTACCGGGATCTAGCTCCATCCCGATAAACCGCCGTCCCGTCCGCAAACAAGCCACCCCCGTCGTCCCGGAACCGGCATAAGGGTCAAGCACGTTGCTGCCGAGTTTTACCCGGCAATGCTCAAGGAGCCATGCCATTAACTCCACCGGTTTTTCCGAAACATGCAGTCGATTACCGGTTGCGCCTTGACGTACACAACCCTGCCACACCCACCGGAAGATTGACCGTGCATTCTTACGATTGGTCCAGATGAATTCGGCATCGGGGAAAGTTGACGCCGCGCCACCACCGCAGGACTTGTCAAAGCAGATGAACCTTCCGCCCTCGGGGAGACGTGTCTTGTAATGGTCTGCTCCACACAGAGCAAAGGGAATGCTTCGGTCAGGATCAGCAGAGTTAAAAAAGTTGAGAAGCGGCATAGGATCAAACGGTTTATCATCGCCCAGGATAGGTGCGCTTTTTTTTATTTCAAATTTGCCGGTTTTGGATGCCCCATACACAAACCCAATCCCATACGGCGGGTCAGTAATCACCGCATCAATAGAACCTTTGGGCAGGGTCGGGATGATATCCAGACAATTCCCCCGATACATCACCGCCTGGCCTCCGGCTAATACTCGCTTTTCAAACACGTCGTCTCTCCTGTCAAATGATCGACCCTGGGAACGGGTAGGGCTATGAATGATGAATTTTTCACTTTTTTCAAGCGACATTTTTAAACCTATATGTCCCTCAAACTCAGAAAAATGGCAAAAAAACGCGCCTGAACGAAGCCTTTCCGATCTTACTTCTCCCGTTTTCACTGTTCAATCCGACAGGTACAGTCAAGCAAATTTACAACGTTATTGTTTACAAAAACAGCCGAAAGTGATACCAATTCTTGAATTAAGGACGACGAACGCAAGAGCGTAGGGGCGCCATGGAGACGTACGACACCGAAGATTGGGAGCAACGAGGGAATCAGGGAGAGGTGGAAGAGCCCGTTGAGATCCCGGTGGAACGGATCAATCCGGATACCCTTCGGATGATGATCGAAGAGTTCGTGACCCGGGAGTGGAACGATACGGCGGAGTCAGAGCTGACGCTGGATCAAAAGGTTCAGCAGGTGCTGCTGCAGCTGAAGGCTAATCGGGCCAGGATCACCTTCGATGCCGCGTCGGAGAGCTGGAATATCATCTCCTGTCAGGGGAATCACCCTTGAACCTGGACTACGCCACTCTCGACCTGCTCCGTCAAAGCCATCCGGCCTGGCGACTCCTACGTTCTGATCATGCGCCGTTGGTGGTGAGTTTCATGCGCCGCGTCTTCATCCTCCCCAATGTGCGGGGGATGGAACAGGCCGATCTGGTGGAAGCGTTGAACGATGAACTGTTCGCCCTCCGCCGGCAACCAGGGGGTGAGCAGTTCCCCAAGCCGGCCCTGGAGTATCTCAACGACTGGGCCGGTAATGACAAGGGGTGGCTCCGCAAGTTCTACCGCCAGGGATCCGATGAGCCCTGGTTCGACCTGACCCCTTCCACGGAGAAGGCCATTACCTGGCTGGGAACCCTTATCGAACGGAGCTTCGTGGGGACCGAGTCCCGTCTCCTCACCCTGTTTCAGTTGCTTAAGCAGATGAGCGAGGGGAGCGAGAGCGACCCGGGTAGTCGTCTTGCAGAACTTCACAAGCGCCGTGACGAAATAGATAACGAAATCGACCGAGTGCTGGCCGGCGATATCCCGTTGCTGGATGATACGGCGGTGAAGGATCGTTTCCAGCAGTTCACGTATCTTTCCCGCGAACTCCTTAGTGATTTCCGTCAGGTGGAACAGAACTTTCGCGGACTGGATCGTCGTGTGCGGGAACGGATCGCCCTCTGGGAGGGGGGGAAGGGGGCGCTTCTGGAAGAGATCATGGGGGAACGGGACCTCATCTCCGACTCGGATCAGGGTCGAAGTTTTCGCGCTTTCTGGGATTTCCTCATGTCCAGCCGCCGCCAGGAAGAGCTGTCCCAGCTCCTGGAACGGGTTCTTGCCCTGCCGCCGGTGGCGGAGCTGAAACCGGATCTCCGGACTCGTCGTCTTCATTACGATTGGCTGGAGGCCGGAGAGCATACCCAGCGGACGGTGGCGCAACTCTCCCAGCAGTTACGCCGTTTTTTGGACGATCAGGCCTGGCTGGAGAACCGGCGGATCATGGACATCCTCCACGGCATCGAAACCAAGGCCCTGGCGTTGAGAGATTTCCCTCCGCCAGGGGAAGTCATGACCATGGAGGACTCCGCCGCCACCATCGAACTCCCTCTGGAGCGACCGCTTCACACTCCCGCTCTCAAGCCGGTTATCTCCCCCATGGCGTTGGAAAGCGGGGAAAGCGATCTGGACGCCACGGCGCTCTACGGGCAGCTGGTCATCAATAAGGGGGAGTTGCTTGGGCATCTGCGCCAAGCGCTGCAGGAGCGGACACA
This sequence comes from uncultured Desulfuromonadales bacterium, assembly GCA_903929485.1. Taxonomy (GTDB): domain Bacteria; phylum Desulfobacterota; class Desulfuromonadia; order Geobacterales; family CAIOGM01; genus CAIOGM01. The sequence goes on from CAIYUY010000101.1 coordinate 2,630, forward strand.
GGTCACCCTGGGTGAGCTCTGCCGGATGCGACCGCTGCAACAGGGGCTAGCCGAACTGGTGGCGTACCTGCAGATCGCCTGTGACGAGTTCAAGAGCGTGGTGGATGAAGAGGCCATTGAGGTCATCCAGTGGCACGCCGTGGGGAATGATGGAGAAGAGTGTCGCAGGGAAGCGCGACTTCCCCGGGTTATTTTCGTGAGGTGATGATGGCGCTACAAGCTGCTGAAACCAAAGGGGGGAGCGAACTCTCTCTCCTGGTCATTACCCTGCTGAAGGGGGTGATCTATCAGGAGGGGGACGGAACCCTCTGGAATACGCTCCTCCGCTTTCAGGCCCGGGTGCGTGACTATGTGGCCGTTCTCGGTCTGGAGCTGATGCTTGACGAGTCGGAAGGGTACGCCTTTCTCGCCTCGCGACCGGAGTCGGAGGAGGAAGAAAAGATCCCCCGTCTGGTGGCGCGGCGCCCACTCTCCTTCCCGGTGAGTCTCCTCCTGGCGCTCCTGCGCAAGAAACTGGCCGAGTTCGATGCCGGTGGCGGCGATACGCGTCTCATCCTCTCCCGGAACGAGATCGTGGAGCTGATCCGCGTCTTTCTTCCCGAAAGGAGCAACGAGGCCAAGCTCATGGATCAGATCGAGAGCCATCTCAACAGGATCGTTGACCTCGGTTTTCTGCGCAAACTGAAAACCACCGGGTCCACTCCGGTCGGTCAGGCCACCGTGTACGAGGTGCGCCGTATTCTCAAGTCCTTCGTGGACGCCCAGTGGCTGGCCGATTTCGATGGTCGTCTGGCCGCTTATTGTGCTCAACTGGCAGGGGGCGAGTCCCACAATGAATAATGATCAGGAGCTGCTCCTGGATTTCGTCGCCGACGATGCCCTCTCCGGATTCCGGTTGCAGAAGCTGGAGGTCTATAACTGGGGGACCTTCCATGAACGGGTCTGGACATTGCAGCCGGAGGGGAAGAACTCTCTCCTCACCGGCGACATCGGCTCCGGTAAATCCACCTTGGTGGACGCCGTAACGACGCTTCTGGTGCCGGCTCACCGCGTCGCCTACAACAAGGCCGCCGGCGCCGACAGCAAGGAGCGGACGTTGCGCTCCTATGTGCTGGGGCATTACAAATCCGAACGGAACGAAGCCAGCGGCGCGGCCAAGCCGGTGGGGCTGCGGGACCATAACAGTTACTCGGTGATCCTGGGAACGTTTCATAACGCGGGGTACAGCCAGACCGTGACGCTGGCTCAGGTTTTCTGGATGAAGGACCTCCTGGCGCAGCCGGCCCGTTTCTTCGTCTGCATGGACCGCTCCCTCTCCATCGCGGTGGATTTCTCCCAATTCGGCTCGGATATCTCCCTGTTGCGCAAGAAGCTCCGGGGGCTGGGGGCGGAGGTTCATGACAGCTTCCCCCCCTACGGCGCCTGGTTTCGCCGCCGCTTCGGCATCGAAAATGAGCAGGCTCTGGAGCTGTTCCATCAGACGGTCTCCATGAAGTCGGTGGGAAATCTTACCGACTTCGTCCGGAGCCACATGCTTGAGCCCTTTGACGTGGCGCCCCGCATGGCGGCTCTCATCAGCCATTTCAATGATCTGAATCGGGCGCATGAGGCGGTGCTGAAAGCCAAGCGGCAGGTGGAGCTCCTGTCGCCGCTGGTGGACGACTGCCGACGCCATGAGGAGATGGTCGCCCGGGAGGAGGAGCTCCGGGCCTGTCGCGAGGCGCTGAAAAGTTTTTTCGCCGGGCTGAAGATCGCACTGCTGGAAAAACGGATTGTTTCCCTGACCGATGACTGGTGTCGTCAGGACGCTCAGCTCAAGGTGAGAAGAGAGCGGTGTGACACCCTTCGGATGGCAGAGGGGGAGCTAAAACAGAATATCGCCCAAAACGGCGGCGACCGTCTGGAGCGGTTGGCCGGCGAAATCCGGAAAAAGGAGCAGGAGCGGCAACGACGCCAACAGAAGTCCGGCCGTTTTTCCCACCTCCTCTCGGCCGTGGCTGAACTCCCCCCTCCGGATCTGTCCGGTTTTATGGAGCAGCGTCGCCGTCTCTCCCTTCTGGCCGAGACGGAAGGTCGCCGGGAGTCGGAGCTGCAGAACGATCTTACCGAGCAGGGGGTGACCCTGCGTCAGGGGAAGCAGGAGCACGGGGAGCTCTCCGCCGAGATCGCCAGTCTGAAAAGTCGGCGGAGCAATATCCCCGGGGAGCAGGTGGCTCTGCGCGCCGCCTTATGCAAGGTGGTGGGGCTACCCGAAGGGGAGATCCCCTTTGCCGGCGAGCTGCTGCGGGTGCGGGAGGAGGAGCGTGACTGGGAAGGGGCAGCCGAACGGCTGCTTCGGAGCTTCGGTCTGTCGCTGCTGGTTCCCGATTCTCATTACGGGGCCGTGGCCCAGTGGGTTGACCGGACCAATCTGAAGGGGAGGGTGATCTATTTCCGGATTCGTCCGGGGGGGAGGGGAGAGCTTCCCCAGCTGCAGGTGGATTCCCTGGCGCGCAAGCTGGCGGTGAAATCAGATTCCCCCTTTTACGACTGGCTGGAGCGGGAACTGGCCCACCGCTTCGATGTCGTCTGTTGCGCCACTCAGGAGCAATTCCGGAGGGAAAACCGCGCCATCACCGCCGCCGGTCAGATCAAGGCCCCCGGCGAGCGTCATGAGAAAGACGACCGTTACCGGATAGACGACCGCCAGCGCTATGTCCTGGGGTGGACAAATAGTCAGAAAATCGCCGCGCTGGAGGCTGATGCCCGGAAACTGGAGCTTCACCTGAGGGAGTTGGGAAGCCTCATGGGGAAGGTCCGGAAAGAGCAACAGGGGCTGAAGGAGAAGTTGGACGCACTCTCCAAGCTGGATGAATACTTGGATTTCGGCGAACTGGACTGGGAGTCGCTGGCGGTGGAGGTGGCGGAACTGGAGGCCGAAAAGGTACAGCTGGAAGCAACCTCCGACCTCCTCAAGAGCCTGACTATCCGTTTGAAAGGGGTACAGGGGGAACTGGCCCAGACGGAAAAAGAGCTGGAGAAGAAGAACCGTGAACTGGGAGAAACCGAAGCCAAGCGAAAGGGGGCGGATGAACTGCACCGGCAGACCCTGCTCCTCCTGGAAACCTCCGGACAGGTCGGTCACTCCCTGCTGTACCCGCGACTTGAAGCGTTGCGGGAGGAGGCGCTGGGGGATCATCATCTTTCCGTGGAATCCTGCGACAATCGGGAGCGCGACCTGCGGGACTGGCTGCAATCCAGGATCGAATCCGAGGACGGCAAGCAGAAACGGCTGCGAGACAAGGTCATTCAGGCCATGGCCAGGTACCGGGAGGAGTTCAAGCTGGAGACCAGGGAGCTGGATCTGGGGATGGAGGCGGGTCCGGAATACGGGAAGATGCTCCAAAATCTTCAGGCCGACGATCTCCCCCGCTTCGAGAGCCGGTTCAAGGAGCTGTTGAACGAAAACACCATTCGGGAGGTAGCCAACTTTCAGTCCCAACTGGCGCGGGAGCGGGAGACCATCCGGGAGCGGATCGCCCGGATCAACGACTCCCTGAACCAGATCGATTACAATCCCGGCCGTTACATCGTTTTGGAGGCCCAGCCGACCCCCGATGCCGACATCCGCTCCTTCCAGACCGAGCTGCGGGCCTGCACCGAAGGGACTCTCACCGGTTCCGACGACCAGCAGTACTCCGAGGGGAAGTTCCTCCAAGTCAAACGGATCATCCAACGTTTCCAGGGGAGGGAAGGGGAGACGGAAACGGATCGGCGCTGGAGCGTCAAGGTCACCGATGTGCGCAACTGGTTTCTCTTCGCCGCCAGCGAACGGTGGCGCGAGGACGACAGCGAACACGAACATTACTCGGACTCGGGGGGGAAGTCGGGGGGGCAGAAGGAGAAGCTGGCCTACACCATCCTGGCCGCCAGCCTGGCTTACCAGTTCGGCCTGGAATGGGGGGCGGTCCGTTCCCGCTCCTTCCGTTTCGTGGTCATCGACGAGGCCTTCGGCCGCGGCTCCGACGAGTCGGCCCAGTATGGCCTGCGGCTCTTCGCCCAGCTGAACCTGCAGCTCCTCATCGTCACCCCGTTGCAGAAGATCCATATCATCGAGCCCTTTGTCGCCACGGTGGGGTTTGTCCAGAACGAGGAGGGTCGTTCCTCCAAGCTCAGGACTCTCTCCATCCAGGAGTACCGCCGGGAGAAGGGGAGGGTGGCGGGGTGAGCTGGACCGGGGGAGCGGAGCTTAAAGCGCAGCTGCAAAAGCTCTGGGACAAGGGGGAGCTCCTGGCATCCCTTGTCACCGGAGAACCGCTCTTTCCCCGGCGGTTGACCCTGACTCTTCCCACCTCCGCCCAGATGACGGATCATTTTGACCAAGTTCGCACCTGGATAAGCGAGCTCCGGGCTCTTCCCTGGTGCAGGGTGGAGATGCACCGGTTCCGGCACCGGCAGTTGGGCGCCAACGCCGTTCCGGAAGCGGTCTGGATCGACACGGCTGCGGATGCCCTGGCGTTCATGGGTAAGCAGCGGGTGGCCGCCCGTTTCACCGCCCTGGTGGAGATGACGAGAAAGGTCGAGCCCCGCCTCCTCCCCTGGCTTGCCCGGCGGCCGCTGCGCGCCCTGGAGCTTATTGACCAGTGGCCCTCCCTGCTGGAGATCGTCGCCTGGGTGGAGCAGCATCCTTCACCGGGAATCTATCTGCGGCAGGTGGATATTCCAGGGATTCATACCAAGTTCATGGAACTCCATCGGGGGGTGTTGGGCGAGCTATTGGATACCGTCCTCCCCCCCGAAGCCATTGTTCAGAGTGCCGCCGGCATCAGCCGTTTCACCCAGCGGTACGGTTTTCGCGACAAGCCTGTTCTCATCCGTTTCCGTTCCCTGGACCCTGACGACAGATCTTTCCCCTGTCGTTTTCCGGGGGAGATCACCCTGGATGCCGGGAGCTTCGCTGCTCTTGAGCCTGATGTCTCCCGGGTATTCATCACCGAGAACGAGATCAACTTTCTCGCTTTTCCGCCGGTGCAAGATAGCATGATCATCTTCGGTTCAGGATACGGGTTCGAGATGCTTTGCCGGGCCGGATGGCTGAACCGTTGCCCTGTCCATTACTGGGGCGATCTGGACACCCACGGCTTTGCCATCCTGAACCAGCTTCGGACTTTTTTTCCTCACGTGAAGTCATTTCTCATGGACCGTGGCACGCTACAAGCCTTTGAGCTGCAATGGGGGGAGGAGGTGAAGCAGACGCACTGCGACCTGAGCCATCTTACCCCGGAGGAAAAAACGATCTATGATGATCTGAGGTACAACCGGATTCGGCAGGGGTTGCGTCTTGAGCAGGAACGGGTCGGTTTCGGCTGGGTTCAGTCGGCTCTTGCGGAGCTCGGAGCGGATTAAATCAGATGAAATTATTATCCCTGCTGGCCTTTACCCGGATACCCGGCAACGCCTTTTCATTTTGGCTCCGACGAAAGTTGCGATGTTCCCGAGGAAAGCCCGCACTCAACCAGGAGTCCAAAGACGACCTTTTCGCCTATCTGCAAGAAGGCCGTAAGGAGGCCGTGGCGCGAACCGTGGAACTTCACGGTCGCTACCGACTTGAGCCTCTTGGGCAACTTTCTTCCGCATCCCTGTACCGTAGGAACCTTTAGGTGATTCGCGGGAAAATATGTACCACAACAAGGTCGGCGGAAATGTTCCGTCATGGTTCGACAAGCTCACCACGAACGGAACAGAGGGCAGTTATAAACCTTAATCCGTTCGCCCTGAGCTTGTCGAAGGGTGGGACGG
>CAIYUY010000102.1 GCA_903929485.1 uncultured Desulfuromonadales bacterium
ACCAACATGGAATTGGGCGGTTAACAGTGCTTAAGGGAGCGACGGCGTGACTTCGGGCACCACCGATAGTAACATCCAGACATGAACCCTCCCGTGAGGGACCTCTACAAGCTACGGTCCATGGTTCGTGCGTCAGCAATGTATTTTCTTTGCATGCTTTGTCTCTTTACGGTAAATATGACTGTAGTCATAATGGCGTTGGAACCACCGTCATGATATCCCGCACCAACCCGAAGGTTAAGGGTAAGAGAATATGGACGCTCAGGAACGACAGAACTATTTACCCCGGATCTTGTCCGCCATAACCATGTCCAGGGCAGTGCCGTTTCTGGTGCTGATCATCAGTCTGATCATGACCTACGTCATCTGGTTCATGTTGGATGCCGGTTTCAATAAAGGCGCCCGGCGTGACTTCAAGGATAAGGCCGCCGAGATCGTATTCCAGATCAACGAGGTATTACGCGACCATGAGCAGGTGCTCAGGGGAGGGGTCGGCCTTTTCAACGCTAACGGCACTGTTACCCGCGAGCAGTGGCGGTGCTATGTTTCATCCCTGCAATTTAACCGGGTTCACCCCGGTATTAACGGTATCGGCTATGCCGCGTGGCTCAATTTGGCGGAAAAGGAGTCGCATGTCCGGAAAATTCGCGCCCAAGGATTCCCGGAGTACCGGATCCGGCCCCAGGGTGAGCGTCCGTTTTACGCCGCCATCACCTATCTGGAACCTTCCACCTGGCCCAACCGGCTGGCCTTCGGTCTGGATATGTATTCTGAAATTAATCGCCGATGGGCCCTTGATCGGTCAAAAAACAAGGGGGTAACCACGATCACCGGCGGCGTCTCCCTTGCGACGGAAACCGATCAAGGAAAACAGCCGGGGGTACTGATGTACCTGCCGGTCTACCGTGCGGGAGCGCCGGTTACAGGCAGGGAAGTGCGGGGCGTTCTCAAGGGGTTCGTCTTCAGCCCCATCAGGATCAAGGAATTTGTCCACGGCGCCCTGGTCACGTTCCCCACCGATATCGCCTTCGAGATCTTCGATGGAGATGCGTCACGTTCCGTCAATCCCCTGTTCAGCACACTGAAGAGTGAGAAAATATCCCTCCCCGATACCTATAAGCCGGAATTAACCTCCAGCCAAACAATGGGAGTGTGCGGCCGGAACTGGACAATCACCTTCAAGAGCCTTCCCGCCTTTGACGGGGAGTTCCACCGATCAGCATCACGCATGGCCCTGGCGACCGGAATTCTGGTCAGTATCCTGCTGGCGGCCATAACCTACGCGCTGCAAACAACCCGTGATCGGGCGCTTTCCTTGGCGCGGGGGATGACACAGGATTTGTGCGAGAGCGAAGAGACGGTGCGCCTGATTCTTGATACCGTCGGAGAGGCCATTTATGGCGTGGACATGAGCGGCTGCTGCACCTTCTGCAACCCGGCTGGTCTGAAGCTTCTGGGGTATCAAAAGGAAGAGTTGCTGGGAAAAAATATGCACGACTTGGTTACTCATCCACCTTCCGATAGTACCGCATCTTTTCCAGGGGAGTGCTCCATCGGGAGGGTGATGGAAACCAATACCGCTTGTCATATGGATGACACGCTGTTCCGGAGGGGCGATGGCACGAGTTTCGCCGCCGAGTACTGGGCCGTGCCCAAGTGTAAGGAGGGACGTGTCATCGGCGCCGTGGTATCTTTCATGGACATCATCGAGCGTAAACGGAACGAAACCGTAATGAAGGAACAGGCTGAAGAGCTGCGGCAGGAGATTACCGAACGTCGAGCGGCCCAAAAGGGGTTGCTGTACTACCAGCAGCGCCTGGAGGAGATGAATCAGGCGCTGGAGGATCGGGTTGTCCATGAGGTATGCAAGAATCAGACAAAAGAGCAGCTGCTCATGCAGCAGGAAAAAATGGCATCCATCGGGCAACTGGCGGCCGGTGTGGCCCATGAGATCAATATCCCCCTGACGTTCATCACCAGCAACATAAGAACCCTGGCCGGATCTTTCGATCTTCTGGTACAAGGAAATGTACCGAGAGGTGAGCCGACGACGGATGAAACATCCATCAGCTTGGGGCATGTTCTGAGTAACGGGGCTGATCTGATCGCTCAATCGCTGGCGGGAACGGCGCAGGTGACGAAAATAGTACAGGATCTGAAGAGTTTTTCCCGCATAGATGTGCCGGAGTATGAACTTGTGGCGCCCACCGCTTGCCTGGAGAGCGCCTTAACCATGGTTCATCACGAAATGAAGCATCTGGTCACGATCAGGAGAGAATATGTTTTGGTGCCGGATATCCACTGTCACCCCGGCCAGTTGAACCAACTCTTTCTGATACTGCTGATCAATGCCCGCCAGGCAATTATCCCGCCGGGAGAGATCACGTTGCGCTCCTGGCATGACGATGCTTTTGTGTATCTTTCGGTCAGCGATACCGGACAAGGAATCTCCGAAGAGATCCTGGGGAAGATCTTCGAGCCGTTTTTTACTACCAGGGATGTGGGGCAGGGAATCGGTCTGGGGCTCAGCATCGCTCACGAAATTGTCGGCAATCACGACGGCACCATTCTTGTGGCAAGCGAGGTCGGAAAAGGAGCCATCTTCACGGTCATCCTTCCTCTCGCCTGAAATTCGCCCCCCCGCTCATCCCGGCAGGTTGGGATGGGGGGGGGCGAACATTTCCACCGGCATAACTCTTTTCCACTACTTTTCAATCATCTCTATCTCCGGTATCTGAGTCGTTAGACCGTAAGCTCCGATTTGTCAGGTCAATAGCCATAACTCTCAATCTCGACGATGCGACTGTAGCCTCCCAGGGCGTTGTTGACCTGTACCCGGATACGGTCCGTTGTCACCGGCGTCGTGAGAGTAATTTTTTTCCAGACCAGGTTGTTGCCGGTGATGCCGCCACCGGTGACGGTCACCCACCCTGTTGTTCCGGTGAGGGTGCAACTGCTCCCCGTGGGACAGTACTGAATGTCAAAGGCGGTGATGCCGTACTTGGTGAAGGTCATGGTCGCGGTGGGGGCGATGGACCCGGTCAGGGCATCCTGCACGGTTATGACATCAATTTCATCGATGGTTTTCTGAGCGTTAAAGGTGATCTGCGCCCAGTCAGGGTAGCTGTTGAGTGTGGCGTCGTTCCATCCCCCCCCTTTACCCCAAGCAGTTCCTATCCGGTCGCCGTTGTTCAGCGAAGCGGCGGGATAGGTTACCGTGCCGTACGTGGAAGATACCGCCGCTACCCCGCCGTTGGCTGCCAGGGCGACGTTGCCGCGGATGACCGTGCCGGTGACCGTCAGGGTTACCGAGGCGGTGACGGTGGTGTAGTTGATTGTGTCGGTGGGGTTGAAGATTACCGACAAGGTCTGAGTCCCGGTGGTCAGGGGTGTTCCGATGGCCGGCGTATAGACAAAGGTTCCCGGTACGGAGGCTGCGGCGTTTAACTGCGTGGCGGAAAGGAGCGTCCCCGCCGGCGCCGATGCGGGGGATCCCCAGGTGATGGTGGGAGTCACCCCGGTCACGTTGAGGGTCACCGAGGCGGTAACGGTACTGTAATTGATCGTGTCCGTGGGAGTGAAGGTTCCCGACAAAGTCTTAACCCCGATAGTGAGGAGTGTTCCGGCGCCGGGCGTATAGACGAAGGTTCCCGGCACGGAGGAGACGGCGTTCAACTGGGTGGCGGAAAGGAGCGTCCCCGCCGGAACCGGGGCGGGAGACGTCCAGGTGATGAGGGGGGGCACCCCGTTCACGTTGAGGGTCACCGAGGCGGTGACGATGGCGTAGGTAACGGTATCGGTGGGGGTGAACGTCACCGAAAGTGTTCGGGGGCCGGTTGCCGGGAGTGTGCCGGAGGCCGGTGTATAAACAAAGGTTCCCGGTACGGAGGAGACGGCATTCAACTGAGTGGCGGTGAGGGGGGAGCCATAGGCGATGGGGGATGGATTCGCCCAGGTAAGGGTCTGGATTACAGGGGGGGCGGTAACGGAGGTCCCATACGCTTCTATCTCAATGATGCGGCTGTATCCACCCAGGGAGGCGTTCACCTGCACCCGGATACGGTCGGTTGTCACCGGCGTTGTCAGGGTGATTTTTTTCCAGACCAGATTGTTGCCGGCGATGCCGCCGCCGGTAACGGTCACCCATCCCGTTGTCCCGGTGAGGGCGCAACTGCTCCCCTGGGGACAGTACTGGACGTCAAAGGCGGTGATACCGTATTTGGTGAAGGTCATGGCGGCGGTGGGGGCAATGGAGGCGGTCAGAGCATCCTGCAAGGTGAAGACGTCGATTTCATCGATACTCTTCAGCCCGCTGAAGGTGATCTCCGCCCAGTCAGGGTAACTGTTCAGCGTGGCGTCATTCCATCCTCCTCCGCTTCCCCAGGTGGCGCCAATCCGGTCGCCGTTGTTGAGCGCCGCGGGAGGATAGGTTGTTGCGTTGTTCGTGGAGGAGACGGTCGCCACGCCGCCGTTGGCGGCCAGCGCCACGTTGGAGCGACCGCCGGAGGCGTTGACCGTCAATGGGACGGAGACGGTGGCGGTGGTGTAGTTCGCCGTGTCAACTGGAGTGAATGTCGCGGAGAGGATTTGGACGCCCGCGGTTGGGATGATGGCTCCGCTGGTCGGCAGATAGGCAAATACTCCAGGCACGGAGGCGGCTGCGTTTAACTGGGTGACGGAAAGAGGTGTCCCCAATGACAAAAGGGGAGGGGTTGCCCACGTCAACACCGGGGTAGCCCTGTTTACGGTGAGGAGGACCGAGGTGGTGACGGTGGTGTAGGTGACCGTGTCGGCCGGGGTGAAGGTCACCGACAGGGTTTGGGTTCCGGCCGTCAGGAGCGCGCCGGCGGCCGGAGTGTACGCAAACGTACCGGGCACGGAGGAAACGGCGCTCAGTTGGGCGCCGGAGAGGAGCGCACCGTAGGTTATTGCGACTGGTTTCGTCCAGGTAATGGTCTGGATTATGGGAGTCGCGCCGCTGGGTGTCCACTTGGCGTAGAGGGTCGTGTTTGCCGTGACGAGAGTGGAGAAGACGAAGGGTACTGTCAGCGCTACGTCACTGTACCATCCCGCAAAGGTGTAACCGCTCCAGGTGGGCGCGGTTGGCGTGGCGGCTACCGTGTTATGGGAAACTGTCTGGCCGGCGACAGGAGTCCCACCGTTACTGTTAAAGGTAACGATATGATTCAGGATGGAACTATCCAGGGTATACATGCCGTCATTGGCGGCGGCATACAGGATGGAAGGTGTTACCCGATCGAAAATGAGGGCGTAAACAACCGCGCTGCTCAGTGAGGGGGTCATCAACCCCCAATTGAGGCCGCCGTCCACGCTTTTGTAGATACCGGCGCCATTGACAAAGACGTACATGGTTGACGTGGTGATTGGGTCAAAGGCTACCGCCAGGATGGGCCCACTTCGTAACGCCGGTGCGAGGCGATACAGCCCGGTACTGGCTACAGTCCAAGTAACTCCTGCATCAATGCTTTTGAAGAGACCGTCGCTGGTTCCGGCGAAGATGGTGGCTGGGGTGACGGGATTTACGGCCAGAACATTCACCGTGGCTGAAGTGACGGGAATAATTCCGTTATTGACCGTGCTCCAGGTCGTACCCCCGTTGCTGCTCTTGTAGATCCCCCCCGACAAGGTTCCTGCGTAGATGATGGAAGGAGTAACCGGGTCAACCGCCACTGAATAGATAAAGCTGCTGAGTAAACCGGTGTTGGCGGGAGTCCATGTCGTTCCGCCGTCGCTGCTTTTAAAAAGCCCTCCCCCCATGGTCCCGGCGTAGATGTTGATCGGGGTGATCGGATCCACGCCCAGAGCCTTTACATTGGTTATGCTGAGCCCGGTATTTGCCGCGCTCCATGTCCCGCCGGTGTCACTGCTCTTGAAAACACCGGCGGAGGTTCCGGCATAGATGGTAGTTGCAACGAGCGGGTCGATTGCCATGGCGGTGATGACCATGGATGTCAGACCGGTCGTGGCTGGGTTCCAGGTTGAGCCTCTGTCGGCGCTCTTGAAAATGCCATAACCCGAGTTTCCGGCGTAAAGGTTAGACGAAGTTGTGGCATCCATGACCAGGGATTGAACAGCAATCCCGCTCAATCCCGCATTGGTCGCTGCCCACGCTCCTCCCGCGGTGGTGCTTTTGAAGACACCCCCCGCGGAGCTCCCGGCATAAACGGTCGCGGGAACAATCGGGTCGATGAACAGTGCTTTGACCGAGACGGCGCCCAATCCGGTGCTGATCGCGCTCCAGTTCGCGCCTGCATCAGTACTCTTGAAAACACCTCCGGTTGTTGCGGCATAGACCGTGGCAGGTGTGACGGCATCCACGATAATTGCTTGTACCGCGATGCCGGCGAGCCCGACGTTTATGGCGTTCCAGGTGGCGCCTGAATTAATAGTTTTAAATATTCCTCCGCTGGTCGCCGCATAAATAGTGGCGGTGGTGACAGGATCCATGGCCAGAGCTTTTACCGAGAGATTGCTCAAACCGGTATTTACCGCACTCCAGATCCCTCCGGAATTGATACTCTTGAAAACACCGCCGTTGGTACCGGCATAGATGGTGGCCGGGGTGAGGGGATCCACCGCCATAGCCGTAACGTAGTTATTGGTCATCCCCAGATTTTGAGCCCACCCGGCTCCCGAGTTGGTGCTTTTGAGGGTGCCGCCGCCATTTGTTCCCGCATAAATGGTGGATGGAGTTACCGGATCAATGGCCAGGGAGGTGATATTGCCGTTGGTGATCTTGATGGGCATAAGGATAAGAGCCCAGTTATTTCCTCCGTCAGTGCTCTTGAAAAGCCCATCGGAGGCCCCTGCATAGATGATGGCAGGGTTCGTGGGGTCCATGGCCAACGCTTGAATTACGGGATTCGTCAAACCGGCATTGATCACTCCCCAGGTCGTTCCGCCATCGGTGCTTTTGAAGATGCCGGAACTGGAAGTCGCCGCGTAAAGGGCAGTCGTCAGCTTATTGGTGACCAGGGAGGAGATTGCTCCACCGTAGGGGCCGTGGGGAGTCCACTGACTGGTTGTTGCCCAGGCGGGCGATAGGGATAACAGCAGGCAGACGGTGAAAATTGTTCCGATCAGACCGGAGACGGTGTTGTTCCTGAATTTTTTTTCATTTCCAAATACATACATGAAGCCTCCTTTTGTGCAATTATCTCGTATACGAATAAGTATAACTACGTTAGCACGAATATAATCGGGTGGCAAAGCAGAAAAAGTAAAAAGGTGAAAATAGAATAAATTATAATAAAAAATCAGCTAGTTACTTTGTATACGTCAAAGTAGAAAGAGGTGTTTTTAGTAGTAATTTTCATGATTGATTCAAGTAATAAACAGATTCATGACATCATGTCGCGCAAGGGGAAGGGCGCGCCACCGGCCAGATTCTCTACTCCTTCAAAAAGTTCAGTAACGCCTCGTGGAATTTCCCCTTCATCTCCAGATGCGGGATGTGGCCGACGTTTTCTAGTTTCACCAGTCGTGCTCCCGGTATCAGTTCGACACTCTTGCGCCCCAGTTCCGGGTAGTTTCCCACCTGGGGGAGCAGTTCCTTCCTTACCCTGGCCTTACCCACCACGGTCCGATCCGACTGGCCGATAATCAGCACTGTCTTCGCTTGTATTTTTCCGAATTCGTGGCACACGGGTTGCTCGTAGATCATTTCGTAGGTAAGCGCCGCCGACATGGCCAGTCGGGGATATTCGGCGCTCAATTTTTGACGCACCGCTATTTCGGCGTATTCGCCGTACTCCGGACGCCACTTTACATAATAGGTCCGGTGATAGTTTCGAATCCCTTCCGGTGTGGCTTTCAGTTCGTTCCGGTACAGTTCATCAGTGGAGACGAAGGGGACAAATTGCCGGTAATCTTCCAGGCCGATGGGATTTTCCAGAACCAGTCCGGTCGTGGTCTCCGGGTACATAAGGGCGAATCGGGTTGCCAGCATCCCTCCCATGGAATGGCCGACAACGATGACCTCCTTGATCCCCAGGGTGTCCAGGAGTTTCTTCGTTGTTTCCGCCATGAGGTGGAAGCTGTAATGAATGTTGGGCTTCGACGATTTGCCGAAACCGATCTGATCAGGGATGATGACCCGATAGCCGTTATGGGAGAGGAATCCGATCGTATCCTTCCAGTAGGCGCCGGAAAAATTCTTCCCATGAAGCAACAGCACCGCCTTGCCGACTCCCCCCCCCCTTGGCGTCACGTCCATGTAGGCCATCTTCAGTTCCTGTCCCTCGGTGGTGACGGGTAGATACCCCACAGGGTAGGGATAGTCATACTCTTCAAGAGCGATGGAGAGCGGTGTCGGTTCATCCGCCAGGATTGTCCGCGGTGCGAGAAGAGCAATTGTTCCCCAGAGTATCGCCATGTAATATCTGTTCATGATGCTCCTCCATTGTTGCGTAGTTGTGCGGATCGTATCATTTGTTTGTAAATATTCCGAAATGTGCGCGTAGCAGGTCTGAATTTCCGGAAAATATTGATACCATGCTGTTACCATTTTGATTCTTTTGAGGTGATATTTTAATTCTAAAGTGTATTCTACGTGAAATCTAGTATGCCGCACCATTTATGTCAAGTACTTTTCAATCTCGGGGTACATATTTTCATGCGGCTCTTTTCGTCGTTTTATGATACAAAGCTCAGAGATCGATGGAAATTTTGCTATGAAGAGAGGGCATGAATGCTGACGGGAAAACAAAAGCGGTTCCTGCGAGGGATCGGACACGGGCTCAGCCCCGTGGTGATGGTGGGAAAGGGGGAAGTAAGCGACGCGCTCCTCAGGGAAACATCCGAGGCGCTGGCTGCCCATGAAATAATCAAGGTAAAGATTCTGGAGAGCTGTCCTCTTGATCGTAGCGACGTGGCGCAGATCCTTGCTGTTGGGTGTGAAGCAGAGGTGGCCCAAATTCTTGGACGGACCATACTCCTCTATCGCGCCCTCCCCGAGCCGAAGTTGGAGTTGCCGGTAGTCAAGACGAAAGGTAAAAAAAGTGAAAAGTGAATAAGTGAAAAGAGCAACGTCTTTTTCGCCATTCACCCTTCACCCTTCACTTGTGGTTAAACCCGTTCACAGGGATCAAAGAGCCGCTTGTATTCGTCCAGCGCGAAACGATCGGTCATCCCGGCGATGTAGTCGCAGACTACCCGCTCACGACCGAAATGCTCCATCTTCAGACCATATTTGCGTGGGAGGAGGGTGGGGTGTTGGATGTAGTTCTCAAAGAGGTGGGCGAGGCAGCGCTCCGCCTTGACCCTCATCCGTTCCACCTTGTAGTGCCGGTAGAGGTTCTCCAGGAGAAAAAGCTTAAGTCCACGGTTCTTGCGGGCCACGTCAGGGCTGAATTCCACCACTTGGCTATTGACCCGGCGAAGGTCGTCCCGGGTGGTAATCCCCTTTTCCCTGAGATTCAGTTCGGTTGTCAGCGTCAGATCGTTGATCAGATAACCGATGAGGGCGCTGATGGTCTGGTAGGTTGCCCGCTCCTGGTCAAGGGACGGGTGCCGCGCCATGACCCGGGACCATACCTCATGCCAGAGTTCAACCTCACGCAATTGGTCGCGGGTTATGTACCCGGATTTGAGTCCGTCGTCGATATCGTGGTTATTATAGGCGATCTCGTCGGCGAAGTTTATGATCTGGGCCTCAACCGTGGGGACGACGCCGGGGAGGAACTCGGCGATGATCACCATGGGGCGGTCATAGGGGGATGAATGCTTGACAATCCCTTCCCGGACTTCCCAGGAGAGGTTGAGCCCGTTGAAAAGGGGGTACCGTTCCTCCAGTTCGTCCACCACCCGAAGAGACTGGAGATTATGTTCGAAGCCACCGTGATCGGACATGAGCCGGTTCAGTACGTCCTCGCCGGTATGACCGAAGGGGGTGTGTCCCAGGTCGTGGGAAAGCGCCAACGCCTCGGTCAGTTCTTCATTGAGCCGGAGCTGTCGGGCAATGGCTCTGCCGATCTGGGCCACCTCCAGGGAGTGGGTGAGCCGGGTTCGGTAATAGTCCCCCTCATGGTTTACAAAGACCTGGGTCTTATATTCCAGCCGGCGAAAGGCGGCGCAGTGGATGATCCTGTCCCGGTCCCTCTCGAAGGCGGGTCGATTGTCGCGCAGTTCTTCCGGGTGTTTCCGGCCGCGAGACGCGGTGCTCAGGGCCGCGTAGCCGGCCAAGTCCGAACGTTCCATGGGGCGATTCTCCTTTTACATCATAGACCAAGGGTGAACATGTCAGGGGCGCGGCGCGCCGTGCCCCTGATCACGTAATGATATTAAACTCCGGCCCAAACGGGGTGTCAATACCAAACTACTTCTTGACGTGAGCACCGTTTCATGGTAACTGACAGAGCGTTTTTTCGGCTACTTACTCTCTATCACCGGAAGGTCCCGACATGCAGAGACTCACGACAGCGGTACCGGACACCATCCGGAAAAAACTGGGGAATTCGTCTAAGGTCTGTCTGCTCAACGGAGCGGACGTCTTTATGTCATTAAAAGATGACCAAGCCATTGTCATGGCGTGCAACCCGCGGATTCATCACGTTATTCCAGGTATCATGAGGGCTGCCGAAGAGCTTGACGCCATCGTCGTTTTCGAGTTGACCAAGACCGAGGGAGGTCTTGACGGCGGTTATACCGGGCAGACCCCGGAACTATTTGCCAGTACTGTCATCGACTATGCGCAACGGTTCAACTTTACCCGTCCCTTCGTTATTCACGCCGATCACCTCACCGTCCACGACGCTACGCCACATGAATTTGCCGAGGCGGAACGGTTACTGGAGGCGCAACTGATGGCGGGGTTTACCTCCTTTGCCATTGATGCTTCCTTTAATCAGTTGGAGGATAATATCGATATCGTCCGGCGATTGGCGGTACTGATCCGGGAAGAGGGGTTCGGCCTGGAAGTGGAACTGGGCGAGCCTAAAGTTGGCGAGAAGGATGCCCCCTTGACTTCCGTCGAGGAGACGGTGGCCTTTCTAACCGGTTTGGCGCAGCGGGATGTACGACCGCTCCTCCTTTCCATAAATAACGGCTCCAAGAGAGGAAACTACCTGGAGGGGGAGGCCGTCAGTATTGAATTGGAACTGACCGGCGCGATCTTTCATGCCGCCCGGGAGTTTGGTGTGGCAGGGTTGGTTCAGCACGGGATTACCGGAACTCCCCTCCGGATTGTGGGCAGATTGGCCGAGTACGGCATACGGAAGGGGAATATAGGTACGCTTTGGCAGAACGTGGCCCATGCGGGGCTGCCGGTTGAGCTATTGGATGAGATGCGCCGCTGGGCGCGCAGCAATAACCAGGATATCAAGCGCGCCACCGGCGTCTATAAGGAACAGATAGATGCAATCCCGGATGAAAACATAGCAATGATTGTCGAGATGGCCTATCGCGAGGCGCGGGAGTTTCTCACGGCATTCAGGGCAAAAGGGAGTGCAACCCGTCTGGCTGAACGACTGGAGGCGACGCGGTGAGGGTCATCGCCGGTTCGGCCCGGGGACGTAAGTTGCAGGTTCCTTCGGGTATGCGGCTTCGCCCCACGGCGGACCGAGTCAAGGAGGCGCTTTTTAGTATCATCATCTCCCGAGAGGGGAGCCTGGAGGGGAAGCGGGTCCTGGACCTTTGCGCCGGAACCGGCAGCCTGGGGATCGAGGCGTTGAGTCGTGGCGCCGCCGAAGCACTCTTTGTGGATAATCATCGGGAATCGGTCGAGCTCATAACTCGAAACATCCAACTGGCCGGATGTTCAGGGACGGGGAGGGTGCTGGCGCGAGATGTCATGGCGGCGTTACGGGATCTTGAGTCATGTGGGGAACCGTTTCAGCTCGTGTTTCTTGATCCTCCCTATCGACAGGGACTCACGGCGCGGTTCCTGCAAACCTTGGGCTGTTCCCGTCTCCTCGACGAAACGGCGTTGGTGGTGGCCGAGATAGCCACGGGAGAGGAACTTGCCGAATCCTTCGGTATTCTTCATGAATGCGATCGACGGCGATACGGTGACACCACGGTAGCTTTATTCAAAGTTCAAGGTTCGGAGTTCATGGTTGAACCCTGAACCTCTAACCTTGAACCTGTTTTTTTGGAGTCGACATGCCCCGATCCGTAGCCGTCTATCCCGGTTCCTTTGATCCCATAACCTACGGACATCTGGACATCATCAACCGAGGCCTGAGGATTTTTGATCGGGTCATCATCGCCGTTGCTCGTAATTCACTGAAAAATTCTCTTTTTTCCATTGAAGAACGGGTGGGCCTCATCAATGAGGTCCTTTTGGACAATTCTCGGGCCACGGTTGACACCTTTGACGGACTTCTGGTAGACTACGTTCGCTCCTGCAATGCCTCGGTGATCATACGGGGTTTGCGGGCCATCTCCGACTTCGAGTATGAATTTCAGATTGCACAGATGAACCGGAGCATTGCCACTGACCTGGAGACCCTTTTCATGATGACCTCGGTCCCCTTCGGTTATCTCTCGTCATCCATCGTCAAGGAAGTTGCTTCTCTTAATGGCCCTATTGACGGTTTTGTCCCGCCCGCGGTGAAAACGGCACTTGTGGCGAAATACCGCGGTTAATTTTCCGCAACCCGGCGCAACATCACTTTATTCACTAATTGCAGCTTTTTATGGAGGAAGCATGAAACTCGCAGATCGCGTCAATAAGATCCAGCCTTCACCCACCCTTTCCATCGACGCCAAGGCCAAGGCCCTCAAGGCCCAGGGGATCGACATCGTCGGTTTTGGCGCCGGTGAACCCGACTTCGATACGCCGGAAAACATCAAGACAGCCGGGAAGAACGCCATCGATGGCGGGTTCACAAAGTATATGCCCGTGGGAGGCGCCGATGACCTGAAAGACGCCATCATCGCCAAGATGAAGCGTGACAACGACCTTGAATATACCCGGGACGAAATATCCGTTGGCTGCGGCGCCAAGCATACTTTGTACAACATCTCCCAGGCGCTCATCCAGGAAGGTGACGAAGTCATCATCCCCGGACCGTACTGGGTCTCCTACCCGGATCAGATCGTCCTGGCAGGCGGGACCCCGGTCTTCATCATGACCGATGAGGGTACCGGTTTCAAGGTCACCCCGGAGCAACTTGAGCAGGCCATCACCGCCAAGACCAGATATATTATCCTTAACTCCCCCTGTAATCCCACCGGATCCACCTATTTGAAGGATGAGTTGATCGCCCTGGGGGAGGTGCTCTTGAAGCATCCCCACGTCATGGTGGTTGCCGACGATATTTATGAAAAGCTTATCTACGACGGTATTAAATTCTACAATATCGCCCAGGTTGTGCCGGAACTGAAGCCGCGAACCATCGTGGTGAACGGTGTCTCCAAGGCCTATGCCATGACCGGTTGGCGAATCGGGTGGGCCTGCGGACCCAAGGAGATCATGGGGGCCATGACAAAGTTGCAATCCCAGTCCACCTCCAACGCCACTTCCATCGCTCAGAAGGCTTCGGTTGAGGCGCTGAACGGTTCCCAGGATGCGCTCCCCCCCATGGTGGCCGAATTCGAGAGGCGGAGGACCTATATCGTGGACCGGCTTAACGCCATTCCCGGTGTCACCTGCTTTCGTTCCAACGGCGCCTTCTACGCTTTCCCCAACTTTTCCGCAGTCTATGGTAAAAGCACACCCAAGGGGAAGAAAATCGAAAACTCCTCGGACTTCGCCGCCTATCTTCTGGAAGATGCCAACGTGGCGCTGGTTCCCGGCATCGCCTTCGGTGATGACCGGTATGCCCGGCTTTCCTACGCCATCAGTCTGGAGACGATCAAAAAGGGTGTTGACCGGATCGAAGAGGCTATCAAAAACCTTAAGTAAGCCCAGGTAGAGGTAAAGGTAGACTTTTTGTGGGGGTGGAAGCCATGATAACCAAGGAAATGCTTATCGGAGAAATCATCCGTCAGCACCCGGAAACGGTGCGGGTCTTCACAAAATACAGCCTCGACTGTCCCGAATGCCAGATTGCCGACTTCGAGGAGTTGGAACACGGGGCGGGGGTCCACCACGTGGATGTGGCGCGTCTCCTGGAGGAGTTGAACGGAGCGGTACTAAAACGGAGCTGATAATCCCTTTCATCCTGTCACACCAACACTTCAGGAGGAATCCCAATGCTTAGTGATTCAATGGCCCATGCACTCAACAGTCACCTCAACACCGAACATTTCTCCGCTGAACTTTACCTTTCCATGTCCTCGGCAGCCGGAGTCATGGGGTTCAAGGGAGCGGCAACCTGGTTCATGGTGCAACATCAGGAAGAAATGGCTCACTTCATGAAGTTCTATGGCTACCTGAGCAGCCAGGGTGTTCTCGTAAAACTCGTTGCCGCCGATATCCCCAATAGTTACGCTTCCCTGCTGGAGATGTTCGAGAAGACACTAACACATGAACAGCATATCACCAAGGCCATCAACCACCTTATGGACCACGCGGTAAAGGAGTCCGATCACGCATCCCAGATCTTTCTCCAGTGGTTTATCAGCGAACAGATTGAAGAAGAGGAAAATGATCGGGATATCATCGGCAAACTGAAACTTATCGGCGATAACGGCTATGGCTTGCTGATGCTGGATAATGATCTTGGTCGCAGAGTCTTTGTCCCGCAGCCGGCAGCCATCTGAAATTGTAATACCCGTCCGGAACGCGGACGGCGCCACAACAACTCTTCAAAGGAACCCGTATGAAGGTCAGATTCTGCAAGCATAACAAGGGTAAAAACAAGGTGGCGATACGACTGGGGGAAGTGTACCCCGACCTGAACGTCAAGATCAAGGATTGTATCAAGAAGTGCGGCCCCTGCAAGAAGGGACCAGTGGCCGTGGTGGATGGAATAACCGTCCGAGGCGAGGATGGTGATGAGCTCTACCAAAACATAGTTCGGATGCTGGAGGGAAACTCTCCTCAAGAAGAGATATCTCTATCCATTGACTGATTTTTTGTCAAGGAAAAGCGGAAATGTTTTACGCGTGCCCCCTGGCGGAAACTTCTCGGCAGGGGGCACTTTCATGAAGGGAAAAACGGGCCGGCAGGAACGAGGCGCCTGCCGGCTGGAGGAGTTGTCTCTTTAGCGGATGATCTGATAACTACGGGTAAAGAGGGTTTCCCCTTCCATCATGACCACCCCGTGATCCGGATTTGCTTGCAGATGCTCCAGGATATGGAAAATACTTTCAATCTGCTCTTCCTTGCCGATTGCCGCGGCAATATCGGCGGCGGTCAGGGTCCGCTTCCGCTTTGTCCGAAGGTACGCCAAAATCTCCCTCTGAAGATCAAGAATAGTCCCGGCGGCCTTCTTGCCCGCCTCCACGCCAGGCTGGTGATAAGCATTCACATTCACCAGTGAGGCATAGAATCCCACTGCCCGTTCGTACAGAGCTATGAGCGTACCCACCGTGCGGGGATCAATCCGCTCCACGGAAATGGTGATGGATTCGCGCCCCTTTTCATGGAGCGCTTCCCGGGTCCCTTGGCGGAAACCGAAAAGATAGTCGCCGCTGGTGGCATCGGGATCAACGACGAGAGACCTGCCGGCACGATCCTTGCGAACTTCAATGAAGGTAACGAAGAAATTGTCCACCCCCTCCCGGAGCTGCTGAACATACGCATGCTGGTCGGTGGAACCCTTGTTGCCATAGACGGTGAGTCCCTGGTTAACCTGATTACCGTTACGGTCGAACTCCTTGCCGATTGATTCCATGATGAGCTGCTGCAGATAGCGACTGAAAAGGAGGAGGCGATCCTTGTAGGGGAGGAGCACCATATCCTTGCGGCCGGCTCCGCCGGTGGCATGGAACCACATGAGGGCAAGGAGCGCCGCAGGGTTGTTACGGGCCGTCCTGCAGCGGGTCGCTTCATCACAAAGGCGAGCTCCATCCAGGAAGGCATCGATATCTATTCCCTGGAGGGCAGCGGGGAGGAGTCCCACCGCCGAGGTGATGGAGGTCCGCCCCCCGACCCAATCCCACATGGGAAAACGAGCCAGCCACCCTTCTTCCTTGGCGAGATGGTCAAGTTCGCTCCCCTCTCCGGTAACAGCAACTGCGTGGGCTGGAAAATCCTGACTCGCCTTGGCGTACGCCGCGCGGGCCTCCAGCATCCCGTTACGGGTTTCCTTGGTCCCTCCGCTCTTGGATAGTACCAGGGTGAGCGTCGTCCCGAGGTTCTTGGGACCGATCTGCGCGATGACCCGATCCATGCCGTCAGGGTCGGTATTGTCGAAGAAATGAAGTTTGAGTTTGTCCTGATGGCTCCCCAGGGCATCGGCCACGAATTGCGGCCCCAAGGCCGAACCGCCGATGCCGATGATCAGGACTTGATTGAAACGACCCCCCTCCGGTGGGGCAATTTCACCGCCATGGACCTTATGGGCAAAAGCACGCACCCCGTCGATGGTCCGGATGATACCATCACTTAACTGGGAAGACGGAGCCAAGGCAGGTGTGCGTAGCCAGTAATGGCCGACCATCCGCTGCTCATCGGGGTTGGCCACGGCGCCGGACTCAAGTTCCGCCATGGCCTGAAACGCTCCCTGTATGGAACCCTCCATGCTGGAGAAGAAATCATCCTGAAAGTTCATCCTGCTGATGTCGATACCCAGCCCCAACGCGGGATTGTCATTGAAATAGTTCTGATATCGCGCCCAAAGTTGGCAGTTGTTCATTATGGTCCTCCTTGATAGTTAATCTGTGTTCTGTCATAAGTAATATGCCCTGTTTTTATTGCGAAATCAACTCATTTTCGTAACAATCATGCAAACAAAAACAGGTAGTTGGCACAAACTAATAGGCAGAAAACAAAGGTCGTCATTTTTCGGCGTTTTGGAAACATATCAGATCAGGTTACGGAGATTTCCCAGATTAACGTGCAGGGTAGTAAGGGAGCTGAAGGTAGCGTATTCAGGATTGAGCTCCCGTAAGCGCTCACGGAAAGGGAGTATCATGGGGGGAAATCCTATTCAGCCAAGTGGGCCGGTGAACAGACATATCTGGCTGAGTTGGCTTCGATCATGCAGTTTTCACAATATACTGTCGGTTCATTGGTGACATGCTCGATGGCGGTCATGTCACCGGCGGAAGTAAGTTCGCAAATATGGCCGGAGTGGAGATCGGGACAGTTGCAGGATGGGTTCGGATTCATGGCGATGCTCCATGTCATTGGTCTTTGCAGCATGGGGTTGCCGACGTAACGAGCGGGCAACATCTCTCCGGGAATAAACAGCAACATTGGTGGCAAATCATGTCCAATAGTGCATGCATGATAGGCGCATAAGAGCTTTTGTGTCAATCATTGTATCATTAAAAAAATTATATTATTTCATGGCGTCTTATAAGATATATTATGTCAAGTTGAATATGGAGACATAAATTTCATCCGAAACTCACACCACCTTGTTCCAGGCAAAGGAGTTACGCTGGGCGTCAAGTATCTTGGCGGGTGATATTTTAATTTTTGGCAGAAGTTTTCCCGCCGCGGGAAAATCCAGTCGTTCCAGAGCCTCGACAAAGGTGAGCATATCTCCGAACAGCCCTGATCGCCGCAGCAGCGCCATCTTCACGTCGGAGGAAAGTTCCACCGATTTGACCACATCTTGAATGGAGACATTGTAGATGCTCTCCATCATGGACAAGGTACCCACCAGAAAGGCCCTGTCGGCGGCGTCCTTGAACCCCCGGAGCATGGGATGGCTTTTGCTGAGCTGCTCCAGGAAGCTGGCGCGTACCGTGGCCATCTCCACCAACGGATTATCCTGTTCCTGGGAACCGGATGAGGAGAGCAGCTCCATCTGAACCCAGCGGCGAATCTGGTCTCGTCCCAAAAGTGATATGGCGTGACGCACCGATTCGATCTCCCGTCGGACTCCGATAACCGCCGAATTGGCTTGAATCAGCAGTTTGTAGGTGAGAGCGGGACTCTCCTGAAAGGTATGGACAATCGCCTCCAATTCCGCATCATTGAGGATCAGGTGGAGTATCCTGAGCAGGCCGGCGGTACTTTCGTCGAGTTTTTTTCGGGCGACGACGGCCGGATGGGCGAAAAAAAACCCCTGAAAAAAATCGAATCCCAACTCCCGGTATTGGGTGTATTGTTGACGAGTTTCAACATTCTTCGCAAGAAGTCGGACCGACTGGCGGTGAAGCTGTTGCACCATTTCCTTCATTCGGGGAGTCGATACAAGATTAGGGTCAACCCTGATGATGTCGATGATACGGTAGAGATCCTCTAATTCGGGGTGAAAAGGATGGCTCTCAAGGGCCAAGGTGAAGCCGGACTCCTTGAAGTGGTGACACCGCCGGATAACCTCTTTGTTGAGAGGTATATTTTCATCAAGAGATAGAATGACCCGATTCGACGGGAGAGACTCAAGGGAGTCATTCATGAACAGATCCATATCCATGGTAATGACCCCCGTCCGCTCTCCGAGAATTTCTTCAGCTCCGGTCTCGGACAGCATCTCCCTCATGGGAAGAGGGAGCAAGCCGTCGGTGGTGGAGCAGTGAGGCAAGGATTCCGTCGGACAAAACGTCAAGCCGTAAGCAAAGAGTTTTTCTTCCCTGTCCAGGATCGGTTGTCTCCCCAGAAAAAACGGATTATTCATATCACCCCTCCGCTAAAACCTGTTGGCATAGTGCCACGAAAATCCGGATCGTTCATGATCTTACCTCCCTGGTACGGGGGATCTTGACGGTGAAGGTAGCCCCCGCGCCGAGTTCGCTTTCCACCAGAATCGCCCCCTGGTGATTTTTAACGATCTCGTAGGAAACGCTGAGCCCCAGACCGGTTCCTTTCCCAACCTCCTTGGTCGTAAAGAACGGATCGAAGATCTTTTGTTGATTCATCTCAGGAATCCCCTCCCCGCTGTCGCTCACCGAGACATAGACGAACTCCTCGTCGTGCCAGTTTCGGAGCACAATTTCTCCGGATGTGACGATGGCCTGGCCGGCGTTGACCAGCAGGTTCAGGAATACCTGATTCATCTGGCCGGGGTGACAACGAACCTTCGGTCCTGCTTCGTACTCCTTCCGGATGGTGGCCACATACTTTAATTCATTGCCGCATATGTTCAGGGCGCTCTCAAGGCAACTTTTCAACTCCACCGCTTCAATCTCCACCGAATCAACCCGGGAAAAGGTTCTCAGGTCCTTGACGATCTTCGTCACCCGCCCTGCCCCATCCAGCGATTCGGCGATGAGGTCGACTCCGTCCGTCAGAATCTCATCTATCTCCAGTGATTCCCTGTTCCGTCCGATGACTTCCCGTATTGGCGGCGCCAGTTCAGCGCCAAGCTCCCGAAGTAGTCGGTCATAACGGACGATCTGGTCAAAATACTGGGTCAGGGTGCGCAAATTTCCGGTGATGAACGCCATGGGATTATTGATTTCATGAGAGACGCCGGCCGCCAGTTGCCCGATGGAAGCCATTTTTTCGCTCTGCATGAGAGCCTGGAACCGTTGCCGGTTCATCTCCACTTCCGCTGCAACTCGTTGTTCAAGTTCCCTGTTAAGCTCCTCAAGCTGGAGCTGTTTGTTCAGGAGCAGTTCCTGAGCCTCGCAGCGCTGAACAACCTCCAGATTCAGCAGTTCGGTGGTGCGTCGCAACGGATTAACGATTTCGGTGACGATATTGTTGACCCCCAGGACCAGTTTTTTCCAATCACCGATAAAGAGGTCGGCGTTGACCCGTTCGTCCAGCCGGCTGTCGGCCGCGGCCGCGAGAATTCCGTTGGTCTCGCTGAGGAGATTATTCATGATGTCGATACAGTTGTTCAGATTAAGCTTGATGGCGTTGAAATCGCCACAGTAGCTGTCGGTTATTTTGGGAGGGATATCCCCCTTGGAAATCTGGTCCACATACTCCGCGGCCATGCTGAGGGGGCCGATGACGGCATCCAGGGTCTCATTGAATCCCACCATGATCTGCTGAAAATCCCCCTGATGACTGGAAACATCGGCGCGAGCCGCCAATCTGCCGGCCACCGCCGCCTGGGTCAAGATGTCGGCATCATTGATGACCGCCTTGATGGATGCCACCATCTGCACCATGGCCGCTTGCAAAACCCCGGTCTCATCCTTGGCGGTAACATCCAGCAGCACCGTGGTGTCACCTCTGGCGATCCTGTTGGCGGCGGCTACGCAGGCAGCCACCGGCTTGGTAATACTGCGGGTAATAATCCCTGCGATGATAATGACCAGCATGGTCACCCCCACCAGCATGGCCGGGATCAGGATGAGGGAGAGCCGGTACGACTCCTCGGCCGAAATTACCAGCTGTTTTACATGTTGTTTCCCCATGTCATCCAGGATCAAAGCCTTGAACCATTTGTCATTGACCAATAGTTGCAGACTGCTCTGGGCGACCTGCATCCGGTTTATGGCAAATATCCCCAGAATAAACATCAGAAGCAATGTTACGCCGAACCCCAGGTTTAAGCGTGTCCCAATTTTAATATCTTTCAGCACAATGCGACTCCCGGTACTCCTGACAAGACGCCTTGGGATGAGGGAAAGGCGCTCGGAGTAGTATCATAATTATCAGGTCAGGCTCCTTCAGCGCAAGTTTTTTTCAGAGCGCCATCGATTTACTGTTCCACGGAGTCAATGGACCGAGCAGGAGAGACAGGGATCATAGGCGCGAACCAGCATGGAGCAGAGGAGTTCTAGCCGCCGGTCGGTCATTCCCTCCACTGCATAGCGCCGCACCAGGGGAGCCAGGTCCAGATGAATATTGGCATTATTCTGGGTAGTGGGGATGACGCAGTCGGCCCGCAAGATGTATCCTTTTTCATCGTATTCGTACCGGTGATACAGAGTTCCCCGGGGCGCCTCTATGGCCCCTACCCCCTCCCCACTTCGCGGCGTCACGATTGCCATGATGTCTCCCGGATGACTCGTCAGGTCGTCCACGATCCGGATCGCCTCATGGGTCACTTGGACGCATTCCACGATCTGGGCGATGTTGTTCATGAACGGGTTGTGACAGATGGGAACCAGCCCCAACCGATCCGCCGCCAGGAGCGCCTCCGGGTGGAGCATCCGGAAGTTGTTGTTGAAACGGGCCAAAGCTCCCACGGCAAAGGAGGGGCGGGAAAGGCGGCACATTTTGGAACTGTTGCCGGGGAGAACGTATTCGTTGGTCATTCTGCGATAATCGTTCTCGGCTTCCTCCACGCCGTCGCTGGAGAGGAGCCGGCCGCCGATCCAGGGGTACCCGGACACCCCCTTGAGAGAGACGAATTCGGTCTCCCGGACAAAATCGGGGATTTCAAAGGAGCCGAAGAGATCGACGGTCAGGCGGATATCCTCCAGGGAGCGGTGCAGTTCCTCACGAAGGGTCATGAGCTTCTCCCGCGATGGCATGACGGCCACACCGCCCGGTTGCAACGATACCGGATGGGTGGTTCGGCCGGCGATGAGGTCGCAGATCCGGTTGGCCACTCCCCTGAGCCGCCTGGCCAGCTGAAAGATCTCCGAGGGACTCCCCGGTAGCGGGAAAAGGTTGGGGAGGTCAAGAAAATCCGGCCCCGCCAGGAAGAAGAGGTGAAGCCAGTGGCTCTGAAGGGTCTCCCCGTGCTTGGCCAAAAGCCGCAAAGAGCGGGCCGTTTCCGGGATTGTTACCCCGAAGGCCTGTTCCGTGGCCCGCAGACTCGCCAGGCAGTGGCCGATGGAGCAGATTCCGCAGATCCGGGCGGTGAGGATGCCGGCGGAGCTGTAATGTTTTCCTTTCAGCATGACTTCGAAAAAACGCGGGCTCTCCACCACCTCCCACCGCGCCTCCAGGATTTCCCCTTGAGTCACGGTCAGATGGATGTTGCCGTGCCCCTCGATCCTGGCCAGATGAGGGAGCTCCCGGGAAAGGTTGATCTTCATGGGGTCACCTCCAGCCCACCAAAGAATGAGAGACGTTCTTTAATCTCGCGCAGGGTGAACCCCCGCTGCCGGGCAATGGCGATAAACTCGCCGTAGTTCGGCTCCGCGGCCGGTCCCCGGCACCCCCAGCATCCCAATCCTCCCCTGGGACAGGTCGCCAGGCACCCCCCCCGCGTAAGGGGTCCAAGACAGAGCTCCCCCTGTTCGAAGCGACAGAGGATGTAGCGCTGTTTGCATTCCAGGCAGACGGGGTACGCCGGGAACCGGTAGGGAAGCCCCCAGATCAGGTGTTGAATGATCCGTTCCACCTCTACCTTGGCAACCGGGCAGCCGGGGATCTCCTGGTCCACGGTGACGATCTCTCGGAGAGAACGGGTGGGGAGGCTCTCCCGGGGGTGACAGCCGTAAACCTCGTGGTTCATCTCCACCGGATCGAAGCAGTTTTTGAGACGGGGGACGCCGCCGTAACAGGCGCAACTTCCCAGCGCCACCAGTACCCGGGCTCGGTCACGGATTTCCAGGAGTCGTTCCTCTTCGTCGCCGCGGGTGACGGCCCCCTCCACCAGGGCGATATCATATGCCTCTTCATCGGCGGAGGAGAGTTCGCGAAACCGTGCGATCCGCATGGCCGAAAGAAATTCGGCCAGATCCTCCTCCCCATTGGCCAACTGGAGTTGGCACCCTTCGCAGCCGGTAAAACCGAAGATCGCCACCCGCGGCCTCACCGGTTTTATCCCCAGATAATTCATTACCGCACCTCTTTTAGATAGCTTCCTTGAGATTCATGACCGTCCAGAAGTCGAAGACCGGGCCATCCATGCAAACGTAGGTAGAGCCCACGTTACAGCGGCAACATTTTCCCATACCGCACTGCATGCGGCGCTCCAGGGAGACAAACATCCGATCCCGGGGCATCCCCATGGAACTCAGCTCACTGCAGACGAATTTGAACATGACCGGCGGGCCGCAGACGATGGCGTAGCTGTCGTCCAGGGGAAAAGTGATCTCTTCCAGGAGCTTCGTCACGGTTCCCACCGCTCCCCTCCAGGCGGCATCGGGGTGATCGACGATGAGAGAGATGGTGATGCCGTCCACCCGCCGCCACTGTTCGTACTGATAATCGAAAAGGAGTTGCCCCGGTTCCGTGCTCCCGTAGAGCAGACGAACCTCCCCGTAGTCGGAACGGTTTTCCGTGACATGCATGATCGGCGCCCGCAGGGGGGCCATCCCCAGCCCACCCGCGATGAGGAGGATACGGTGACCCTTCATCCGTTCCATGGGGAAATAAGTGCCAAAAGGGCCGCGGATTCCGACCTTGGCGCCGATACCTGCCCGGTGAATCATGGCGGTGACGTTCCCCGCTTCCCGGATACAGAGCTCGATGAATCCTTGCTGGGCGCCGCAGATGGAGATGGGAACCTCACCGAATCCCGGCAATTCCACCATGACGAACTGACCGGGGTGAAAGGAAAAACGTTGCCGTTCCTCGGGGGCGACGAGCCTGACATGAAAGAGCTTCACATCTCGAGTCAGACGAGCGGCGGCGGTGATCTCACCCTTGAAACAACGGTCCACATCCTTTAGCTGGGACTTCAGGTTGTAGTCCAGCGGCGCGCAAAGGGGCTCTTCCCGGGTGATATCGAAGGGGTGCAGGAAGGGTGCGCTCATGATGACTCCTCCGCGGCCAGGAGATCCCCGATGACCTCCGGCGGGTTGATCCCCGCCAGGCAACTCCGGCCGCAACGGCCGCAACCGACACACTTGGGCTCATCATACTGTTCCAAAAATCCCCGGTGCTGGTGATAATAACGGTACCTGAGCCGTGTTTCCCGTTCGGGGCGGAAATCATGGCCACCCGCTACCTGGGCGAAATCCGGCAGATTGCAGGAATAGAGCTGTTTTACCTTGGCTCCCCTGGTGAAATCCATGGCGACACTCTCGCTGACTCCGTAACAGTAACAGGTGGGGCAGACGGCGGCGCAGCTTCCGCAACTGAGACATTTGGCGCCCCACCGGCGCCAGACCTCCGAATCGAATTGGAGATCCAGCACTCTGGGGAGTTGTTTCAGCTCCAGTGTGGGGCCGAAACCGGATGCAATCTCCTGGCGTGCGGCCAGGTAGTCGTCGGTGTCCCGTTGGGTCACCTGGCGTACCGTCACCAGGTGAAGCATGGTGAAACCGCGCTCGGAATCGATGGCGACAAAATAGCGGTCCCCCAGATCAGTGAGGAAGAGATCGAAACCTCGCTCCACGGTGTCGGTTCCCAGGGAGCGACAGAATCCACCCCGGCAAGGGTGATGATCCACGCCGATGATGAAGCTGTTCTTGCGCCGGGAGATATAATAGGGGTTGGGGAAGAATTCCCGCGTCATCACCTTGTCCAATTTGAGCAGGGCATTGATATCGCAGGCATGGAGACCCAGAATCACCCGGGGATGCAACCGATACGCAATCTCCTGGCTCCAGTCATCATCGGTGAAGCGCCAGGTGGAAAGGTTCTCCAGGTAGGGGAGGAAATAGCTCTTGGCAGGGATCTCGGTGGTTTCATACTCCAGATCCAGCTCATGAAAATTGAACAGCGGCAGGTACTGATGGATCGGCCGACCATCCACGGCGCCGCCGATTTTCTTGGGACCGATGACTTCGGTGGATTCCAGCATGAGATCCACCAGAGAATGGAATTCCTGTTTATCAAGAATCCTGAACAGCATGGCTCTCTCCCATAAAGGTAACCGATACCCGCGGGTGAACGCTTACAAGGGAATGAATGTAGTATAACACCCGACAGTACGACATCGGGTGAATTGAGTGGTGAATTATTCTCGAATCTATAGTATCATCCGGTCATTTTCAACTGTTCTCAGAGGTGGCTGTCATGTCGTATTGTAAGATACCTATTTTTCACAGGCCGTTCAACACCATGGCTGCAACGCTTTTGATCCTTTGCTGCTGCGCTGTACCGGGTACTAGCGCCGATTCCCCCCCCTTGCCGCCGGCGTCCCCCCCCCTTACCCTGGAAGAGCTGAAAAATGCCACCTATGCGGGAATTGATACTACTCCCATTAAGTTGACCCGTGGTCTCTATGAGGGCTCCCCGTATCTCCCCGGAGGCGCCAGCCGGCAACGGATCGAACTGCTGGAGAGTCAACCGGTAACCGGTGATCTAAGCGGTGACGGAAACAATGACTCCCTGGTCTTTCTCTCGGAAGATGACGGCGGATCAGGCGCCTTCCTGTACATGGCGGTCATGGGGCGCATCCAGGGAAAGATCGTTAATATCGCCACGGTTCGCCTGGGGGATCGGATCTCTGTCCGCTCCATATCCGTTGACAAGGGTCAGATCACCCTGGATCTGCTGCTGTTCGGCCCCAAGGATCTCCCCTGTTGCCCCAGTGATCTGGTGCAGCGGGTCTGGACCCTGGAGCGTGCCGCCTTGGTGGAGCGAGTGGGTAAGAAGCGACAGGGGAGTCTTAAGCCGGCGACGTTGGAAGGAGTTGAATGGCTTTTCCGCGGTGTTATCCCCCAGTTGACGGAGCCGGATGGAGCCGGCGGAACATTGATCCTGGAAAAGGAGCGGATCAGCGGTTCCGCCGGCTGTAACCGGTTCCTGGGAAACGCAACCGCCGCCAAGGTTCCTGGAGATATAAATTTCAAAGCCACCAAGATCACCAACAGGGTCTGCGGCGGGACGGTCATGGCCCATGAAGAGGAGTATCTGGAGGCGCTCCGACATGTTGTCAAGTTCGGCTATTTCTTGGGGGACTTGACCCTGTCTTGGCGGAAGAAGGACGGGACCCTGGGGATCATCCGCTTTGCTCCCCGTAAAACATCGTAAAAAAGAGTTAACCAAGACTCTTCGCCACAATCTCATACACATCCCGCGGCAGGTGGGGAAGAGCGCTGATCTTCTCCAGTTCGACTTTCATAAGCAGCTGTCGCGCCGGGTCGTATCGCCGCCACCGGGTAAAGGGAGAGAGAAGACGTGCGGAGACCTGGGGATTGACGGGGATCAGGCGATGGAGCTGCTCACCCAGAAAGCGATACCCCGCCCCGCTCTTCTGGTGGAACCTGACCTGGTTCCCCTGGGAAAAAGCCCCCACCAAGGAGCGAAACCGGTTGGGATTGGTCAGTTCAAAGGCCGGGTGTTCCAGGAGCAGCTTCACCTCCGCCAGGGTTCCCGGCAGTGACGATGTCGCCTGGAGGGAGAACCATTTATCCACCACCTGCCGGTCGTGACGCCATTTTCCGTAGAATTCGTCAATTGCCGTCCGCCGCTCCCGGCAGTCGCAGGAAGCCAGCGGAACCACCCCTCCCATGACGTCGGTCATGTTATCCGCGCCCTGAAACTGCTCAAGACAGAGGTTGATGCTCTCCGGGTTGTTCAAGGCGGCAAGGTAGCCGAGACAGAGGTTTGCCAGCCGCCTCTCCCCTCCCCTGCCATCGTCCGACCGGTACGGTTCCAAGTTGTGACACCCCTCCCTCACCCGAAGGAACTCCTCCCGCAACTGCTCCGCCAGGGTGCGGCGGACGAACTGACGGGCGGCATGAATGGCGTCGGGGTCGATGACCGGCATCTGTTCCGCCAGATACGACTCCGACGGGAGGGTCAGCGCCTCGGCCCGGAAGGCGGTATCCGCTCCGCCGCCGGTGAGGATGGTGCGAAAGGCGGCGACATATTCCGGATCAAGGGAGAGCTCGCCACCCCCCTGGTGATCGGCCATGAGCCCCTGAAGAACACCGGTAGCCAGAAGTTGTCCCGCCTCCCAGCGGCAGAAAGGGTCAGCCTCGTGGGCAGCCAGGAGGAGGAGGTCGTTGGGGCGACAGGGAGAGGTCAACTTCACCGGAGCCGAGAAGCAGCGGAGCAGAGCCGGAGTCGGTTCTGCGTCTACTCCGGCGAAGCAAAAGGTCTCAACCCCCTGGCGGATCTCCAGGATTCGGGTCGTGGGGCCGGGAGTCGTCTCGCCCACCAGGGTGAGGGGGAGTTCCCCCCCAGCCCCATCAAGCAGCCCCATGACCAGGGGGAGATGGAACGGCTCCTTGGTCGGCTGGCCGGGGGTCGGCGGACAGCTCTGACTGACGGTCAAACTGTAGGTTTTACCGGCGGGATCAAATTGAGTAGTGATCTCCAGGGAAGGGGTCCCAGCCTGGCTGTACCAGCGCCGGAACTGCCCCAGATCTATCCCTCCAGCCTCTTCCATGGCGACGACAAAGTCATCCACCGTGGCCGCCTGGCCGTCGTGACGGTCAAAGTAGAGATCCATCCCCCGGCGAAACCGCTCTCCTCCCAGAAGGGTCCGGATCATCCGGATGACTTCAGCCCCCTTGTTGTAGACCGTCATGGTATAGAAATTGTTGATTTCCAGGTAGGAATCGGGACGGACCGGATGGGCCAGGGGGCCGCCATCCTCGGCGAACTGAGCGGTGCGGAGGGCTCGCACATCGGCGATCCGTTTCACCCCCCGGGAGCCCATATCGGCTGAAAACTCCTGGTCCCGGTAGATGGTCAGCCCCTCCTTGAGGGAGAGCTGGAACCAGTCCCGACAGGTGACCCGGTTGCCGCTCCAGTTATGGAAATATTCGTGGCCAATCACCGACTCGATGGCGTCAAAATCATCGTCGGTGGCGGTGGCGTTGGTGGCCAGCACGTAGCGGGAGTTGAAAATATTCAGCCCCTTGTTTTCCATGGCCCCCATGTTGAAATCATCCACCGCCACGATCATGAAAATGTCCAGATCGTACTCCCTCCCAAAATGCTCCTCGTCCCAGGTCATGGAACGCTTCAGGGAGGCCATGGCGTGGTCACACTTATCCCGATTCCCGCTCTCAACATAGATCCGCAGCGCCACACTCCTCCCTGAGCAGGTGGTGAAGGTATCTTCCCGGCAGCTCAGCTCCCCCGCCACCAGGGCGAAGAGGTAGCACGGTTTGGGGAACGGATCGTGCCAGGTGGCGTAGTGGCGGCCACCGGGGAGGATGCCGGCAGCCACCGGATTCCCGTTGGACAAAAGGACAGGGTATCGCTCCAGCTCCGCCACCACCGTGGTGGTGTAGATGCTCAGCACGTCGGGGCGGTCGAGAAAAAAGGTGATGGCGCGAAACCCTTCCGCTTCGCACTGGGTGCAGAACATCCCTCCGGAGCGGTAGAGCCCTTCCAAAAAGGTATTATCCTGGGGGCGGAGCTCCGTGACGATCTCCAGGACGAAGGCCGGTGGCGGGTTAGAAATCGTGAGACTCTCGCTGTCCAGTTCATAATGGTGACCGGTGAGCGGTACACCGTCGAGAGACACACAAAGAAGGGTACAGCGATGACCCACGAGAACCAGAGGCCGGACTCCATTGGTGGTGTCATGGTTGGCGTTCATGACCAAACGGGAGGTGACGGTAGTGGTTTCTTCGCCCAGTTCGAAGGAGAGATCAACGGTGGAGATGAGGTAGTCAGGGAGGGTATAGTCGCCGCGGCGGATGGTGCGATGGGTGGTATCGGTCATCTGAAGGAGTCCTTTTGAGTTGAGACAAGATCTTACGCCTCTACAGTAGCATCTTGCGTTTAAAACCTGAATGAGAAATAGCGCGACGAAAGATAATTATCATGCTGATCATCCTGATCCTAGCCCTGCCCTTTACCCATAAATCAGTGAGATACCGTTAATATCGCAGGGAGTATCCTGCACACATCGCCCGTAACGTAATATATCCCTCCCACATCAACTGGTGACCAGGTGGAGGGTCACTGTTACGAGCGAGATAGCCTCCCAAACGTGCTACCAGTTGCACCGCTTTACCGATGCTATCAGGC
>CAIYUY010000103.1 GCA_903929485.1 uncultured Desulfuromonadales bacterium
AGCGAAGAATCTGCTTTTTGTTTTTTAAGCAGTAAAATCTACAGCAGATCCTTCGCTTCGCTCAGGATGACAAACAAAAAGAACAAGATGATAGCTATGTCAACGGAATGGGGACATCACCAAGAATCTGCCTCTGTTTGAAAAGCAGATCCTTCGCGTTGCTCAGGATGACAGACGCTTGGCATGTTTTTTGTCGCAAATCACCCGAATTATTGATCACTTCCAGGACGGCTTGATGGAGAGAAAACGGGACGGGTCCTTCTGATGACAACAAAAAATATAGTCCGGCATACGGGACAGGCCACCCTTCGGGACAGGGAACAATTCTGCCGACAGAAACCACATACTCTCTGGTTCACCGGCTTGAGCGGATCCGGCAAATCGACGCTTTCATTCGCCCTGGAACGGCGTATGCTGGACAGGGGCAAGGCCTGCTATGTGCTCGATGGTGATAATGTGCGTCACGGACTCAATCGTGATCTCGGCTTTTCGCCCCGAGATCGGGCTGAAAATATCCGTCGCATCGCTGAAGTCGCTCGCCTCATGAATGACGCCGGCCTCGTCGTAATGTGCGCCTTTATCTCCCCTTTCAGGAAGGACCGGGAGATGGCCCGTAGTATCATCGGCCCTGAATACTTTACGGAAATCTACCTGGATGCCGGGTTGGACGTATGCGAAGAGCGTGATCCGAAAGGGTTATATGAAAAAGCGCGTGCCGGGGTGATTCCCGGATTTACCGGCGTCTCCGCGCCATATGAGTGGCCGGAACATCCGTCTCTGACCCTGGATACGGGACGGATGTCGATTGGAGAATGCCTTGAATCTCAGGACGAATTGATATTGTTTACAAGGGTTTGAGGGACGTTCAGCCCCAGAGGACCGCACAAGGGAGGTTTAACATGCAACGATACGTGATCGATAATGAATTCGGCATCGACAACCTGAAACTGGTGGAGTGCGACATCCCCCAGCCGGGACCGGGAGAACTGCTGGTGAAGATGAAGGCGGCGGCCCTGAACTACCGGGATCTCCTCATGGTAACCGGCAACTACACCCGGAACCTCCCCTTTCCGCTGGTCCCCCTTTCCGACGGAGCCGGTCAGGTCGTCGCCGTCGGCCCCGGGGTGACTCACTGGAAGCAAGGAGATGACGTAATCGGCTGCTTCTTCCAGGAGTGGCCGGCGGGAAGGATCACGCCGGAGGTTCCCAAGAGCGCCCTGGGTGGGGCGATCAACGGCGTCCTGGCCCAGTATGCCATCTTTCGGGAGGGGGGAGTCGTTTCCCTTCCCCAGGAGCTCACCTTCCAGGAGGGGGCCACTCTCCCTTGCGCCGGGGTCACCGCCTGGAACTGCCTGCACAAAGCGGGACTCACCTGCGGCGACACGGTCCTGGTCATGGGGAGCGGCGGAGTCTCCCTCTTCGCTCTCCAGTTAGCCAGGGCCGCCGGCGCCCGGGTCATCGCCACCACGGGGAGCAGCGCCAAGGAGGAGCGACTCCGGGAGCTGGGGGCCTCCGAGGTTATCAACTACAAAACGTTCCCCGACTGGGAAAAACAGGCGCTGAAACTGACAGGCGGAACCGGA
>CAIYUY010000104.1 GCA_903929485.1 uncultured Desulfuromonadales bacterium
CAAGGTCTCCACGTACCCAGCCTGATTCGTTTCCCATGATTTCAGCACAGTGCTGGTTATCAGCAGCGGATCGCGCACGGTCACCGTAAAGACTTTGTTGGCCGTGTTACCTGCGGTGTCGGCAACCTGAATGGTGAAGCTGTAGCTACCGGCCTTGGTCGGCGTCCCGGAGACCGTGCCGCCTCCGGCGTTCAGTATCAGCCCGTCGGGCAGCGCTCCCGACAGAAGCGACCAACTGTACGGCAATGTGCCGCCGGTCGCCTGCAAGGTGACGCTCACCGGCACATTGGTCTTCATGTCGGAAATGGTGCCGGTGCCGATGGCCAGGGGAGCGGCGACCGTCAGCGTCAGGGTCTGGGATGCGGTCGCCCCGCTTTTGTCGCTAACCGTGATCGTGAAGGAGGAAGAACCGACGGCGGAAGGTATCCCGCTGAGAACGCCGGTGAAGGGGTCGAGATTCATCCCCACGGGAAGCGCCCCCCCCGTGACCCCCCAACTGAAAGGGGCGGTGCCGCCGGTGTGACCCAAGGGCTGGTTGTAGAGGAGAAACTGCGTACCGTTGGGGAGAAGTCCGGTGGTCAGCAGCAGTTCCTGGTTCACCAGAATGGTGAACTGCTTGATTCCCAGCGCCGGGGTCGTGACGTTGCTATCCCTGGCCTGAACGGTGAAGGTGTAACTCCCCGCCAGGTTCGGTGTGCCGCCCAAAACACCGGCGGCAGTGAGGTTCATTCCGCTGGGAAGCGCGCCCGCCACAACAGTCCAGCCGTACCCCGGCACGCCGCCGGCGGCGGTGAGCGTTTGGGGGATATACGCCAGGAGTCTGGTCCATTCGGCAACGATACCGGTCGTGGTGATGCTCACCGCATCCACAACGACGATGGCCAGGGTTTTCCTGTCGATCCTTCCCGCCGCATCAACCAACTGAACGACGAACTGATAGGTCCCGGCGGTTGTGGGGATACCTGAAAAGTTTCCAATAGCGGCGTTGAACAGTATCCCCGGCGGCAAGGAGCCGCTGAGGATACTCCAGGTCAGGGGGGGGGTGACGCCATTGCTCTGCAGGGTGGCGTTGTAGGAAGAACCAACCGCCACCGCCGGGAGACCGGCCGTGATGATGAGCGGCGCGGTTGCCTGTCCCTGCAGGTTGACGGTCTGATTGCCGTTGGTGGCGTCGGTGCCGATGACAAAACCGGAGGAGTAGGCGCCCGATGCCGCCGGGTTGAAGGTGACGAAAAGAGTAATGCTGGTGTTGGGAAGAAGCTGGATCGGAACCGATCCGGTGGAGAATACCGTAAATACCGGGTTACCCGGATTGGTGAGGCTGGTGATGTTGAGAGGAGCGTTCCCACTGTTGGCCACCGTCATGGCGATGGTCCTGGAAGTTCCCGAAGCGATGGCGCCGAAATCCACCTGAGCCGGCGTCACCGTTACCTGTCCCCCCGCGCCGATACCCGCCAGCGCCACGCTCCCCGAACCTCCGTTGCTGACGATGGAAAGAGTTCCGGCAAAGGTGGAGATGCCGTTGGGGGTAAAGCGGAGAGTCACCGTGGCGGTTCCCCCGGGAACCACTGAAAGGGGAGTGGCGGGCGAAATCACCGAAAAGGACGCGCCGGTAATGGTCAGGGCGTTGATGGTCAGGGTGTCGTTACCGCTGTTGCCCACCGTAAAGGTCAGATCCTTGGTCGTCCCCCCCTTGACCACGCTGAAATCCATCGTCGCCGTGGAGACGGTGAGAATCGGCGCTGTCCCCTTGCCGGATAACTGGATGGTTTTATTGATAAGGGGATTATCCGTAATCAGGTTGATCTGACCGGTAAAATCTCCGGACAAAACAGGAGTAAAACGGACCGTCAGGGAGATGGATTGCCCCGGAGTAAGCACTGACGGAATCGCCGGCTGATTCACGATGCTGAAGGGGGGGGTAATACCGGTGATGTTTGTCAGGGTGACATTGGCCGTGCCGTTGTTGGTGATGATCAGGAACTGGTCCTGGGCGCTCTGGCCGACCTTGGCGCTGCCGAAATTCATGGTCAGGGTGTTCACATCCAGGGTCGGTGTGACCCCCTGCCCGCTCAAGGCGACACTCTTGTTCTGGGCGTTGGATGAAATCATGAAACCGGCGTTGGAACTCCCCACCACGGTGGGATTGTAGGTCACGGTAAAAGTCAACTCCGCATTGGGGGGCAACTGGGCCGGACCGGTGGGGGTTATGGTGAAGGGCGCTCCGGGATCGGAAACACCGGAGATGACGAGAGTGGTGTCGCCGCTGTTCCTGACCTTGAAGGATTTCGAAACCATCTTGTTCACGGTCACCGAGCCGAAATCCAGCAGCGCGGGATTCAACGGAGAGTTATCCGGGTTCAGAAGAGTCAGCCCCGGCTGTCCCAGGGAAAAACGCTGGCCGTAGATGTCCGCCCCCGTGCCGCTCCCCACAACGGGGTTGGCGTTACGGGCGTCCTTCCAGACCGCCAGAAATTCATTGGTAGCACTGTTATAGGTGATGGCCGGAGAGTCCTGGGTTCCCGGCGCATTGGTGATGGCATAGTTCCCCCCCCGCAGCGATCCGTCCGTATCAACATATTGACCGTAGATATCCAGATTCTCCGGCGAGGAGATGCCGTTTCTCCCGTCCTTCCAGGCGACGAAGAAACGCTGATTCACACTGTCATAGCTCATCGCCGGGGTTGTCTGGGCGGAAGCCGCCACATTGGGATCGAGGGTTCCCGTGCCGCTGGAATCCTGATAGCCGATGAAATGATTTATATTGTAGAGTCCCCCCCCGGAGTAGAGGAGCTGCCCCCAGATCTTCTTGGTGGCGCCATCCCGCATGTCTTCCCAGGCGGCCAGGAATTTCTTGCCGATGGGATCAAACGCCAAGGCAGGTTTGTAACTGGGGCCTGCCCCGGCATCCAGTAACCGGGATGAAATAACCGGCTGAGAAAACTCCTTGCCGAACAGTGAATAGATGTGATCTATCCCCTTGTCGTGGGGGGTCGTCGTGAAGGTGAACGAAACCGGCTCGAAGCTGTCACAGAAACCGTTACCGTTCGTGTCCGTGCAGCTGCAGGTAAGGGTCGTATCCTGTTTGACCCCTTCCCAGGCGAACAGGGATTCCGGTGACGTGGAATCGGTGGAAAGGGTGACATTATTGAGGGTGGAGTAGAATTCATAGTTATAGGTTTCGGTAAGCGACAGCAGACTGGTGGAGAGGAGTCGATCGTTTCTGGCGGCGCCGTTTCTCAAGATATCGGCGCCGGTGACGTTGAAAAACGACGCCTGCTCCGTCAAATCCGAGCCTTTCAGGGAAACATAGCCAAGAAACGAATTGTCACCGGTGGAGTAGCCGGCGTTGGCTCTTCTGAAACAGAGCTCGTTGTTGACGGTCAGCACTGTTCGCGACTCCACCCAGGCCAACCAGAACCGGTCGCGCACCTGATCATAAACGATCTTCGGGAGTCGACGGGACTGAAGCGTATCATCAACGCGCACCGTATCGGGATTGGGTGACAAGGAGTAGGTCGTGTACTGGTAGGTCGTCAGGATGACCGAACCGGCAACCGGCGCGACCCGGAACTTCAGCGCCAGCGACCCGGTAGCGTAGTTGATGGCGCCGCTGAGCGTCGCATTGCTCAAGACTCCGTTGCCGTTATCATTGGCCACCACAGTTCCATTAACGGTAACGGACAGAGTGTTCGGTATCACCGGAATCGTGAGAGTTGCGGCATAGTCCGTAAGAATGCCGTCGCCGAAGCCCATGAGTGTCGAGTTATTCGTGGGGGTCTGTACTGTCGTGGGAGTCGTATGCTGCTGAATCGGGTTGAACCCTACCGGAGCGCCGTTGGAGGGAGGAGGAGGAAGGTAGGCGGCGCAGAGACCGGCGGTGGGAATGGCGCTCTGGGGAACAACGACATACTGCACGTAGCCGCTGACGGCGTTCCCCCGGGTATCCTGCCAGACAACGACAATCTTGCTGTCGACGCCGGTGGGATCCATGCGATAGGCTGCCTGGGGCGAGGTCTGATTCCCCGGCGCGGTCGTGAGGGGAAAAGAAGCCCCACAGATCGTGCCGTCCGGATTAACGAACTGGCCATAAATGTCCGCGCCGCTGCTGTTCCGATTACGCCAATCCTCCCAGACGATAAAATAGACATTTTTGTCGGCCAAGTAGATGGTATGAGGATTCTGCTGATCTTCCGGCAGGGGAGCCGTGTAAACACCCGCGCTGTCCGGCGGCACCCCGCTCACGAGGATTTCACTGCCGGCAAGCTTGGCCAAACTCTTCTTGGGAGCAACAACCTGCGCCGAATCGCCGGAACCCCCGGAACAGGCAGCCAACATGCCGATCATCATGATCCCGACAAATGCCGACAGATACCGTGTGATTTTCATATGATTACCCTCGTGATGACATCCGACAATCCGATTTGTTTTACCTTGATCAATGTTTTCTCTTTGCGGTTCCTTTGCGTCCTTTGCGTCTTTCCGGTGAAAATGTCTTCGCATTTGGTTGCGCAGGTAAGATTTCTTTTGTTGATTGCTTGTCCGGCTTAGGGATTGGCGAAATCCGCGAAACGGACGTTGGTCTGGGCGGAGACGTCAAAGGTCCCCCCTCCCTTGAGATACTGACAATGAAACGTCATGGTCACGTAGTACGGAAAGATGGTGGGGGTGCATCTCAGGGAACTCAGCGGCGGCGTCCCCTTCATATCCTGGGGCGCCACCCTCACGGGAATTGTCACCGAGCTCCCCATATCCACCTGGAGCCCCAGCCCCATGTATTGAGTCGGAAGCGCCGGCGTGGTGGTAGTTGCCGGTCTGTAGACGATATCCACGGTGTTTACCAGGACCTTCTCGTTCACCGTGCCGTTGTTGGTGGCAACCGGAAACGCGGCAAGGGTGACATTGACGGAATCCGGCTGGATCGTATAGGTGGAGGTGGCGGCGCAGGGGATCCCCGTCCATGTAGCCACATCCGAATCGAGAGTGTCCACGGCCGAGGTTGCCGTCGCCCCTCCCCCGCCGCCACAGGATGCCGGAGCTATGCAACAGAGCGCCAGGAGTAATCGCAACCGTCGTTTCATGGTAACTCCT
This sequence comes from uncultured Desulfuromonadales bacterium, assembly GCA_903929485.1. Lineage (GTDB taxonomy): Bacteria > Desulfobacterota > Desulfuromonadia > Geobacterales > CAIOGM01 > CAIOGM01. The sequence goes on from CAIYUY010000104.1 coordinate 5,092, forward strand.
CCTTAATTCAGTATCCTTGGTGTAATGAAAATCAGCAGTTCGGTCTTGAGCTTGCTCTTGGTATTGGATTTGAACAGCCAGCCCAAAACCGGAATATCCACCAGGAACGGGACTCCGGAGTTGTTCTCCGTGTCATTGTCGATATAGATGCCGCCAATAACGGTGGTCTCGCCACTATGCACAATCAGCTCGGTGGTCGCTTCCTTCTTGTTAATCGCCGGGGCCGTCCCTCCCGTGGGGACAGCTCCCGGTGAATTATTGGACGCCTTGATCTTCATCATGACGCTGCCGTCCGGTGTGATATGCGGCGTCACCTCAAGGGAAAGCGCCGCTTCCACGAATTGGGTCACGGCGCCGGTGTTGGCCGTGGTGTTCTGATACGGGATCGACTGCCCCTGGGTGATCTTGGCCGGCTTGTTGTTCAACGTGGCGATACGTGGCGAGGAGATAACCTTGATCATCTCGGCGGTGACAGCCGCGGAGAGCCGCAGGTCCACATTGACGCTACTGGCCAGGGAGCCGAAAGAGATCCCCGTGGCCATCCCCGGTCCGTAGGTACCGCTGAGCTGCGGCGCGGTAACCGCCCCCCCGAACCCGGTGCTGAGACTGTTCAGACCCAGAAATGAGGCGGACGGATCACGATAATGAAATCCCCACTGGATACCCAGATCACGGGTAAAGCTGTCCGTGGCCTCGACGATACGCGCCTCGATGAGCACCTGCTTTTCCGGGATGTCGATGCTCTCCAGAAACTTCTTCATCCGCTTCAACGCCGGCTCGATGTCGGTGACGATGACCTTGTTGGTCCGTTCATCCTGGGTCATGGAACTGTCCACGCGACCGCTCCCCAGGCTCCTGAACTGAGCGACCACATCGGAGGTCTGGGCGAAGTTTACGTCAAACACCCGGGTCTGAAGCTCCATCATCTTTTCCCGGCTCTTTTTCGCATCCATGGCCTCCTCGTCGGAGCTCTTGAATTTACTCCGAGGCTTGATCAGGACGATGTTCCCTTCACTCCTCATGGCAAGTCCCTTGCTCTCCAGGATCATCTCCAGAGCCTGATCCCAGGGGACATTCACCAGTTTGAGAGTGATGACGCCGGAGACGTCATCCCCCAAAAGGATATTGAGATTGCTCACCTCGGCGATAAGCTGAAAGATCTTACGGATATCCGCATCCACGAATTCAAGCGTGACCTTCCGCCCTGTGTAGATCTTCCCGGCGCCGGGTGAGTCGGGGGAAACAGGTAGAGGTTGAGGTTGAAGTTGAGGTTGAGGTTGAGCAGGGGGGGCCTTCTCTTTCAGCTTGGGATGAAAGATATTCAGAACCACCGTCCCATCCTCCTGGCTTAAAGTCCAGGTGGCGGCGCGATTCAGTTTGACGAGGACCCTCGTCTCGGGAACCCCCTTCACCATGAGTTGAGAAGGGATTACCGCCTGGACCGCGCTGGGAAAGGATCCGGTATCCAGGGGGCGTCGCAGGGCGCGAGGAAGAGAGCACTTTTTCACAAAGAAAGTTACCCCTTCCGAATTCTTGAATGGTTGTGTCGCCAGACAGGAACCGCCCACTTGCATGGTGATCCGTGAACCGGTATCCACGATCCCGAAATCAACTGCTTCGACCTTTGACGGGGAAGGGTCACGGGCTGTTGGGGAAGCCCCTCTTGCCGGATTACCCGGAGGGACAACCGGCGGGCCCGGTTGGAACCGTACTCCCCGGTCGGTCATGATCACCCTCGCCTGCCCGAAACCACCGGACTTTCCTTCAAAGACGATGCGGCTTTTCCCCTCCGATTCAACAAGACGGGCGCTCCGGATGCCGAAAGCATCCAGGGGGACCGTCTCCCCCCCCACGGCGACCCGTACACCGGGGAGATCAATGACGAATCGATCCGGATTCGCCATGGGGAAAGCCGTATAACTCGTAACCGGCCCATCGGTGACAAGGTCGATCCCTTCCGGGGTTGCAACGACCTCCAAGAGTTTCCGGACGGTCACGAGGGAAGATCCCGACGTGGCGGGCCGGCCGGCGACTTCCACCTTGGTCGCCCCATGCTCCGACTCGACCCCTGACCCGACGGGGGGTGGGAGTTCCTGACCCAAGGCAGGGCTATTCAGACAAGATGCCGCAAGACAGAGTGTCAGGACTTGGGCGCCGACCTTGATGGATTTCCTGATCTGCGTGTGCATAAGCCTCTCCTTACTCTTTCCTGGGAAGGGTAAGTTTAACAACCCTGTTCCTGATCTTGCCGTTTTCTTCCCGATACTGTTCAAGAACCTCGATGTAACGTGGCAGGATTTTCGTCACCCGGCCATTGCGAGAACCGATGAGCGAACCCTCCTTGATGACATAGGAGCTACCGCCCGGATCCTGCACCATGGCCCGGTTCTCCTCCAGGCCGGCGATGATGCCGATAACTTTGAACTGGTTCACCTCATACTTCTGAATGGGGAGCTGATTCGCCGAGAGCGACGGCAGGGGGAGCGCCGCCTTGGTGACGACCACGTAGGAACGAAAAGGGTCCTTCCTGCCGGTGAAATCCAGCCGCTCCTGAGGGGGAGGCGACGTGGCGGAACTCCTCTTCCCCTGGACCGGCGGTTTGGACCCTGCCGGCCTCTTCATTGCCGTCGGCTGCGCCGTCTCCTTGGCGCCGCAGCCGAAAACCGCCAGGGCCAGAAGCGCCAGGAAACAGAGCGCCGTCAATTTTCTATTTGCTCTTGGGCTCATTGGGTGTCTCTTTCTTGTTCAAAAACCGGAAGGTCGTCGCCAGACAGTTTACCCGGAGCATGGTGCGACCGCCGACATCCCGGATATCGGTAAAGGAGACATTTCCGATGTTGACGATACGGGGCAGATTTCCCACGGAGATAAAAAAATTGGCGACTTCGTAGTACGTTCCGGCAACGGAGATATCAACGGGGACGGCGGCGTAAAAATCCTTGGGCTCTTCGCCCTTGGGCCTGAAAATCAGGAAATCAAGGCCGGCAGCCTTACCGGCCGTGGTGATACCGGTGAGGAGAGTGGGAATCTCTTTCTGGTTCGGCAGTTCGGTGAGCGCATTATGGAGATCCCGATTCAACAGCTCGAACTCCCGCTTCAACCGGGGGAGATTGTCCGCTATCTTACGTTTATCGGCCACCTCATTTTGCAAAACGGTCAGTTTTTCGTTAAGCTGGGTATACTCTTCCTGACGAGGGGCGAAAAAAAGGAAGTAGAAGATAAGAGCTTCCACGATGAGGATAAGGAGGAGGATCAACAGTTTCTGCTTGGTCGGCGCTCTGAGGAGCGTTTCTATTCTCGGATCCATGGCTCCCCCGCTCTTATCTGGCCGGCTGCTGCGGTTTTAACGTCTCTTTTCGAGGAGCTCCCAGCTTGCAGGAAAAATCGAATCGCTTAAGCTTGACACCGGAAAGCTCCATCTGCTCGGATACCAGCAGCTCCACCTGATGAAATTGACCGGAAGCGTCAAGATTCCGCATGAAATCGGCAATAAGTTCCTCGGTGTAGGCGATGCCGCCGATACTCACGGCATCGGCGGTTTCGGTATATCTGGTCAACCATACCTTGTCGGGGAGTGAATCGCTCAGCGCCGCCAGCCGTCTCATGGGACCGCTCTTCCCGGCCCGTAACTGTTTGAGGACATCAAGCTTCTTTTGAACCTCTTCTTGAAGCTTCTTGATGTTTTCGATCTGTCCGATCTTGCTCTTGAGTTGAGCGACCTCGCTTTCCGCCTTTGTTATGGAGAGCTTGGCGGAATGTATCCTGCTCACGAGGTAGAGCTGGATACCCACCATGATAAGAACCGTGACCGCCAGGAAAAAAATCAGGATATTGATCTGCTGCCTGCTGTTTTCCTTATGACGGGCTTCCCTGACGAGGAGCAGGTTTATTTTTATCATTTGTCCCCATACCTCCTCATGGCCAAGCCCATAGCCAATGCAACATGCGTGCCCATCTCCTGAAGATACTCCGGAGCAAACCTCTTTTTCTGACAGGTGATCTTCCTGAAGGGATCAATAATCTCCACGGGGATATCAAGCCTCCGGCGAATGGTTTCCAGGAGAAAAGGGGTCTTGCAACAACCGCCGCTAAGGTAGAGCTTCGAAATCTTATCCGCGCCGGCGGTGGCGCCGTAGAAATCCATGGATCGGTAAAGTTCCATGGCCAGAGTATCATTACACTGAACTATTCCTCCGCGCGCGGCTTCGTCATTAACGATGTTCCCCGAAACCTTCAGTTTCTCGGCCTCCTCCCAAGACAGGGAAAGCTTCTTCCGGATCTCCTGGGTATACTGGCTCCCCCCCATTTGCATGTCCCGGGTAAAGAGAGAGTCGCCGTTTCTGACGATATTCAGGTTCATGGTTGTGTTGCCGATATTCGCCAAAGCGACGACTTCATCGGGTAACGCCTCGTAGTTGAACTCAAAGGCGTTTTGCACCGCAAAGGCATCCACATCCAGAACGGTCAGCGTGATCCCCACCTGGTTGAACAGGGTCACGTACTCTTTTATGATCTCTTTTTTACTGGCCACCAAAACCACATTCATTTTTTTCGGATCCAGTTCATCCGGGCCGAGGATATGAAAATCGATATTAACGTCGTTTATATCGAAGGGGATATACTGTTCCGCCTCCCAGTTTATCTGCTCTTCCAGCTCAGCAGCGCTCATGAGTGGAAAACTGATATTTCTGATGATGACCGAGTTGCCCGAAATGGAGCAGGCCGCCTGTTTGACCTTTACGTTAAGACTCTTGGTAAGTGAACTGACGGCTCCCACGATGGCGGAACTGTCCATGAGGGTGTTCTCTACAATGGCCTCCAGAGGGAGCGGGACCATGCCGATTTTCATCAGTTCATAGCCGGCGCCGGCTTCCTTGAGCTGCACCAGTTTTACCGAACTTGACCCGATATCGATCCCCACCAGCTCTTTTCTCTTGAGCAAAAACATGGCGACTCACCCCATCCGCTCTTCTTTGTTATTCACTAACACCGGCCTGAATGTAGGAAAAATTCACAAATGGGAGAAAGTTACAGTTTTACCTATACAACAGTTATGAAGAAATTAATAGAAATATAATGGAGATAATCAAATTTTTAAGCACTAGCTAACGACGACGCCGACCATGACCGGAACAGTCACTGAGCAGCGCCGCGGGAATCAGGGTGTCCATTTGTGCGGTGGGAAGAGCGTTAAACAGAGAGTTGAACCGGCTGATCAGGTCGGTTTCCTTGCGGAAGAGTTCGGCGAATTCACCCCGCAACCCGGCGACAGTCAACGGGTCCCGGGCGGCGAAATTCAGGGGGCAAAAGGAGTCATCCAGGAGCTCTCCGGAGAGGTCAACCAACGGCAGACCGTGAAGGCGGCAGGTCATGGGACGATAATCGTAGAGCAGACAGCGACCGTCCGGGTCCAGGAGAACACAGGGAGTGTCATCATCCTCCGGCATGATCCGGGGCCACTCCTCCTCGGGGCGGTGGGAAAGGAGGTAGGGAGGGGAAAACTCCGGCCAGATTTTCCGAATCCCTTTCACCCGTTCCCGAGCCTTCCGCGTGACGTCCGTCCTGACCGCCTGGGGAAGTAGCTCAAAGCCGCTCTTCAGCAGAGCGGCATCCGGGAGCGTGATATCAAAGAGACCGCGACAACAAGAGGAGCACCCCCCGGCACAGACAATCTGTTGGGGGTACGCGGTGGAGCAACCGGTAAACCACCGATCCACCTCCCCCAGGAGGTCGCCGTATGATCTCAGAATATCATCCATGGGGTTGTCAACGCTTCAGGTAACCAGCTGACTCTTTGTAAAGAGCGCCCGGAGCCAGTACCCCTCCTTTTCAATATTTTCGCGTCCTCCTTCCTCGCGATCCACCAGCGTCACTATGCCAAGAACCACGAGACCCTCTTCCTCGGCTCGACGTACCGCCTTCATGGAGGAACCGCCGGTGGTGACAACGTCCTCCACGATAACGACCTTCGTGCCGGGAGGGAGGTTTTTCCGCCCTTCCAGCCACTGGCCGGTGCCGTGCCCCTTGGGTTCCTTCCGGATAATGAACGCGTGCAGATGGCCGCCGTCCAGATGGGCGGCAATGGAGGTCGCCGTGGCTATGGGGTCCGCCCCCAGGGTAATCCCACCCACCGCCTGAACCCCCGGCACGTCCTTGATCGCCTCATAAAAAAGCTTCCCCACCAAAAAGCCCCCCTTGGCGTGCAAGGTGGTCTGCTTGCCGTCAAAGTAGAAGTCGCTCTCTCTTCCCGAGGCGAGAATGACCTGCCGTTTTTCATAGGAGAGGGCAAGAATAATCTCTTTCAGTTGCGCTTTCTCGGTCATCATGGTTCCTCCTGGAATAATCCCAACTGCGGTTTGGGCTCCATCCCCATGTTGGGAAACTTGACGGGATACCCCCCGGAAAAACAGGCGCGGCAATACTCGGTGTTATCACCTCCCACCGAGGTGAGAAGCCCCTCCTGGGAAAGATAGCCCAGGGAGTCCGCCGTTATGTAGCGCCTGATCTCCTCAATGGTATGAGACGACGATATGAGTTCCTTGCGAGTAGGGGTGTCGATGCCGTAGTAACAGGGAAAACTGGTGGGGGGGGACGAGATTCTCATATGAACCTCCTTGGCGCCGGCATTGCGCACCATCTTGACGATCTTACGGGAAGTGGTCCCCCGGACGATGGAATCATCTATGACCACCACCCGTTTCCCCTTGAGGAGTTCCCGCACCGGATTCAGCTTGATCTTGACTCCGAAATGCCGGATGGACTGCTGCGGCTCAATGAAGGTCCTCCCCACGTAGTGATTACGGATGAGCCCCATCTCGAAACTGATGCCGGATTCCTCGGCGTATCCCATGGCCGCCGGGACACCCGAGTCAGGAACCGGGATGACCACGTCGGCATCGATGGCATGTTCCCGTGCCAATTGGCGGCCAAGATCCTTGCGCACCATGTAGACGTTCTTGCCGAAGATGAACGAGTCCGGACGGGCGAAATAGATGAACTCAAAAAGACAGGGGGTCGGCACGATCTTCTTGAACGGGAAATAGGATTTCATCCCCTGTTTGTCGATGACCACCATCTCTCCCGGTTCGATCTCCCGGATGAATTCGGCTTCGATGAGATCCAGGGCGCAGGTCTCCGAGGCGACCACGTAGGAGGAACCCAACCGCCCGAGACAGAGAGGACGAAAACCGTTGGGGTCACGCACCGCGATCATCCGGCTTTCGGTGAGAAAGAGAAGGCTGTAGGCCCCCTGAATCCGCTTCAGGGACTCTACAATCCGATCTTCCAACGCCCCGGCCTTGCTGGTGGCGAGGAAGTGAACGATGATCTCGGTATCCATGGTGGTCTGAAAGATGGAGCCCCATGCCTCCAGTTCGTCCTTGAGTATCCGGGCGTTGGTGATATTGCCGTTATGGGCCACGGCGATGGAACCGCGGGAGTAATCCACCATGATGGGCTGGATATTTTTGCTCACGGAGGCTCCGGCCGTGGAGTACCGCACATGGCCGATGGCGGAGTAGCCGGGAAGTCTCTTGAAAACCTCCTGGTTGCCAAAAACATCGGCCACCAGCCCCATGCTCTTATGGGCATGCAGCGTCTGGCCGTCTGAGGAGACGATGCCGCAACTCTCCTGCCCCCGGTGCTGCAGGGCATACAGCCCCAGGTACGTAAGGTTGGATGCCTCGGGGTGATTGTGGACACCAAATATGCCGCACTCTTCGTGGGGACGATACAGATTCATGGTTTCTCCTGGAAAAAACTGTTCAACAAAGGTTCTTCCTTGCATACTCCGCCGCGTTCCGGAACAGGGTAAGCCCTTCCCCCTTTTCCGGCAGTGACTCGCGGGTCCAGCGGGGGTGCTGGGTGTAGTGGACAAATGCCTCGGGATGCGGCATGAGCCCCATGATACGACCGGTGGGGTCGCAGAGTCCGGCAATGGCGTCCTGGGAACCGTTGGGGTTCAGGGGGAATTCCATGGTGGAGGCGGCGTAATCCGACGTGGCATAGGTGAGCGCCGCCAACTTCTCCACCCTGATCCGCTCCGCGGTTGCCGGGGAATCGCAGACAAACTTCCCTTCACCGTGGCGCACCGGGAGGTAGAGCCCCTGTAGACCCTTGGTGTAGATGGAGGGAGAAGCCGGATCAACCTTCAGCCAACACCACCTGTCCTGAAAACGGCCGCAATCATTATGAGTCAAGGTTACGGTCTGGTTCAGATACTCCCCGTCCATTCCCGGAAGCATCCCCATCTTCACCATGAGCTGAAAACCGTTACAAACCCCAAGGATCAATTTCCCGTCACTCATGAACCTGATGAACTGCTCCACCACCTTTTCACCGGTTCCCGCCACCACTGCATATTGCAGCCGGTTGGCCTGGGCCTTGGCGCTCCCCAGGTCGTCTCCGTCCAGAAAGCCGCCGGTGAGGTTCAAAAAATGGAAATCATCCAACACAATTTCGCCGGAGAGAATTTCACATATATGGGCGATGACGACCTCGTCGAAACCACCCAGACGACAGGCATGGGCCGCTTCCGTTTCACAGTTGGTGCCGTTGCCGGTGATTACAAGTGCGCGTGTTTTTGCCATCTCTCTTCTGCTCCTCACTGGTCAGCTTTATCGGCAAAGATATCCCGCAGCTCCACGATCAGCTCCCCCAGGATCGGTACGGGAAGCTGCTCCGTTGCTGCGTAAAGTTCGTGACTCCCAAATTTACCGTCCTCCCTCAACCTGAAAAGCATGACCGTCCGATCCACCGGCTGCACCACCCAATACTCCCGCACGCCGTGACGTTGGTAGAGATTGAATTTATCCCGCAAATCCCGCTGAGCGCTCCCCGGGGAAAGGATTTCCACCACCAGATCGGGGGCGCCGCGACACCCCTTCTCATCCAGCTTGGTCCTGTCACAAATCACTACCAAGTCAGGCTGCACCACGGTGGGAATTTCATCTTCGGCCTGCTCCGGATAATCAGGGAGCCTTACGTCAAAGGGGGCGGCAAAGGCCTGACACGGTTTATCCTTGAGATGATTGCCGATCTGCCTGCCAAGCTCAAAGAGTATCCTTTGATGTGTGCGTGAAGGCGCCGGGCTCATGGCGTAAGCTTCGCCATCAATCAGCTCCCAACGCTCACCGTCATCCCAAGTCAGATAAAGTCCATAGGTAAAATGATCCGCCATTGTCCCGGTTCGTTGCGCATGCGCCATGGCTTTTCCCCCTTACAACTCCCGCAGCGTCGCCTGCCACGCTTCCTTCAGATCCGCCAGCCCGGCGAAAACGACAACGGAGCCGCCCATGCCGGTGATTGCCAGTTCCGACCTATCCGTCACCCTGCCGATGAGGGCCAGACCGGTATCCGCCATGAACAGTTCGAAGGCATCTCTTTTCTCCGGTGAAACCGTAACCAAAAGCCGCGATGCGGATTCGCTGAAGAGGAGCGTCGCATCGTTCTTACCGGCCGGATCCCCCTTCCAGACGACCTTGGCGAGCTCCAAGGCCATGCCGTAGCCGCCGGCAAAGGCCGACTCCGCGGCAGCCACGGCCAGGCCGCCGTCGGAGAGGTCGTGACATGAAGCCACGGCGCCGGCCAGGAGCGCCCGGCCATAGGCCTGGTAGCGAAGATAGGCGGCCGCCGTATCCACCACCGGAACCCCGTTACCCACCCCCCCCTTGAGGGCGAAGTATTCCGATCCCCCCAGTTCGGCGCTGGTTGGACCAAGGAGGTAGACCAGATCTCCCGACCGCTTGACGTCCATGGTGACGGCGCTTCGGGCATCCTCTATCTTGCCGATGACCGAAAAAAGGAGCGTGGGAGGAATGGAGATCTTAAGCTTTTCGTCGTAGAAGTCGTTTTTCATGGAATCCTTGCCCGAAACCAACGGCAGATTGTAGGCAAGACAGACGTCATAGAGCGCTTGGTTGGAGCGGACAAGCTGGGCCATTTTGTAGGGTCCGTCGGGGGTTTTCTCGGAAAGGACCGGATCGCACCAACAGAAATTGTCCAGACCGGCCACCAATTCCAGCGCCCCCCCCACGGCGACGTAGTTGCGCAGCGCCTCGTCCACGGCGTTGGCGGTCATATGGTAGGTGTCGATGTCCGAGTAGCGGGGACAGATGCCATGGGCCGTCACCACCCCCTCGAAGGAGTCCAACAGGGGACGAACCACCGCCCCGTCGGAAGGGCCGTCGTTGGCCACGCCGGTGAACGGCTTCACCACCGATCCCCCCTGTACCTCGTGGTCGTAGCGCCGGACCACCGACTCCTTGGAGCAGATATTCAGTGCTCCCAGGAGTTGCACCAGATCCCCGGTATAATCATCCTTTACCTCAACCTCAACCTCAGCCTGCCGGGGTGGCGTCCATTTGGCCGGGATTTGCAGCGGGGGGAGCCCCTCATGCATGAAGGAGACGGGGAGCCATGCCACGGTTTCATCCTCATAAAGCATATGGAAGATCCCAGAATCATTAAATTCACCTAATACCGTGGCTTCCACGCCGAACCGCTTGGCCATGGCCAGGAACTCGACCATCTGCTCAGGCGGCACCGCCAGGGACATCCGTTCCTGGGCCTCGGAGATGAGGATCTCCCACGGCTTGAGACCGGGGTATTTGAGAGGCGCCAGGGCAAGATCCATCCGGCACCCCCCCACTTCGCCGCACATCTCGCCGATGGAAGAGGAGAGTCCGCCTGCGCCATTGTCGGTGATGAACCGGTAGAGCCCCTTGTCCCGGGCCCGGATGAGAAAGTCGAACATCCTTTTCTGGGTGATGGGATCGCCGATCTGCACCGCTGTCACCGGCGAATTTTCATCCAACTCCTGGGAGGAGAAGGTAGCGCCGTGGATGCCGTCCTTGCCGATCTTCCCCCCGGTCATGACGATGAGGTCACCCGGCAGGATGGACTTCTCGTGACTGGGTTGTCCGTTGATCCTGGCCGGCATGATCCCGGCGGTGCCGCAGAAGACCAGCGGTTTGCCGCCGAAACGGTCGTCGAAAACCAGGGAACCGTTCACCGTGGGGATGCCGCTTTTGTTACCGCCATGCTCCACCCCTTCCACCACCCCTTCGTAGATCCGCCGGGGGTGAAGGAGCCGCGAGGGGAGCGGTTTGGCGTAGAACGGGTCGGCAAAGCAGAAGACATCGGTATTGAAGATCAACCGCGCCCCCATGCCGGTACCGAAAGGGTCTCGGTTTACCCCCACGATACCGGTGAGCGCCCCGCCGTAGGGGTCCAGAGCCGAAGGGGAGTTGTGGGTCTCCACCTTGAAGACCAGGGACCAATGGTCGTTGAACCGGATGACCCCCGCGTTGTCCTTGAAGACCGAAAGGCAGAAGTCGCGCTCCCCCAGCTTCGCTCGCACATCCTTGGTGGTTCGCTGGATGAACGACTTGAAAAGAGATTTGATCTCCCGGCGATTCCCCAACTCATCCTCGTACTGCACGGTGCCGGAGAAAATCTTGTGTTTGCAATGCTCCGACCAAGTCTGAGCCAGACACTCCAGCTCCACGTCAGTGGGGGAGTCGCCAAGCCCCACCTTGGACCGTTCCGCCCGAACCTCTGTTTTGCGATAATGGGCTTGGATGATCTTCATCTCCTCCAGCGTCAGGGCCAGTACCCCGTCCCTGCTGATCCGGAGCAGCTCGTCGTCGGATACCTCCAGATTGATTTCCTGTACGGGCGACCGATCGGTCGCCCCTACGGTCTCGGCCACCTTGGGCACCACTGGGGGGAAACCTCCCTGCCCGGAAAATTCCCCGGCGGAGAGGATCGTGTAGCGCTGAATGAGGGGGTTGCAGAGGAGCCCCGTGGTGATCCGTTCCAGGTCGGCGCGGGTAAGCTCATGGGAGGGGCTGCTTTTGATGAGGTACTGAACAGCGGTATAGACCGCCTCTCCCGGCTTAAACTCCCTCCCGGTGAGATATTCCATGGCCTCCCGGGCGGTACGCCCCACATTATCGGTTACCCCCGGACGAAACCCCACCTCCACCCCCCAGTCAAAGGAGAGCTCCCCCTCTTTCCGAGTAAGCGCAATGGGTCGGTCCATGGTCCGGTCCTGGATGACCGGATCGGAGAGAGGTCCGGCCGCGGCCCGCTCCAGCTCCTCCCGGGAAAGGGAGCCGTCCACGGTATAGACATCAATGGTTTGGACCTCCGCCACCGGCAGGTGAAGAAACTGCTCAATCTCACGTTTCACCCGCCGGCCGCGAGCATCCCGGACGCTACACTTCAGGGCTATTTCCACACGATTCGCCATCGTCTCAATCCTTTTTCATTATCATCATCCGGATGGGGAACGGAATCTCGATCTTTCGCTCCCGGAACCGGCTGATGATGAGTGAGTTGACCTGATCGGTCACACTGAGAAGCTTGGTATATTCGGCAACCCAGAAGAAGAGGGTCATGTTAAGGGCATTCTCCCCGAAGGAGACGAAATACGCCTCCGGGCCGGGATCGGCCAGGACTGCATTCACCTCCCGGGCGATCTCCAGGAGGAGCTGTTTCACAACCTCCACGTCGCTTTCGTATCCCACTCCGATGTTTATCCGTCCCCTCACCCGAAAATCGGGAAAAGAGTGATTGGTCACCATGGCGTTGCAGAGGTCGGAGTTGGGGATGACCAGGAGCATATTATCCAGGGTTCTGATCCTGGTGCTCCTCAAGCCGATATCCGCAACGTCGCCCACCTGCCCCCCCGTCAATTGAATCCGGTCGCCGATGCGAAACGGGCGATCCAGCATGAGGGTGAATCCGGAGATGACCTGGGCCAGGGTATCCTTGGCCGCCATCCCGATGGCCAGGGAGCCGATACCCAGGGCGGTGACAAAGGAGAGGATGTCAAAGTTGAAATGCTTGAGAGTGATCATCAGGGAGGTGATGATCAGGAACAGGGTCCCCAGTTTTTCCACCAGGGGGGCCAGTTGCCGATCCAGCCCTTCATTGCCGCGCTCCGCCATCCGGGTGGCGTACCACTCCAGCAGTTCATGGAGGGAGCGGTAGCCGATATTCGTCAGGATGATGACATTGGCGATGAAGAGGGTCCCGGCGGCCACCAGATGCACCTTCTCCGGCAGCGGCAGGGCGCGGACCGCCAGGAACAGCCCCGCAAAAAAGATCAGCAGGGAGACCGGAGGGGTAATCCTGCTCAGTATCCGGTCATCCAGATCGGTACGGGTTATGGCGGTGAACCGGGGCCCCCAGGTCGTGAGAAGATACCTGACCGCCAGTGAGAGTCCCCAGAACAGGGCGATAATGAGGAGCGCCAGGAGCCCCTCCTTGAGCCAGAAGAGGATCACCCCCTCTCCTTCCCTCACCAGGAAGAGTTCCAGATATCTAGACACCGAAGACCCTGGCAAAGATGGTGTTCACATGCTTCAGGTGATACCCAAGATCGAAGGATTCGCGAATCTTTCCTTCCCCCAGTGCTCCCACCACCTCCTGGTCCGCCAGCAGTTCCGTCTGAAAATCCTTCCCTTCCTCCCAGACCTTCATGGCGTTCTTCTGCACCAACCGGTAGGCGTCTTCACGGGAAACCCCAGCCTGGGTCAGATCCAGGAGGATCTTCTGGGAGAAGACCAGACCCTTCATCTGGTTCAGGTTTCTCAGCATGTTCTCGGGATAGACCACGAGATTCTTGATGAGGCCGTTTAAGCGGCGGAGGGAAAAATCCAGGGCCACCGTGGCGTCCGGGGCGATATACCGCTCCACGGAGGAGTGGGAGATGTCCCGCTCATGCCAGAGCGCCACATTTTCCAGGGCGGGGATGCAGAAGGAGCGGATGTAGCGGGCCTGGCCGGTGAGATTCTCGGAGAGGATCGGGTTCCGCTTGTGAGGCATGGCCGACGACCCCTTTTGCCCCTTGCTGAAGAATTCCTCAACCTCCAGTACTTCGGTCCGCTGCAGGTGCCGAATCTCCACGACGATCCGCTCCAGGGAGGATGCGATGATGGAGAGGGTGCAGAAGTATTCGGCATGGCGGTCCCGGGGGATGACCTGGGTGGAGACCGGTTCGGGAGCCAGCCCCATCTTCCGGCAGACATATTCCTCCACGTAGGGGTCAATATTGGCAAACGTTCCCACCGCCCCGGAGATGGCGCCGGTGGCGATATTTTCACGGGCCGCCGTCAACCGCTTCTTGTTACGCTCCATTTCGGCATACCAGGAGGCCAGCTTGAGGCCGAAGGTGACCGGCTCGGCATGGACGCCGTGGGAACGGCCGATGCAGACCGTATCCTTATGCTCAAAGGCCCTGATCTTGAGGGATTCCAGGACCATGTCCAGGTCGGTCAGAAGCTCGTCGGCGGCCTGGGTCAGCTGCACGGAGAGGCAGGTATCCAGCACGTCGGAAGAGGTCATCCCCTGATGGATGAAACGGGCCTCGGGTCCCACATGCTCGGCCACGGAGGTGAGGAAGGCGATGACGTCATGCTTCACCTCGGCCTCGATCATATCGATGCGGGCGATGTCGAAATTCCCCTTGTCCCGGATGATCGGCACGACCTCCTTGGGGATGACCCCCAGTTCCGCCTGGGCCTCGCAGGCCAGGGTTTCGATCTCCAGCCAGATACGGAAGCGGTTTTCCGGCTCCCAGATGTTCGCCATCTCCTGGCGGGTATAACGTGGAATCATAAGGTCTCCTTGGCGGTTCGGGGTTCGGGGTTCGGGGTTCTAGGTTCTAGGTTCTAGGTTCTAGGTTCTAGGTTCTAGGTTCTAGGTTCTAGGTTCTAGGTTCTAGGTTCTAGGTTCTAGGTTCTAGGTTCTAGACTGTAACGTAGAACGTCGAACATAGAACTGTTTTTAAAACAGCGCCGTTGTTCTGTCTTGACAGCCGATGGCCACGCGAGGAGAACAACAGGTGGCGCCGTCAAGGAGGGCACGCGCCTCGCCCATGGCCAGGTCGGGGTGATTGTTAACTTCGGAAAGATGGGCCAGAAAGAGGGATTCAAGCCCTTCGTGGAGCAGCTCGGCCAGAAGAGTCCGGGATTCCACATTGGAAAGATGACCGTGACGGGATTTGATCCGCTGCTTGAGATGCCAGGGATAGGGGCCGTTCAAAAGCATCTCCTCGTCATGGTTGAATTCCAGCACCAGGGAACGGCAACGCTTCAGTTTTTCCTGCACCAGACGGGTCGCCACCCCCAGATCGGTGGCGCAGCCGGCAATCCCCTCGCGACTCTCCACGAGAAAACCGACGGGGTCGACGGTATCATGAGTAATGGGAAACGGGTCGATGAGGAGGTCGCGAAAAGCAAAGGAGTGTCCCGCCTCGAACTCCATGATCTGACACTTCTTCAACAGGGGGTCAATCTGTCGCGCCGTGGGATAGCTCACTACCACCGGAATCTTCAGTTTTCGCGCCAAAGTTCCCACACTCCGGATATGGTCGGTATGCTCGTGAGTTACCAGGATGGCGTTGAGAGTTTCCGCGTCCACCCCCACCGCGGCAAGGCGGAGCGTCAGCTCCTTGGCGGAGAGTCCGGCGTCGATGAGGAGACGGGTATCACCCGACTCCAGATAAACCGAATTCCCCTTGCTCCCGCTTGCCAACAGGCAGACCCGCACCAGCCCCTCCGATTATACAACGTAAGAATCCGCGGCGGCATCCCGGCGGAGAAACAACCCTGTTCTTATAACAGGAATAGCGAGGTGGGTTCAAGGATAAAAGGGAGCAAGGGGGAATCAACCATGTCGGAAGGAATCTTCCTCAACCCCCTAGCAGCCCGTCCCGCTTAACGTTTTGGATCAGGTTAACGATTCAACAGACAAAAAAATTACGGCGGATAGCGAAAAAACAAGCAGAACAGAGCAGAAAGTCCTCCTGATTTTCAACTGGTTGCTTGATCGGCGGAAAGGGAATCAACCCTAAATCGAGCTTAACTCTTTCCTGGCCGGATCAAAACCTGCTGACGGACTACCAGATCATAGTGAGGCAAGCTGACCGAATGCACCCGACCCACGGCCTCCGGCTACCGGAACCCGGTGCCGGCTATAGCCCTGCCGAGCCACAACCCGCCTCTTGAGCCGTGCCGTCGCCTTATGCACAGACACTGCCGGTACTATTCGCGGATCCCTCAACAGGTCACCCACCGTCAGATAACCGCAGTAACCGACCAAGGCCAGACAAAAGATAAAAAATGGTTCCATGGTAACTCTCCTGTTCTAGTGTGGAAACACCCCATGACGTCACTTACCCCATGGCGCGATAGAGGCCGACGACCTTGCCGACAATGGTTACCTCCTGATCGGGGAAAGCATAGATCGGCTCATAGTTGGGATTAGCCGGCTGTAGTCGAATACGATCCCCCTCGTGATGGAACCACTTCAGTGTCGCCTCGCCATCCACCATGGCCACCACCATGTCCCGGTTCGCCGCCGTGAGCTGAGGCCTGATGAGCGCCAGATCTCCCTCGAACACCCCGGCGTTGATCATCGAGTCCCCCTTCACCTTGAGGCAGAACGCAGCCCCCGTCTTGCGGGCCACGGCATCGGCAATCGGATGGTAGTCCATGATATCCTCCATGGCCGGCTGGGGTATTCCGGCCCGAACCATGCCCACCACCGGCAGGAACACCGCCGCCAGGCACTCGCCGATACTGTCCAAAAATCCGCCTCTCTCCGGAGAGACCTCCACCTGTTTTCTGGGAAGGAGAGTAATTCCGCGGGATCCCTTGGCCTGTCTCTTGATGTACCCCTTCTTCTCCAGAGCCTCCAAGTGCCGTGTGGCGCTCAAGGTGCCGGTAATCTTCATATGAGCGGAGATCTCGCGCAGTGTAGGCGGGAAACCATGCTCTCCCAGGTAGTCCCGGAGAAAACTGAGGGCTTCGCGCTGGCGATCGGTAAGTGGGTTCATGGCGTCCTCGTTTGTATCATTTGTCTTAGTAGTCAAATAATATATAAACCTTTACCGTGACCATGTCAAGCAGAACCGGCAACGGTTATCCGATGGGCGCAGGCGTCACAGCCGACGGCACCGAGACACGATAACGCCGGCCACCAGGGAGCTGGGAACTGGGGGGGACGGCTGGAGCTTGTACGGACGTTCATGCAATTATGCGGGCTATGATTACGGTGGCATGGGAATGGTCTTGACCATACCAAGGAGGCAGTCATATAATACTTTTCATATCAATAAGATAGTGGTATTTTGTCCGCCATTTCAGCCACCGGGAGAGATTTTATGACGAAAGCGGATATCGCCGCCAGGATAGCCGAAAAGCTGTCCATGACCATCACCGCCCGCGGCATCCTGTCATATCACCCCAGTGTGGTTTTGAAGAACAGGATCAACGGGATCAACAAGGCGGCGTGAAATTCGGAACCCCTGAATTGTCGTTGGGAATTAAAACCAGAGGAGGCATGATCCATGAACGTGGTGGCAATTATGACAGTTCAGAAGCAGAGAGAAAAGTATACCGGCTGCCTGTTGGGTGGCGCTGTCGGCGACGCCCTGGGGTGGCCGGTGGAGTTTGCCCGGATGAGCGAGATCGTCCGGAACTACGGACCGAAAGGGATCCGGGATCCGGCGCCCGGAGCAGGTGAACTCTTTGAGATCACCGACGACACCCAGATGACCCTCTTCACCGGCGAGGGGTTGCTGCGAGCCTGGGCCGGCTCCCGGCATCACAATAATGAACCGAACTTTGCCGCGGCGACCCGGCGCTCTTATCTTTGTTGGCTGGAGACCCAAGGGGAAAGCCCAAGCAAACTCCTCCTCGCCGGTGGCGCCACCGGCTGGCTGCTGGGCGTTGAAGGGCTGCACCGACGACGGGCGCCAGGCAACACTTGCATCTCGGCCCTGCGCGAGGGTGTCCTGTCCAAGGAGGGGATCGCAGATAACGACAGCAAGGGATGCGGAGGGATCATGCGGGCAGCACCGGCGGGACTGCTGGCCGCCGGAATCCGCAGTGGCGACACCCCCGGCGCCATCCGGTTGGCCTTCGAGATCGGCTGCGCCACGGCGGCCCTCACCCATGGTCACCCGTCGGGCTATTATCCCGCCGGAGTATTGGCTGCGGTTATCGCTACCATCGTCACCGGCGGCACGATTACGGATGGAATCGACTACAGCCTCGGCTTCCTCGCCGATCGCTGTGGTTCGCAGGAAACGACCGACGCGATCCGGAAGGCGCTCGACCTCCGGCATGATCCGCGGATAACCCCCTCACCTGAAATTGTTGAGACCTTGGGTGGCGGCTGGGTCGGCGAGGAGGCGCTGGCTATCGGCCTCTACTCTGCCCTCGTGGCGGGGGATGATTTTGCCGGAGGGGTGCGGCTGGCGGTCAACCATTCCGGAGATTCCGACTCCACCGGCTCCATCACCGGCAACATCATGGGGGCGTTGTTGGGGGAAGAGGTGATACCGGCGGCATGGCTCAATCGACTGGAGTTGCACGATATTGTCCGGCAGGTGGGGGAGGACCTGTTTGACGCCTTTCAGGGAACCGCCGCCTGGCTGAAAAGGTATCCACCGTTATGACTTTCTCTTTTCCTGGTTGAAAGGACGAAGCAGCGGAGACTTTTGCTTCGCTCCCACGACTCTTTTTTTTCGCATTTTTCCTCAATAACGAGGATTATGTTCACCTTTTTCGATGAAATCAGGTAAACTGCACGCAATCCCGATTCTTTAAATCATCAGGTTTTTGTGGTCAGCTCTCGTCTTTATACTTCGCCGGTGAATCATCCCGAAACGTCCCTCATCATGCCCGTACATGGTCCACCGTCACTGTGGGCGCCGGCGCTACGGGCTCTTTGCTCGCTTTCCCCTGCTCCGGAACAGATTATTGTGGTGGTTGATGTGCCGTTGGGAATAGACGACATGGCTACGCTCCCAAACGGGGCACTGTCGGTAACCGTCCCCTATGCCTCCGGTCCGGCCACGGCGAGGAATGCCGGCGCCGCGGTGGCCGAAAAAGAGATTTTTCTGTTTGTGGACGCGGATGTGGTAATCCCTCCCGATACGGTGCAACGAGTGGGGGAGGAGTTCGCACGGCATCCCGGGGTGGCTGCGCTTTTTGGTTCCTACGATACCTCGCCGGGTGACCCTGATTTTTTGTCGCAGTACCGCAATCTGATGCATCACTACGTGCATCAATGCGCCGAAGAAGTGGCCGGCACGTTCTGGGCGGGGCTGGGCGCCATCCGGGCGGAAGCGTTCCGGGCGATTGGCGGGTTCGATGCTGCGTATGGCGTCCCCTGTATCGAGGATATTGAGTTGGGGGTCCGCCTGCGGGATGCGGGGAGGAAAATCCGGTTGATAAAGAGTCTTCAGGGATGTCATCTGAAGCGCTGGACTCCGGTCGGAATGTTGAAGACGGATCTGTGGCAGCGGGGTGTGCCCTGGATGTGCCTTATTCTGGCCCGTGGAAAGGCGCGGACTGACTTGAATATCGGCTGGGCTTCACGGTGGAGCACACTCTTGGTTTATTTCGGGGTGGCGCTGTTGCCGTGGGGTGTGCGGTCGATAGTGTGGGGTGGTGTAGCGCTGACAGCTTTGTTATTTGTTGTCGGTCTTAATATGCCGTTTTATCGGTTTCTGGCGCAGCGCCGTGGTATCGGCTTTGCACTGCGGAGTATTCCCTGGCATCTGCTCTATTATCTGGAGTGCGGGCTTGCCGTGATGCTCGCTCTTCTGTTACATTGTCGCGATCTGTTGCGCCATAAACGTGCGAGAAAATCATGAATCTAGCAATGGGTAGACGAGAACTGGTGGTGATCGGTGCTGGCCCCGCCGGATTAACCGCAGCTTTCGAGGCTGCCCGCAACGGGTTGAAACCACTCGTGCTGGAGCAAAGCGCACTGGTCGGCGGCATCTCCCGGACCGAAGTGCATCGCGGTTACCGGTTCGATGTCGGGGGTCACCGGTTTTTCACCAAAGTACCCGAAGTGCATCAGTTGTGGGAAGAGACCCTCGGAGTGGACTTCCGGTTGACACCGCGGCTGTCACGCATTTTTCATGACCATCGCTTTTACCGGTACCCGCTGGACGTCTGGGAAACTCTGCGGAATCTGGGCCCGGTAAAAAGCAGTACGGCGCTTCTGAGTTTCGCCAAGGCCCGGGTCAGGCGAAAACGGGACGAAATAACCTTCGAGGATTGGGTAACCAACCGGTTTGGCCGCAGCCTGTTCGAGACTTTTTTTAAAACGTATACCGAAAAGGTCTGGGGTATCTCCTGCAAAGAGCTTCAGGCGGAATGGGCGGCCCAGCGGATCAAAGACCTTTGTCTCATGACTGCCGTCCGCCATGCGCTCTGGCCGAAACGGGGCACTGGCCCCAAATCCCTTATCGACCAATTTCACTATCCGCGACTGGGCCCGGGGATGATGTGGGAACGGTTGCAGGGTAAGGTGGAGGAGCTCGGCGGCGTCGTCCGTACCCGGCAGGAGGTAGTCGAGATTCACCACGGGGGAGGGTGCATCGCGGCGGTGGCGCTTCGTCGCGAAGCCGGCGGGACCACCACTCTCCCCGTCGACCAACTTATCAGCACGATGGCTCTGGATGATCTGATTTTACGCATGCGTCCTGCGCCGCCGTCCCTTGTGGTGGAGGCGGCGCGGTCGCTTCGCTATCGGGATTTTGTCATGGTAGGGCTTATCCTGAAGCGACCGGCGCTCTTCAAGGACAACTGGATCTACATTCATAGCCCCCATGTCATGGTGGGGCGCATCCAGAATTTCGGCAACTGGAGCGCCGACCTGGTGCCGGACCCCGAATCCTCGTCGCTGGGAATGGAGTATTTCTGCAACGTGGGAGATTCAACCTGGACGATGCCTGACGACGGGCTGGTGCGACTGGCATCACAGGAAATCGAGGCGCTTGGGTTGGCGCGGCGCACCGATGTGGTCTGGGGCACGGTGATCCGGCAGCCCAAGGCGTATCCGGTATACGACGCCGACTATCAACGGCATCTGGAAACAATCCGGGCTTGGTTGGCGACTCTGGAGAACTTTCAGACGATCGGTCGTAATGGTCAGCATCGGTACAACAATCTTGATCATTCCATGCTGACCGGCCTGGCGGCGGTGCATCGAATTCTGGGAGAAGGGACCGATCCCTGGCAGGTTAATACCGAAAGCTCGTATCATGAGGAACGTGAATTGCAACGGGTCACCAAGTCATGAGACATACCCTACCTCTGCGGATACGGCCTCCGGGACGGTGGAACGGCTTTGCCTGGCGCGAGATGTGGAATCGACGCGAACTGGTGGCAGCCGTGGTCCGTCACGAAATTCAGCTCCGTTACCGTCAAACGGTGTTGGGGGTCGTTTGGGTAATCGGTCAGCCCCTGATCACTACCCTGATTCTGAGCATCCTGTTGACCCGCCTGACCGGTCAATCACACAAGGGAATTCCGTACCCGTTGTTTGTGTATGTCGCCATGACCGCATGGGCGTATATCAGCCATGGTCTGACTAAAAGCGCCGGTTGTTTTATCTGTTACGCTCCGCTCGTCAATCGCGTGTATCTGCCGCGCCTGTTGGTGCCGTTTGCCGTGGTCCTTGCCGCGTTGGTTGATTTTT
The DNA here is from genome assembly GCA_903929485.1 of uncultured Desulfuromonadales bacterium. Lineage (GTDB taxonomy): Bacteria > Desulfobacterota > Desulfuromonadia > Geobacterales > CAIOGM01 > CAIOGM01. The sequence continues at coordinate 26,605 of CAIYUY010000104.1, forward strand.
TGGTCGCGCTGTTACTGCTACCGGTCGTGATGGCGTACTATCAGGTGACGCCGTCCCTCACTCTTCTGGCGTTGCCGTTGGTGATCGTCCTGATGATTCTTACCGTGTTCGGCATGGGAATCTGGCTTGCCGTATTAAATGCAAAGTTTCGCGATATTGCCTATGCACTCCCCTTCCTGTTGCAGTTGGGTTTGTTTTCCTCCCCCATGTTTTATGGCAGTGATATCGTTCCGTTGCCGTGGCGCTGGTTATATGCCTTGAATCCGGTGGTCGGCATCGTCGAAGGGATGCGCTGGACCTTGTTGGACGCGCAACCCGCGCCAGTTGCGCTGATGCTGATTTCGACCGGCGCGGCGCTGGCTATTTTATCCGGCGGACTATACGTTTATCAGCGCCGTGAACCTACTTTGGCGGATGTGATCTGACATGGACAACGTCATTGCCGTGCGTAACATCTCCAAATGTTTTCCGGTGAATCGTGGTCAGGCGCATGCATTGCGAGCCGCGCTTGAAAAAGCGGCTCTGTCGCCGTTGACGCGGTCACACAACAGAAGCGAGACTGCCCAGCAGTTTCGGTGGGCGCTTGATAACATCTCTTTTGAAATAAAACGTGGTGAGTGCGTAGCGCTCGTCGGTCATAACGGGGCGGGCAAGTCGGTGTTACTGCGGGTGTTGTCGCGGGTGATTCGTCCGACATGCGGCGAGGCTGATCTGTATGGCAGCGTCGGCGCCATGTTGGACATCGGCGTCGGTTTCAATCGCGACCTGACCGGACGAGAGAATGTGTTCCTGCAGGGGGCAATTTTGGGAATCAGGAAGCGCGATCTGGAACGGAAATTCGAGGAAATTGTCGAGTTTTCAGGGATCGGCGATCTTGTTGAGCAACCGCTCAAGAGTTATTCCAACGGCACGCAGGTACGGTTGGCCTTCGCCATTGCCGCGCAACTGGAACCGGAAATTCTGCTGATGGATGAGGTCCTGGCGGTTGCCGATGAAGAATTTGTCGGCGCCTCCGTTCGGAAACTTGCCGACCTGAAGCGGGAAGGGCGCACCATCCTCCTGGCCTCGCACGACATGTCTCTGTTGAGTCAGCTCTGCACCCGTGCGCTCTGGTTCGAACAGGGGCGTCTTATGGGTGACGGACCGATGAAGGAAATCGAGGAACGCTATCATGCATACCTCCACGAAGTTTCGTCAACTCCGCGCCATGGATGATGCTCCGAAACCTGTCGTCACTGTCGTGATCCCCACGTACAACCGTCCTGCCAGTATCAGGCGTTGTCTGGATGCTCTCAAGCAACAGATACTGCGGTCGGGAACCTTTGAGGTCATTGTCGTCGACGATGGTAGTGCAGTACCCCTGTCGCTTGATCCGGGTGAATGGGCATCTGCTTTTGCTCTGCGGGTAATCCGTCAGGAGAACTCCGGACCATCCGGAGCGCGTAACCGGGGAGTTGAAGGTGCTCAGGGGGAAATTCTGGCTTTTACTGATGATGATTGTCTCCCTACGCCGGAATGGTTGAAAAATTTGCTTTCCTCCTTGAACGAACATTCCGAAGCGCTGGTGGGTGGCTCCACTTTTAATGGCTTGCCGAACAGTCTCTGCGCCGAAACCAGTCAACTCATCATAGAAATGGTATATGAATACTTTAATTCAGGAGCCGGAGGGTCATATTTCCTTGCCAGCAACAACTTTGCCTGCCGTCGTGAAGCCTACCTGTCATCCGGAGGGTTTGATACCGATTTCCCCGCGCCCGGCGCCGAGGACCGTGAATTTTGTGATCGTTGGCGGATACTGAACAGGCCGCTTATCTGGGTTCCCTCCGCCTTGGTGGAGCATCGTCACGTTCAGACACTGAGGAAATTTATCAATCTTCACTACCGGTACGGACGGGGCGCGTACCTGTACCAGGCAAAACGGCGGGAGCGCAACTCCGGAACGATGGGGGATGATATTGGATTTCACCGGGCATTCATGGGGAGCATATCCGGAAAACTGTCCGGCTACCCTGTTTCGCGGCGATTGTCCATCGTCGGCCTGCTGATAGTCTGGCAGTTTGCCAATGCCGTCGGTTTTTTCCGGCAAGCAGTCGCCACATTATAATGTTCCGGAGAAGGTAACTGTCGTTACTTCGAGAGGAGCAGATAAAGCTGTGACGCGAGTCAGCATAATTACCACTTCCCGGCATAATGTGGGTGATGATTTTGTCCGGGAGGGGATCTTGTACCTGCTGCAAAAGCATTATGGTTCTATCCGGGCATCATGTATTCATAAACATCCGCCGATTACTTCACGTCCTGAATTCGCTTGGATTTATGGCCGGAAATGGGATGCATGGCTAGATAACTGTCATGATTCACTGGCTCTACGAACAACGAGTGTCGTGGATCAACTCCTTCCGCTTTTCCCCTGGTCTGATCGGATTCTACAGTGTGATGTCCTCGTGCAATCGGGCGCACCGGTTTATTGGACACACCCGACAACAGACTGTCGTGACAATGAGTGGTGGACCCCGCTGATACAGCGTCGCTGGTTAAAGATGGGATCAGGGCGACCATTTTTTAACCTGGCTGGGGGGACCTGTCAGAGTTGGGGGAGCGACGGGTCTGAATTTGGAGAGCAACCGGCGACTCTGGAGTATATCCGTGTACAAAGGGTACAAAGTACAAAGGGGTACGCCCTTGATTTCATGCGTTGCTAACGCCACCAAGTGAAGAAACGCATAATTTCAGAGCGTCCCCACTGCCCCCACTGCCCACAAGGAAGTCGAATGTTCCAGGCTTCCCACTCAAAGGAACCAGACCATGGACTGGCTGCAATCATCCCTGTCTTCATTGGCTCCGTTTATCCAACTGAAAAAAATTGATACGTTTCATTTCGATATCGTGCAGGGATGCCAATTGCGCTGCATCGGTTGCCCCAACTCTACAGTGCGACCCGTTATTGAACATATCTCTCCTGATGATTTTCATCGATGCCTTGCCAACGTTGACGTCAGTCATGTCGAGACACTACGTCTCTTTAACTTCGGGGAAGCATTCCTGCACCCGAAAATCATTGAATTGCTGGCGGTGCTAGGCAAACAAAAGTGGCAGGCTGACCGTGTGGAGATTTCCACCAACGCCATGATCTATGACGAAAAGCTGATTCGGGAAATTCTCCGTGCAAAACTTGTCACACATTTAATCGTAAGTTGTGATGGAGATGGCACGCCCGAGGAATTTGAACGCCTTCGTCCTCCGGCATCGTGGGGTAAGCTCCTGGAGTTTCTCAAGGGCGTTTCAATGATCAAGCAGGAATTAGTTTCATCAATCCACCTGATGACCAGAACCGTCTGCGGTACAGAAGAAGGCCACATGCGCTGGCGCGCTTTGCTAACACCGCTGGGATGGGAGCCGGAATTCCGGGATTGGATTTTATTGCCCAACAGCAGTCATCGTCCATGGGATCGTGTCGCGGACGCTACCCATGACAAAAGAATTTGCTGGCCACTGCAAGGGGTTAAACTGTTCGTCAATTGCCATGGCGATGTGATTCCTTGCTGTGCCTACCCGGATATGGCTTCATTTGGAAACCTGAAGAACGAAAAGTTCAGCTCGATTTTTCGTAACGCCTCGCGCAGGCAGATGATAAAAACAGTACAAAACGGACGGGCGTCCCAGCGCATTTGCAGTCAGTGTGAGCAATAACACATTGCCAGGAGAACGTATGATCACTCGTTGCAACGGCAATGGCACAAATACGACAACCGCCCCTCTTCCCCGGCGCCGGATCTCACGCACTACGGCGGCGGTTGTCATACCGGCATTCAATGGAGGGGAGAAGTTGCTGTCATGCCTGCACTCTTTTCTTCATCAGACCGCTGAGGCGACTGCGCCGATCATCATCGTCGACAATGCTTCCTCCGACGGCTCTGTGGCTGAGGCGCAACGGCGCTTCTGCGCCCTGGAGGTTATCAGAAATGAGTCCAATCTCGGTTTCGGAATAGCCTGCAACCAAGGTATAAACCTCGCCCTTAAGCAGGGCGCGGAATTTGTCCTGCTTGCCAATCAGGACACCATCGCCTCGGATGACCTTCTGGAAAAGCTCCTGACCTCCGCCCGGGAATGTTCTCGCGCCGGAGTTATCGGGCCCAAGACCCTCTCCTTTGACCCCATGCCCGATGGCAGGCCACGACTGGCGTATGCCGGAGCTTGGCGATGTATCTTGCCGCTCCGACAACGGGTGCCGGGAATCAACCAGGCGGATTCCGGCGCTGTCACCGCTCCACTGCAGGTCGACTATGTGTGGGGGCACGGCATGTTGTTGCGCGCCGCCGCTCTCAAGAAGGTAGGGCTCTTTGACCCGGGATTCTTCATGTATTACGAAGACCTCGACCTCTGCGACCGGATGAAGAGCGCCGGATGGGAACTTTGGTGCGACCCTCGGGCCGTGATGTGGCATGATGTCCGCGACGGCGCTCGGGCTCTGAACTCGGAGCTGTGGCGCTGGCGTCACAAGGTGCAGAGCGCCAGATATTTCCATGGCAAGCGGTTTGCCCCGGTCACCTCGGAAGCGCTGACTGCAGCCACCATCTTCCGCGAAGCGCTATCTCTGTTGCGCAACCGGCATGCCCGGGCAGCAGGGCATCTCTTATGGGTCTGGAATCGCACTCTGTTCAACTCCACCCATAAAACGTTCTTGTAACGAGCGATATCACACAGCTCTTTACTACCGCACACATTGTATTCAGTAAAAAGAGGACGAAGCGATGAGATTATGGGAACGGTTTCTGGAAAATAAAGGTCGTGAAACATTCAAATGCACACACTATTTCCCTATTTATGAGCGCTACTTTGCTCCCTGGAAGAACAGATCATTAGTATTCATGGAAATAGGAGTCAACTCAGGCGGGTCGCTGCAGATGTGGCAACGGTACTTTGGCCCGATGGCCAGGATTGTCGGAATCGACATCAACCCGGAGTGCAAACAATGCGAGGAGCCTGGAATTTTCGTCAGGATTGGCGACCAGAGTTCTCCGGAGTTCCTCCAATCGGTGTTGGATGAATTCGGTGTGCCGGATATCGTGCTGGACGACGGCAGCCATAAAATGAATGATATCCTGACATCCTTCAATTTCCTTTATCCTCGACAACACAAAAATGCCCTTTATGTTATCGAAGATCTCTGCACCTCCTACTGGGAGGAGTACGGAGGAGGAGTCCACAGGCAAGAGTCATTCATCAACATTGCCAAATCGTTGATTGACCGACTGAATGCCGATCATACACGAGGCGCCATCCCGGCCGACTCGTTTTCAAAGGAGACGTTAGGCATGTCGTTTTATGACAGTATGGTCGTCTTCGAAAAAGGTGATGTTTGGTGGAAGGAACCCCTGCAGACCGGACGGAAAGCTCAACAGGGCATCAGGGGAATCCTGCAAAAAATCCGCGGTTAAGGCGTATGAGTATCCCAAAAGCACCGGCAATGGAATAGCGCCTAATTCTACATGAAATGAGTCTCAATGAACGCGGCGAATGTATCGGGTGAACGCAAATCGAGAAGAGAGTCTCGACGAGCTTCGAACTCAGGATACGTCATTGCCGCAACCTCATCGGCGGATAACGGCAGTGGAGAAATATTCTTGCCACGGGTTACGATGCCCAGACCGCAATCGGTGTCCAAGACAAACACATTCAGATCGTTGTGGAGAGACCTCAGAAGGAGTACTGTTTTCCAGACATCTCCGCACCACCTCGTATCCGGATTAGGGTAGTTCCTCTGGATCGCCTCCTCATGTGACGTTGAGGGGGTAGCCGCGCTCGCGCAGGGCGGATTACAGTCATGCATGACAATCACTCCCTTTGGCCCCAGCACCTTGAGGCAGTTGAGGACATCCAGATAGGCCTGTTCAAAGGTGTGCAAGCCATCCACAAGGGCGACATCAAGGGGACAATCGTGAAACAGTTCCGCATGCCCGGCAAAGAATTCGTCGCTGGTTTTGGTGTAGAGCGTTGTTGTCTCTGGTGAAAAGAGGTTCTTTACCGCCATCTTTAGTCGAGTATACCGGGGAATACCGGGCTTGGGATCGACTCCGATTTTGGATTTTGCCCGGATAGGCCGGAGACTGTCACCATAATCTATGCCTATTTCCAAATAAACATGTCGGCCCAGCCGGTCCAGGAGTTGTTGCACAACTTCCTGGCGACTAAGAGACAGACCGTACGGTGAGAAAGAAGCATTCGCGGTACCGGTTTCACTCCGACGGCCTCCTGAGCCACTCATCTTTTGCTGACCCGATCGTCGAAGAAGACGTTTCGCACGACTCTTCAACGCTATTATCATCCGCTGCCAGCGCAACAGCTGCGAATACTCCGTGCTCATTTCCCAATCAGGAGGCTGGTGCCGGAAGCCACCCCAGGAGATGAGCGGCTTATCGGGATAGGAATAATCCCGACCCCGTAGCGCCCGGTATTCCTTGTCGAATTTTCCAAACATTTCTGTTACGCTGTTGGTGGATACTCCGCCATGAATCTGGTGGAAGGTTGCCTCGCCGAGTAATACGATGGCGATGGCGTCAGGAAGCTGGCAAGCGCGGAACCAAGTGTCGAGATTAACAAGACCACCGCCAGGTTGTACGAATTTTGCATCATATCCTTGCAATTCGTTCCACATCGCTCGCGGCATGAACAGGCTGTTACTCTCGGAGATCCGGTGAAACCAAGACGGCCCGGAAGACTCATCGAAAAACGACTGATCAAACAACTGGTACCCGTCGCGCTCCCAACCACATTTCGCCAGCATGCGATCCTCAACCTCCCGGCTATACCCCCGGGCAATCAGGGAGCGTTGAAAACCGGGACCAAGATAACGACCGCGAGACCCGACAAACGCCCGAGGGGACGTTTTCATGGATGCCAGGACATTGGCCAGTAATCCTGGTGACGCCATGCGGGCGCCGTCGATGAATACGCCGATGACGCCACCCCGTGCAACCGCGATGCCGCGGTTGATGGCGGGAACCGGGCTAGGTGTGGCATCCTCCATGTTCAGCGCCGTCAGATTGAGATCAAGATGAGAATAAGCGTCCGGAGCCGGGGGGTCCGCTGAGCCATTATCCACAAGAATAATCTCATACTCTTCGCGCCTGATACCCTTCTGATAGGTCGCCGACAGGGAGTACAGTGTCCTCGGCAATTCCCGTTTCATATTGAAGCAAATGACCACTACAGACAGATACGGAAGCATGGCGTTATCCCTCTCGCCGCCAATAGACGGCGGTCCAGTCAACAGGGCAAACTTCTTCCCGGATGCCATGCGTGGTCCGGTAATCATCGACAGCTTGCCGGCAAGCAGGTATCAACAGGTAATCATCCACAATCAGGAATCCACCGGGTGAAAGTTTGGGATAAAGGTTTACCAACCCATCCATGGTGGATTCGTACATGTCACCATCAAGCCGGACAACGGCTAGTTTTCCCAGGGGCGCAGACGGTAGTGTCTCCTTGAACCATCCCACAAGAAAACGGACCTGATCATCCAGAAGTCCGTACCGCTGAAAATTGGCGCGCACCTGATCTACGGAAACGGAAAGATTCCGAATTTCATGAAGCATACTCCCCCTATCGGCAGGATAGAGGCCCTTGTCGGGCGGTGGCAGTCCAGCAAAGGAATCAGCCACGAACACGGAGCGGTCACGTACTCCCCAGGCGGCGAGGAGTCCCCGCATGAAGATGGATGCTCCGCCGCGCCAAACGCCGGTTTCAATGAGATCGCCCGGAATAGATTCTCTCAGCGCCGTCTCGACGCAGTGCCGGATGTTATCAAGACGTGCCGAACCGATCATCGTGAGCGCCATCTGTGGCCAGTCTTCACCCTGCAGGCGGGTGGTCTCGTCACCCGGGACGAACAGTCGTCCCTTGGAAGGGATGATAAGGCGCAACAGTTTATCCCGAATGGTTCCGGACGGCATCCATTCGGACAGATCCAGTTCCGGATAAAGAGTATGCAGCAAGCTTTTTTTCAGCAGATCAAGATAGAGTGCGCGTGTGTCGGGCATGATTCCCCTCGGAGAGAGAACAAGGCAGTGGAACTGATATCACACCACAGCATCCTGTTGAAGTCCACACTTTTTATAACCGGAAGCGAATAATTACCGACAACTCCAGCAACGCTCCAAATAACTCTTCTTCGGGGATAGTCATGGGGTACATTCTCTGGTCCGGCTTAACTTTCAAAACTTTTCCCAAAAATGGGAGGTTATCTGAAGAGATGTTCTGCCTCGGATAGTTCTCCTGCCGACAAACCGACTCTCCTGACAAGAGCTTTCCACCCTCCGACCACGTTGCCTACAGTTCCAACGATTTCCTCGGCGCGAACCGAATCCAGACGGAATACTCCGCGGTTGAGAGCACACTATTCATATCCGGTTGACGGTTATAGAGATCCAGGGAAGGTGCACTCAATTTCATAGAACATCCGTTGCAATTCTACATCCATGTTTACAAGAAGTCAAAATGGCAGTAGGTAGAAGCTTGATTGCGGCCAGGGCGTACTTGCACATCGCAGCAGCCAAGCGAGGGATATCCACTTCCACATCGAGTCGAGCGCGAGCCACCGCCCGGGTTTAGCTGCTCCCCTGCATTTCTCCCATACCAGGATATTACCCAGATTCAGCCGGCAACCATCCCCTACCCCGCCCACAACACCCGTACCCATACCCTCATTGTTACTGCCAATATTGTACCGTCGGGCAACTCGCGCCATCAGTTCTTTCCTGGTTGAATCGAGGAGGGAGGATCTATGTCGTTTCGGGATGGTCAGGGTGTGTGGCCGTGTGGTCGGGAGAAACGGGGAAGCCATCGAGGATGGCCATGGCGTGGATATTGGGGGAGCAGAAGAGACAGAAAAGTGTAATTCCAGCATCTTCACGACTTGATGGTGTTCTGCACGCAGGCAACGGCTCCGGTGACGATATGGACCAGCGCCTCCAGACGAAAACCGCTCATTCCCAGCGGATCATGAATCCCGTCCTGCCTGCTTGAATGTTCGGTAATGACGGGGTTTGTGGTTTTTAAAATATTTTTTTCCGTTACTGCTTTCCTCTGCGTCCCTCGGCGTCCTCTGCGGTGAAAACAAGATTGTTACCAATGCACCCTTCCCAACTTTGACTGGGAAGTAAACCTGTGAACGTCCCCGCGCACCGGATTACATCACATCGACCACCAAGCGTTTGCCGAAGGCAGCCAAGGCGGTTTCAATCTGCTCGATGCGGCTTTTATGTCGCAGAGACAACAGCCGATCAATCAGCGCCGGAGCCATATTTAGCATCCGCGCCAGATCGGCCTTTCTCTTGCCGGCGTCCATCAGGGTATTGTGCAGGATAACCTTACCGGCAATGACAACCGGCAAGATGACTGTGGGGCGACCATCTGCAGAAGAAGGGTACGGAATGGGCTGTCTATCGTCCATATATGAGGCCAGCATGGTTTCCAGAGCATCTAGCGCCCATACCAGCGCTTCGGTTTCGGTCTCTCCGTAGGTAAGCGCTCCCGGAATATCCGGAAACGTCACCAGGAAGGTATCATTATCATCAGGAGTTAAAACAACGGGATATGCGAGCATAGTATTTCTCCTACTTGAGTCCCAGGGCTTTTTTAACCGCACTGACCAGACCGGTTCCAAGTTCCTTGCCGTGACCGTGCATCGGAAGGTCCGTTTTCATATCACCTAGTTTTACAATCAAATGACCTCCGCCACCTTTTTTGCTCTCAAAAGTAGACCCTGCTTCTCCAGCCATCTTTTAAGTTCTTTACTGTTCATGATCAGCATTGTATACATTTATGATTACGAAGTCAAACGGAATCGAAAGTCGGAAAGGCTTCTGTTCTCATCCATGTAACACAAAACGGAGCACCCCGGGCGGACCTGCCGCCGGGGGCGTGGTTGTCACACTTCACACCCTTTTCGTACTCTTTGACCGCTACGTTCTTCTCGCCTCACTCATCACTGGATAATTATCCAGTCCACCATAAGACTCCGCTGACCGATGGTCACCTTGCCGGAAAAGATATTTTCCAAAATCATCAGAAAGAATCATTTCCGAAACTTCAAGCTTGACATGGTACTACGCTCCGCTTCACTGAAATAAACAAGTCAGCCAACATCTCCTCGTCGCCTCTGTTGACCCCGGTATTTTCTCATTTGTCGCGGTAGAGATGCCGGTTGCCCGGCACCCCCCGCACAGATCCCAGCGAGCAGATCTCCCGCACTGGGCTCCTGCCTCAGGTAGTAACGCGCAGGCGCTGTTCGGGATAAGGATGATAGATACGCGGCAAGGGAAACCAGCGGTCCGCTGATCCGCGATCCGGTGTTCGATGAACTTGATCAGCCACACGTGGTCGATGGTGTCGAAGAATCCACGGATGTCCGCATCGAGCACCCAGTTCACCTCCCGCTTTCCGATCCCTACCGTGAGTGCATCGAGCGCGTTATGCTGACTGCGCCTTGGTCGGAATCCGTACGAGAAACCTTTGAAGGTTGACTGAAGAGGCACTTTGCCTCTCCAGAATGTTCCGGCGCGACTATGGCCGGCTGACTGATGTTACCAGACGCACCCCCAGTTCGGATGCTTTTCGGCAATCTTCCGGAAACACATTGATGCGTCGTTGCTTCCGTTCTTCGGGATCGAAGTACTGGAACACAACCTTGTCGTAATCCTCGAACTGAAGGGTTTCAAAGGCACAGAGCGTTTCGGACTGGCCGAAAATCCTGGCTAGTACCCTGTCCGGCTTGATATTGCGGTATGCACCCCAAAGAGCCCGAGTGAACCGTGATTCGTAAGATAACTCACCGACACGACGAAAAACAAAAAAGTTTCACCGCAAAGACGCAAAGGACGCAAAGGAACCGCAAAGTAAAAG
>CAIYUY010000105.1 GCA_903929485.1 uncultured Desulfuromonadales bacterium
GCCCATGCCACCGGGGGGATGTTGGTAAGTTGTGTAAGTTGTTGAAGGAAATACCGGGGGTAATCTATTCAAAGCCAATGAAAGGGGATGAGTGCCCAACTCTCCATTCCCCTTTTGTATAAAAAAGAGACGACAACACTGTTGGCCATGCGGGACGTACTTTACTTCTTAACTTACTTAAAAAAACCGTGCAAGCAGTAGGTTAGTGTAACAATTCACAAGGAGCACAATGTGTCGCTCTGCTCTCCGGGAGGTGGTTAAGCAAAGCCTACGGAGAATGCAATTTAACAAAATTCTGGGGAGTTACTACGAAAATTTCCCCGACACGGCTGAAGTCGATGTCGAAAGTGACAAGACAGGAACATTGGGTCTCAATGGCAGTTGATACGATGATAGCATCAGCAATTGCCAGTCGGTTGGCTTTTTTTAAAGTAGCCGTTCGCAGCACCCATTCCGAACGAAATTCGGCAATGGAGAAATTCGGAAGAGATGCTATGGAGGCAATGATTTGTTCCGCCTCTGCGTACTTATCGGCGGCGGTGAGTATGGAGGTGAGTTCCAGGAGGGTGATTGTGGATATAACGGATTTTATACGCTGAGTGAAAAGGAGTCGAAAAAATGCGGTACAGCTTTCAATCTTGTCCGGTTCTCCATTAAAAAAACCGAGCAGGACATTGGTATCGATACAAACGGTCACAGGCCACGCCATTCACTACGAATCTTTTTCTGCAATTCCACAGAGTCAGCCGGTGTGAGATCATGACTGACGCCGCCTAGAGCAAGAAAACTCTTTTCTGCATAAGTTAGTTGATTCCGCTTTAGTGTAGTTTTTGGGAGCCGGAGCCTTACCTCGGTATGTTCCGGCAGGTTTACCGGTATCCGGGGTACGAATACGCCATGTTCATAGGTCGCAATAATGGTCTGCGGCATTGTGCAAATCCTCATTTGTGATGGGGTGACTATACCATGCGATGTCAGGTGAGGCAAGCATTATGGCCCGCTATAACAACCCCTTCAACTCCTCCAACCGTTCAGTATCTCCTGTTTATCCTTGAGGGCTGAGAGGGACGTAGTGAAAGCGCCGGTAAAAGCCGGCAAAGAGTAATGGGTGAAAGTCGAAAGCGCCGGTAAAAGTCGGCAAAGGGCAGGGGGTGTAAATCCCTCGCGAGGTAGAGGTTAGCGGCCAGCCACGGCCCCGAGTCTTGCGTCGGCCCCTCGTGAGGGGGGCGGCGAAGCGTAGACAGGGGGTATGCAGGCAGGGTAATTGAGCTCCGAAATAACCTGATTCAGGTGCCGACCTTGTGACTTTGTGGGGAAGGCAATATCGTGCGTCGCGCTATCGCAAGTGGCGTCACGGACCTGCGGAGTCGTAGACCCCATGCATGTATGCAAGCCCTTTGTACGGAAACCGGGATATCCCTGAAGCGACCGATTACCATCCATGATCGGTCCGGTTGAGGAAGGCCAGTAGCCGTAATCTCAACATGTACGTGACGGGGAAGTCGGACGGGGGAATAGTATCTATGAAGCGAGCGAACAACGATGCACAATCTAAGACAGACCAACCATCTGCGGAGTTCGTGGAGAAAAGTCCTTCGGCCGAGGGGAACTTTGGACAGACGACCGTGACCAATACTCAGAGATCGGAACCAGCGTCGAGCGCCTTGTCCAGAATACGAGATGCAGCGAAGAGGGACTCAAAGCTACAGTTTAACAATTTGATGCACCATGTGAACATCGACCTCTTACGTCAGTCCTACTTCGCGCTCAAGCGAAACGCGGCAGCCGGAATCGACGATGTTACATGGCAGGAGTACGGAAAAGACATTGAAGCACATCTTCCTGACCTCCATGACCGTGTTCAGAGCGAGCAGTGAAAGTTGGGGGACATTCTATATTCAACCTGTCAAGTAAAAATAATATTCCTTTTAAATCAATTGGTTGCATTTTTTAGCGAATTACGGACGTACTGCTCCCTTGGTTTTTCATGTGGCGAGTTTCTCACTAACGGCGAATCTTGAGC
>CAIYUY010000106.1 GCA_903929485.1 uncultured Desulfuromonadales bacterium
CAGCACCCAAGCCACCAGGGTGCCGAAAACGGCATTCACCAGAGCCGCCAGGAGCGCCATGCCGAAGGTGACTCTGTAGGAAGCCACCACCCGGGGCGCCGTGACCGTGGTCCGGAAATCGTGCCAAGTCATCCCCGCGCTCTTGATGACCAGGGCCGAGAGAGGGAGCAGTACGATGAGGCTCAGGTAGAAAAGGGTGTACGACAGGGTTGGCCCGAACCCGGGAAGGACATTGTTCTGACTCTTGAATAATCGCATTAAAAGTCCCATAACCGAGGTTAAGTTTTACAGGTAAAGAATTTTTAGCACGAACAATTAATCTACAATATCCATAGATCATAATTATATCAGCGCCCTTAAAAAGTCAATACTTTTTTCCTCCTCCTTTTATCAACTTGCACGATGATTGCAAATAGATTACTTTCAGGCATACTCAGGCCGTTACCGGAGACCGGGGTCAACCCTGCGCCGGCAATGGCGTCGTCATCAAGGAACACCATGACTGATCCGATGCTGCTTAACCGAGAACTGGAAACTGCCCTCCTGGGCCTTAACAAAGTCGCCACCCGCAGAATATATAAAGAATCGGGACTTACCCCCACCGGATTCGCCGAAATGGTTTTCATGCCGGTGTTGGACAGCATCGGCGATAAATGGGAGAAAGGAGAGGTCGCCCTCTCCCAGGTCTATGTGAGCGGACGGATCTGCGAATCGCTTTTAAATGAGCTCCTCCCCGCGGAAGGTTCCGACCTGAAAATAACCCCCCCCATGGCCGTGGCGGTACTGGAAGATTCCCATCTGTTGGGGAAACGAATTCTCTGTTCCGTGCTCAGGGCCGGTGGTTACCAATTTACCGATTTCGGTCAGCAGCACTTGGAGAGCCTGGTAACCAGGGTTCATTCGGAAAATATCCGGATACTGCTCGTTTCCACCTTGATGCTTTCTTCGGCCCTCCGGGTGAAAGAGCTCCGCCGGCGCCTTGATACGGCGGGGCTCAAGGTGAAACTGATCGTGGGAGGAGCGCCATTCAGGTTTGATGCATCACTCTGGAAGGAAGTCGGCGCCGACGCCACCAGTCCCACGGCTTCCGGAGCCATAAGCATAATCCAGCGCCTGATTCGGGAGGTAGAGGATGAAAACCTATAATTCCATGCAGCGGGTTCTCGCCTCCCTTGGCCACCAGGAGCCGGATCGGGTTCCTTTTTTCCTGCTGGCGACCATGCATGGCGCCAAGGAACTGGGGCTGGGGATCAAGGAGTACTTTTCCCGGGCGGAGCATGTGGCTGCCGGGCAGCTTCGTCTCCGGGAGAAATATCGCCATGACTGTCTCTCGGGCTTCCTATTCGCACCGCTGGAGATCGAGGCATGGGGGGGAGAGGTCATCTATTACGAAGATGGCCCTCCCAATTCCGGACAGCCCCCCCTGGGGAGTCCGGAGGAGATACGGCATCTTGTCCCCCCTCGCCTGGAGGATGCCACCGGCCTACAGCGAACCTTGGCGACTCTTCGCCTGCTGAAACAGGAGTCAGGAGACCAAGTACCCATCCTGGGGGTGGTGATCTCCCCTTTTTCTCTTCCCGTCATGCAACTGGGGTTTGCTACCTATCTGGACCTGCTGGGTGAGCGACCGGATCTCTTTAGACGGCTCATGACCGTCAACCAGGAATTCTGTGTACAGTGGGCCAATGCTCAGCTTGACGCCGGAGCAACCGCCATCTGTTATTTCGATCCGGTGGCGTCACCCACTATCCTCCCCCGGGAACTCTATGAAACCACCGGATTCCAAGTGGCCCGAGAGACCCTGGCGCGAATCAAGGGACCCACCGCGACCCATCTGGCATCCGGTCGCTGTCTCGGAATCATGGAGCTTTTGGCCCGGACAGGAACCGCCGCAGTGGGAATCAGCTCCCATGAGGATTTGGCGGAGGTCAAATCAGCGGCAGCCGGGCGGTTGAGCATCATCGGCAACTTGAACGGCATCGAAATGCGACGCTGGACTCCCCATGAGACCCAGGCCAAGGTTCGGGAGGCGATTTCCAAGGGGGGGGAGGGAGGCGGCTTCATCCTGGCGGACAATCATGGAGAGATTCCCTGGCAGGTGCCCGATGAGGTGCTCATGGCCATATCCGATGCCGTCCACACCTTCGGCCGATATCCGCTAACACCGAACTCCACGCCATGAGCAGGGGGGGGCTCACCGTTCTGCTCTGTGAATTCTACGGCCAGGAGATCAAGGCATTGGCGGAGTCCGGGGATTTTCCCGGGCTGGAATTCTCCACCTTTGCCGCTCGATGCGGCCGGCCGCCGTTATCTCCCCTGGAATTTCAGGCGTTACGGGGAGATAACGGGGAGGAGGAGAGGGTCATCATCTTCGGCGGCTGCTGCCTGTCACATCCGGAATCCGGGTCGGAATTCGCCGCTGAGTGCCGGTGCATCCGCCTGGAATCATGTTTTCATCTTGTGGCCTCCCCTTTCGCCGTGAACCGCTACCTCCAGGAGGGCGCCTATCTCGTTACCCCCGGTTGGCTGCAAAACTGGCGACACCATCTTAACGATCTGGGGTTTCACCAGGACCGGGAGCTGGCCGGGGAATTTTTCGCCGAATCAACCAACTCCGTAATCCTCCTTGACACGGGAGTCGGAAGCGATGGCCAGGGGAACCTTGAGGAATTCGCCCGATTCATCAACCGCCCCTTCTCCACCGTCCCCGTGGGGGTGGAGCTGCTCCGGCTCCGGATCGAAAACGCCGCGACCCTCTGGCGGGGTGAATCCTGCATTCACTCCCGCGAACTGCTCCAAAGAACCTGCGCCGACTACGTCATGGCCTTCGACCTGCTGGATCTCATCGCCCAATCCCATGAGGAAGAAGAGATCGTCAACAGTATCCTGCTCATGTTTCGCACCCTCTTCGCCGCCACCGGGGTAGCCTTCGTCCGGCTCAACGGTGGCGCGCCGGACAAGGTTACGGTCCAAGGAGAATTCGAGGGTAGCGACAGAGATGAACTTATTGCCCAGGCGGCGGCCCTGAAAACCGACTACACACTCCCCCACGAGATGGAAGGAAGATTCCTGTTCAAGGTGGGACATAAGGGAGATGAACTGGGAATCATCATAATTGACGGACTCACCCTCCCCAAGTATCGGGAACAGTACCTGAGCTTGGCGTTGACCTCCGGAGAGCTCTCCGGCATCATCATTAAAAATGCGCGAATATTTCATGAATTAAACATACTGACAAAGAGAATCAGTACTCAGCGCGATGAACTTCAAGATGCCTATTCCCAGCTAAGGGACGTAAAGGCGGTGGCTTTCCAGCAGGAAAAAATGACCTCCATCGGACAACTGGCCGGCGGCGTGGCCCATGAGATCAACAGTCCGCTGGGATTCATCAGCAGCAATCTGGGAACCCTGGGGAAATATCTGGACAGGATCAGGGAATTCGTTGAAGTCCAGACCGATTGCCTGGTGGAAAGCGGCATCCCCCGCCTCCGGGAGCGGACGGCGGAATCATCCTCCCGGTTGAAAATACCGCATATTTTGAGCGATAGCCGACAGCTGATCGCCGAATCCAAGGCGGGAGCTGATCGAGTCCATAAGATCATCCGGGAGTTGATACGGTTTGCCGGCGCGGACGGCGACACCCCCACCGGCACAGACATAAACCACTGCCTGAAACGGGCCATCACCATGGTCCGAAACTGCCTGATCCCCCCCATGGAGATCAAGCAAAACTGCGGGGAGCTCCCCCCTACCCTCTGCTATCCTCAACAATTGAGTCAGTTGTTCATGAATCTGCTGCTCAACGCAATTCATGCGCTGGGGGTTGAGGGACGGATCACCGTCAGCACCCTGCTGGAAGATGAGACAATCTGCGTAATCATCGCCGATACCGGGTGCGGCATTCCCGAAAAAAACATGTCCCGCATCTTTGACCCCTTCTTCACCACCAGGGAGGTGGGGATGGGGACAGGTCTGGGCCTCTCCCTCGCCTATGACATTGTCAAGCGGCATAAGGGAGAGATTTGCGCGACAAGCGTGGCGGGAGTGGGATCGACCTTTACCGTAAGACTCCCCGTTACGGGAATTTCAGAGGAAGAGCGGAAACCCGGAGTCGGGATATGAAAGCGAATCAAAAAGGCAGAGGTGCCAGCCCGCTAAAACGAAACGACCTGCTGCTGAAGCTCCGGATCCGCCTGATGGAATACCCCCTGGGTCATACCCTGGATGAGCTGCTGCAGTACTCCCTGGATGAGATCTGCGCCTTCAACGGGAGCCCCATGGGATTCTACCACTTTGTCGATCCGGATCAGACGACACTGACACTTCAGGCCTGGTCCACGGCGATCCTGAAGGAATTTAGCACTACCCATGAAAAAGGGACCCATTACCCCGTGGGGGAGAGCGGGGTCTGGGTCGACTCCGTCCGGCAGCGAAAACCGATCATCCTCAACGACTACGGCATGGATGAAGTACCGGAAAACGACGCCGGGGTGATACGGGAGCTGGTCGTGCCGGTGCTGCGCCATGACTTGGTGGTGGCGCTCATGGGAGTCGGCAACAGGACGAAACCGTACGATGATGCCGATGTAAACGAACTCTCTTTTCTGGCCGATGTGCTCTGGAGTATGGCCTCGCAAAAAAGGACGGAGCAGGCCTTGGCGGAAAGCGAAGAGCTGTTCCGCCTCTTCGTGGAGCAGAGCCCGGTTTACACCTACATCAAGGATGAGAATCTCAGCGTCGTCAACGTCAGCAAAAACTTCCAGCAGTTGCTGGATATGCCTCTTGAGTTCATCATCGGTCGGCGGACGGAGGAGCTCTTCCCTCCGGAATTGGCAAAAACGATTCTCAGTGATGACAGAAGAGTCCTCTCCCATGGGCGACCTTCGGAAATTGAGCTGGAATTCCAGGGTAGATATTTTCACTCCATCAAGTTCCTCCTGAAACGGGGGGGAAGGAAATACCTTGCGGGCCATACGATTGATGTCACGGAACGTCGGAACACCCTGTCGGCGCTCCATCGCAGCGAGGACCATTTCCGGGCGTTCTTCGAAAACGCCACCGTGGGGATGGCTACCACGGATCTGACCAAACATTTCACCTCGGTTAATTCGGCCCTCTGCCGGATGTTGGGATACTCCCGGGAAGAGCTGTTGAGCCTGACATGGCTCGAACTGACCCATCCCGATGATCTTCCCGCCAGCATCGTCAGATTCCACCGTACGGTCTCCGATGAAATTAATGATACGGTCAGCCAGAAGCGGTACATCAGGAAGGACGGCGCCACGGTGCATGTCATCAACACCTTGCGCTGCCTGCGCAATCCGGACGATAGTATCAAATACTTCATCGTGCTCGTGGAAGATATCTCGGCGCGGGTCGCCACGGAAAGGGAGTTGAACGACAGCCGGCGCCTCCTGCTCCGACAGGACAAGATGGCCTCCATCGGGCTCCTCGCCTCGGGAATCGCCCATGAGATCAACAACCCCATGGGGTTCATCACCAGCAACATCACGACCCTGGGAAAATACTGGGATCGCCTGGACGCCTATCTGGGAGCGCTGGAAGAGGAAATCCGGGAACAGTCCAATCCCGAAGCGATGGCCAGAATCTCCGCCCGGAAGGGGGCGCTGAAGATCGACCGTATCCGGCAAGAGTTTTCCCAGATCATCAGGGAATCATCCGAGGGAACCACAAGGATCAAGACGATCATCAACGATCTGAAGCGATTCATCAGAAACGATGAGCTGGTCCGGATGGAACCGGCGGATCTCAACCAGTGCATCCGGAGCGTGATCACTATCGTTACCAATGAAATAAAGTATGTGGCGACCCTGAAGCTGGATCTGGGAGAGATCCCCCCGGTCACCTGCAACCAGCAACAGATCAGCCGGGTGATAATGAACCTGCTGGTGAACGCCGCCCAGGCCATAATCGGACATGGGGAGATTAGCGTGATGAGCCGCTGTGAAGCCGGCTTGGTCAAAATCATCGTGGCGGACACCGGTTGCGGGATCCCGGAACCGGATATCCCCCATATATTCCAACCGTTTTTCACGACAAAAGAGATAGGAAGGGGAACCGGGTTGGGACTGTCCATCTCTCATGATATAGTGATACGGCATGGCGGGATGATAACGGTGGAGAGCAGGGTCGGCGCCGGCTCCAGGTTTACGATCACCCTTCCGGTGCGCGGCCCCGAAAAAACGGCGGAGAGTTAAATCAAGAGAAATATTTGGTAGTGGTAAAAGCTGCCAAGCTAATCATGATGCACTCGCAAATTCTCTCTCAAGATGTCATTGCGAGGAGCGAAGCGACGAAGCAATCTCTGTAGTTTTAGTATGTTAGCGATAAACCAGATTGCTTCGCTTCGCTCGCAATGACAGAATTTGCGAGTGCATCAATCATAGAGTGCGAGACATTTGACAGTGCGAGGTTCAGCGTGGCAATGACGCAAGAAGATTCGGCGCCCATACAACTCCTTTGTGTGGATGATGAAGAGAACATCCTCCAGTCGCTCCGGCGCCTGTTCATGGATGAGGAGTTTCAGGTCATCACGGCGCACTCCGGCGCCGAGGGACTGATGCTCCTTTCCGGCGCCGTGAATGTGGGGGTCATCATCTCCGACCAGAGGATGCCGGGAATGTTGGGGTCGGAATTTCTCCAGGCCTGTCGCACGTTTGTCCCCGATGCGGTCCGTATCCTCCTCACCGGCATTTCCGACCTCAGCTCCACCATCGACGCCATCAACAAGGGGGGATTATCCCGCTATCTGGGGAAGCCATGGAACGATGAAGAGCTCCTCATGGTCGTCCGGGACGCCATGCAGCAGTACTCCCTTACGTTGGAAAACCGTCGGCTGACCGAGATCGTGCACCAGCAGAACGAGGAGCTGCGGGAGTGGAACAATAACCTGAAGGCGCGGGTCCTGCAACAGACCACCGTCCTCCGGCAGAAGAACGAGGAGCTTGGCCTCACCCTGCGCCGGACGAAGGAGAGCTACGAATCCATGATCGTGGCCCTGGCCGGGACGGTGAAGCTGGGGGGGAAAGACCTCTTTCTGCACGCCGGCAACGTGGCGGAGCTCTCCCAGGCCGCGGCCCAGGAACAGGGGATCGCCGGCGACGGGCGTGAGACCATCCGGATCGCCTCGCTCCTCCATGACGTGGGGAAACTGGGAGTCGCCGAGCGGATTCTCCGGATAGCCCCCGAGCGGCTGAACTCCCAGGATTTTCGCGAATACAGCATGCACTCCGTCAGGGGACAGATGGTGCTGGATGTCATCGAATACCTGCGTCCAGCGGGGATCCTGATTCGCCACCATCACGAAAGGTTCGACGGGAGGGGTTTTCCCGACAGGCTTGCC
>CAIYUY010000107.1 GCA_903929485.1 uncultured Desulfuromonadales bacterium
GCGTTGGGGTTCACGATAAGGCCGTTCGCCGCCAACCTGCTAAACTAACAATACTTTTAAGGAACTATTTAAATGACCAGAGAACTTGCCAAGGGGTATGAACCCCATGATGTGGAGAAGCGGTGGTATGCGGAGTGGGAAGCCAAGGGATACTTCCGGGCGGAAGATACCTCGGACAAGAAGCCGTACAGCATCGTCATCCCTCCTCCCAATGTCACCGGCGCCCTCCATATGGGGCATGCCCTGAACAATACCCTTCAGGATATTCTCTGCCGCTGGAAACGGATGCAGGGGTACAACGTCCTCTGGATGCCGGGGACCGATCATGCGGGGATCGCCACCCAGAATGTGGTGGAGCGGCAGCTGGCGGCGGAAGGTAAGGACCGTCACGACCTGGGACGGGACGAGTTTATCCAGCGGGTCTGGCGGTGGAAGGGGGAGTCCGGAGGGGAGATCATCGGCCAGCTGAAGCGGCTGGGGGCTTCCTGCGACTGGGAACGGGAGCGGTTCACCATGGATGAGGGGCTCTCCAAGGCGGTGCGCACCGTCTTCGTGAAGCTCCATAAGGATGGCCTTATCTATCGGGACAACCGGCTCATCAACTGGTGCCCCCGCTGTCATACCGCTCTCTCGGATATCGAGGTGGAGCACGAGGATAAGAAGGGGCATCTCTGGCATATCCGCTACCCCGTGGTGGGGGAGCCGGGACGCTTCGTGACCGTGGCCACCACCCGCCCCGAGACCATGCTGGGGGATAGCGCCGTGGCGGTTCACCCGGATGACCCGCGGTATCTGGACCTGGTGGGGAAGTCGGTGATCCTCCCCCTGGTGAACCGGGAGATTCCGGTGGTGGCCGATGATTACGTGGAGATGGAGTTCGGCACCGGAGTGGTGAAGATTACCCCGGCCCACGACTTCAACGACTTCGAGGTGGGGGTGCGCCACGGGCTGGAAAGGATCAACGTCCTGGACGAGTCGGGGGTCATCAATGCGGCCGGTGGCCAGTACGAGGGGCTGGAGCGGTTCGAGGCCCGGAAGAAGATCGTGGAGGATCTGGATGCGGCGGGGCTCCTGGAGAAGATCGACGACCACGCCCTCTCCATCGGCGGCTGCTACCGCTGCAAGACCGTGGTGGAGCCGTACCTCTCCCTGCAATGGTACGTGAAGGTTGCCCCCCTGGCGGAGAAGGCGTTGGCGGCGGTGAAGGAGGGGAAGACCCGCATCCTCCCCAAGCAGTGGGAAAATACCTACTATGACTGGATGGAGAACATCCGGGATTGGTGTATCTCCCGGCAGATCTGGTGGGGACACCGGATCCCCGCCTGGTTCTGCGACAGCTGCGGCGAAATAACCGTGGAGATGGAGGCGCCCACGTCCTGCGGAAAGTGCGGCGGCAGCGACCTTCGTCAGGAGACCGACGTGCTGGACACCTGGTTCTCCTCGGCCCTCTGGCCCTTCTCCACCATGGGGTGGCCGGACAGTACGCCGCTGCTGCAAACTTTTTATCCCACCTCCTGTCTCATCACCGGGTTCGACATCCTTTTCTTCTGGGTGGCCCGGATGATGATGATGGGGCTCCACTTCATGGACCAGGTCCCCTTCACCGACGTCTACATCCATGCCCTGGTGCGGGATTCCCAGGGGCATAAGATGTCCAAATCCAAGGGGAACGTCATCGATCCCCTGACGGTCATCGATCAGTACGGCACCGACGCCTTTCGCTTCACCCTGGCGGCCTTCGCGGCCCAGGGGCGGGACATCAAGCTGGCCGAGGAGCGGATCGCCGGCTATCGGAATTTCTGCAACAAGGTCTGGAACGCGGCCCGCTTCACCCTCATGAATCTGGAAGGGTTCGATCCTGCCGGGATCTCACTGGGCGATCTGAAGCTTTCCCAGGGGGATCAGTGGATACTCCATCGGTTCAACGAGACGGCGAGGGAAACCAACCAAGCCCTGGCCGAGTACCGCTACAACGAGGCGGCCAACGGACTGTATCAGTTCACCTGGAGCGAGTTCTGCGACTGGTATCTGGAACTCTCCAAGCAGGATCTTTACGGCAATGACCGGGAGCGGAAGAGTACGGTCCAATTCGTCCTCTGGCATACCCTGGAGCAGCTTCTGAGGCTCCTTCACCCTTTCATGCCGTTCATCACCGAGGAGATCTGGCAGGCTTTACCCAAGGACGCTGTAGGGGCAATTCATGAATTGCCCCTACAAACGGCAATTCATGAATTGCCCCTACCAACCATCATGCTGGCGGCATATCCCGAATTTCTTGCCGAGCGGTCGTTCCCCCAGGCGGCGGAAAAGATGGAGCAGGTCATGGCGGTCATTTCCGGCATCAGGAATGTCAGGGGTGAGATGGAAGTGCCACCTTCCAGGAGCATCGCCGCCATCCTCTCCTGCGGCAGCGAGGATAGTCGGGAGCTCATGAAACACAACGAGAGTTCCATCATGACTCTGGCGCGCCTCTCCGACCTGGCCATCGGCCTGGAGCTGGAGAAACCGGAGGACGCCTCCATTCAGGTGGCGGGGGACGTGCAGATCTTTGTGCCACTGAAGGGGCTTGTGGACGTGGAGGCCGAGGTGCAGCGGCTCCTCAAGGAGATCGGTAAAATAGTCAAGGATATGGAACTGTTCACAAAGAAACTGGAAAATCCATCATTCGTGGACCGGGCTCCCTCCGATGTGGTGGCCAAGGAGAAGGAGAAGCTGGCGGAAGTCACCGCCAAGAAGGGTGTACTGGAAGCCAGCCTGGAGAAGATTCGGAGGTTGAAGTAGTTAGGAATGGAGGAATTTTTTGAATGGGATAAGCGAAAAGCCTGGTTAAACCTTTAAAAGCACAGAGTTTCCTTTGAGGAGGCCATGACAGTGTTCAGGGACCCGCTTTCGCTTACAATCCCCGACCCGCTCCATTCCCAAGGAGAATTACGACTTGTCATTATCGGGGAGTCTGTCAAGCATCGCCTCTTGGTTGTCTCGCATACTGATCGAACTGAAAAAATACGTATCATAAGCGCGAGGCCAGCGGAGCGGAATGAAAGGAGATGTTATTAAGAAACCGTCTGACTCGGTAATGGATCCGGAGATGTCGGCTGAATATGATTTCAGCCCTGGTGTCAGAGGAAAATATGCGAAACGATTTGCCGGAGTTCACAACGATGTCGTTGTCCTGGAACCGGATGTCGCCGAGATTTTTCACGATTCTAAATCAGTTAACGAAGCTCTCCGGGTGATCGCCAAATTGGCCGAAAAGCAGGTTGTAAAGAATAAATCTCGGCAAGCTGTGGGCTAATGCCGAGAAACTCCGTAGTTAATACATGAGGAACCTATGACCCGACCCGGTTGGGATGAATATTTCATGGAGATCACACGGCTGGTGGCGCGGCGCTCTTCCTGCCTTCGACGGCAGGTGGGGGCGGTGCTGGTGAAGGAGAAGAACATCCTCGCCTCCGGCTACAACGGTGTCCCCACGGGGATCACCCACTGCGCCGAAACCGGCTGTCTCCGGGCAAAGCTGAATGTCCCCTCGGGGGAGCGGCACGAACTCTGCCGGGGGCTTCATGCCGAGCAGAACGCCATCATCCAGGCGGCCAAGCATGGGACGAACATAAACGGCGCCACCCTCTATTCCACCACCATGCCCTGTATCATCTGCGCCAAGATGATCATCAACGCCGGCATCCTCCGGGTGGTCTACGAAGAGGGGTACGCGGATCAGCTCTCCCAGGAGATGGTGGCCGAATCCGGGTTGGTGGTGGAGAAGTTTATCCTTCCGGCAGGTGAGGAGGCGCCATGAAGTGCCCGTTCTGCGCCTCCATGGATACCAAGGTAATCGATTCTCGGCCGGACAAGGACGGCACCGCCATCCGGCGGCGCCGGGAGTGCGAGTCGTGCGGCAAGCGAGTCACCACCTATGAACGGGTGGAAGAACTGCTCCCCCTGGTCATCAAGAAGGATGGCCGTCGGGAGCCCTTCGACCGGTTGAAGCTCATGGCCGGGGTGCAAAAGGCGTGCGAGAAGCGACCGGTCTCCTCCGAGACGATCCAGCGTTTGGCGGACCGGGTGGAGACGCGGCTTCAGGAGGGGAGTGACCGTGAAACCCCCACCACTACCCTTGGTGAGTGGGTCATGAAAGAGCTGCATGACGTGGATGAGGTGGCCTATGTCCGGTTCGCTTCGGTATACCGTTCCTTCAAGGATATCAATGAATTCATGGCCGAACTGCAGGAACTCCTTATCAGTGGCGGAGTCCGCCCTTCCAGGAAGAGATGACTGTTCCCCATAGTCTCTATCTTGAAAAGATGATGAACCGGGCCATTCTCCTGGCGCGTAAAGGGGTCGGTAAAACGACGCCCAATCCTCCCGTGGGGTGCGTTATTGTCCGGGATGGGGAGATCGTCGGGAGCGGTTGGCACAAGAAAGCCGGTACCCCCCATGCGGAGGTTCATGCTCTCGGTGAAGCAGGGGAGCTGGCCCGGGGGGCCGACCTCTTCGTCACCCTGGAGCCGTGCAGTCACTTCGGCAAGACCCCTCCCTGCGCCGATGCCCTCATCGCCGCGGGAGTCGGGCGGGTCTACGCCGGAATCATCGACCCCAATCCCCGGGTTGCCGGACAGGGAATCGAGAGGCTTCGGTCCGCCGGGATACCGACCTTTACCGGAATCCTGGAACAGGAGTGCCGTCGCCTCATCGGTCCGTTCATGAAGCAGGTATTGACCGGACTCCCCCTGGTCACCGTCAAGAGCGCCCTGACCCTGGACGGCAAGACCGCCACCGCCACGGGCGACTCCAGATGGATCACCGGGGAGGAGGCCAGGCGCCATGTGCACAAGCTTCGGGCCGAACATGACGCCCTCATGGTGGGAGTGGAGACGGTTCTGGCCGACGATCCCCAGCTCACCTGCCGCCTTCCCCGCAGTGCCGGAGATCCGCTGCGGGTGGTGGTTGACAGCCGCCTCCGGACCCCCCTTGACGCCCAGCTCTTCCGGTTGCAGTCAACGGCGCCAACCCTCATCGCGACAATCCGGCAGGACGCAGCGCTGTTGGCGCCGTTTCGGGCGTTGGGAGCGGAGCTGGTGTTTTGTCGTGAAGCGGGTGGCCGGGTGGATCTGGCGGATCTGTTGGCGCAGCTGGGGAAGCGAGGGATACAGTCGCTTCTCGTGGAGAGTGGCGGCGTACTTGCCGGAGAACTTTTGCGTCAGGGGCTCATCGACAGGCTGGTTCTCTTCTACGGAGCCAAGCTGGTTGGTGGCGAGGGGCGTTCCCCCTTTGCGGGGAGCGGCGCAGGAAAGATGTCGGAGGCGATCCGGTTGCGGGAGATAAAGGTCAGGCGCTTCGGCGATGATCTCATGGTCTCCGGGTATTTGAGGGAGTGGTAAACGATCCACTGAGGACACTGAAAACACTAATCCACTGAGGACACCGAGGACACTGAAAATACTTAAAACACTTGATCCACTGAGGAAAATGAAAATACTTAAAGCGCTTAAAACGTTTAAACCACTGCGAACAGTGAGTATGATTCGACGGTTTACTCAGTGTTCTCAGTGTCCTCAGTGGATAGGGTCTCGGGTTTACTCAGTGTTCTCAGTGTCCTCAGTGGATAGGGTCTCGGGTTTACTCAGTGCTCTCAGTGAAATCAGTGGATAAGGAGTGGTATGTTTACCGGATTGGTTGAAGATGTAGGGAGAATCGTCTCTTTGGCTCGCTCCGGCGGATCGGGTCGGCTCACCGTGGCCACCGTGCTCCCCGTGGCCGAGATCCGTCAGGGTGAGTCGGTGGCGGTGAACGGGGTCTGTCTCACCGTGACGCGACAGGAGGCTGCCGGGTTGACCTTCGATGTCTCGCCGGAGAGTCTGGAGCGGAGCACCCTGGGCGGATTGAAGGGGGGGGACAAGGTCAATCTGGAACGGGCGCTCCGTCTCTGTGACCGGCTGGGGGGACATATCGTCACCGGCCATGTGGATTGCATCGCCCGGGTGGAAGCGCGGCGGGAGCAGGGGAACGCCCTCATCTTCACCCTTCGTCTCCTGGATCCCGCCATCTCCCGCTACCTGGTTCCCAAGGGATCGGTGGCTCTGGACGGGATCAGCCTTACCCTGAATGACGTCACCCCTACGACTTTTTCCGTCGCCATTATCCCCCACACCGCCGCCATGACGACCCTTACCTTGCGAAAAGTGGGAGATCGGGTAAACATCGAGAGCGACATCCTGGGCAAGTATGTGGAGCGGCTCCTGGCAGGGGGGGGAGCGTCACCGGGAGGGATTACTCCGGAGCTCCTGGCGCGAAACGGGTTCATGTAGGTTACGCCCGATTCTCTCTTCCTCGTGAGCGGCTGAGGTTTTCACGTTGTTGATCGGACCTCTTTTCTCCGCTCCTCCCCGCACCACCTCGGTCTCCCCTGCTTATTCCCCGATGGCGATTACCCTGTCGGAAAAGCTGTCCAGACACGAGAGCGCTCCGGTAAAGTCCAGCTGTTCCAAACGGCAGCCGATTTCATGGACCTCGTTCTCCGTCCCCAACTCCCTGAGCCGCTCTTGCAGTCGGGCGAAAATCAGGCGGGCCTTTACATTGTTGGTGGAGAGATGACGTCGCAGGTCAGCCACCGTGGCGGCTAACTCCCGCTTGACCAGGGGTGATGACGAGCAGGGGGTGTCGCCGGTAACCGTTACCGGCGAACCCGCGGCGCACAGGGGGGGGAGGGAACATCGGTTTCGCCCAAGACTCTTGGACAGATAGAGGAGCCGATCCGCCGTGGCGAGGAGCATTTCCGGTGAACCGGTTGGAGTCGGTATCCGGGACGCGACACCCAGGCTGACGGTAACGTAGGGGGTGACCTGGGACGCCGGGTGAGGAATCCGGAGCTTTTCCACGTTACGCCGCAGTTTTTCCGCCATGGACTCCAGTTCCTTCCCCTGAATCCGGGGGAGCAGGCAGACGAATTCTTCTCCCCCGTAGCGGGCGGTAAAATCCTCGGCCCGATGAAGAGACTGTTTCAGAGCCCGGGCCACCTCGCGAAGGCAGTCGTCTCCCGCCAGGTGACCGAAGGTGTCGTTATATAACTTGAAGTAGTCGATGTCGATCATGATGAGGGAAAGAGTGACTCCGTGGCGGAGCGCCCTGCGCCATTCATGGTGTAGCCGCTCATCGAATGTCCGGCGATTGTTCAGACCTGTCAACCCGTCCAGGGAAGATAGTCGGCTCAATTCGTCACGTTGGCGCTTCAAGTCCAGGTGGTTCCGGACTCTGAGCTTGACCAGCGCCGAGACGATGGGTTTGGTGATATAATCCACGGCGCCCAGTTCCAGCCCTTTCGCCTCATCGATTTCTTGCGTCAATGAGGTGATAAATATCACCGGGATGTTACACAAAACAGGATTACTCTTGAGCGCCAGGCAGACTTCAAAGCCGTTTATTCCCGGCATGTTCACATCAAGAAGAATCAAATCCGGGAGCGCTCTGGCCGCCAGATCCAGCGCGCCCTCCCCATCGGAGGCGAAAAGCACCTTATACTCTCCGTTGAGGGCCAGATTGAGTACCTGAATATTGATGATGTTGTCGTCAGCGATGAGGATTGTTGAACGCTTTTTACCGTTGGGCATGAAGCCTCCGTTGTTTTCATAAATTTTCGTAACCATTCGGCGCGCGAAGCATACTGCTCATCACCTTATTCATCGAGGCCGGCATGCTCCCCTTCGGCAAAGTCACGCAAGAGTTCCCCCGCCCCTATGAAATCCAGTTGTTCGATTTTTTTTGTCAGATCCGCCGTCAGCAGTGGGTTCCTTGCCTTCAGGCAGGGGGCGAGATGGGCGAAAATCTTCTGGGCCTCAAGATCCTGCTCCGCCAGGAGAAGCAACAGCATTTTCAGTTGAGTGGTCAGCAGTGGGGGGGATACGAGCTCTTCCTCCGCCTTTCGTACCTCCACTGTTGCCGTCAGCTCCCGGATCTTCGCCATGACCGCCGTCAGAGTTGATTCTACCGCGGGGAGAAATTGTTGCCATGCTTTCTCCGGTTCGCCGCTCTTGATGACGGCTTCCAGCGCTGTCACTGCTTCCGTCAGGGGGGGGGCTGAGATGTTGGCGGCTACTCCTCGCAGGGTGTGAATCAGGAAATAGGCCGCCTCCTCATTGCCCGCGGCCAACTCTTTTTGGAGCAAAACTGCGTCGTTTTCGTGAGTACGCCCCGCCAGCGCAACAATCTTCAGATATTTATCAAGAGAAATATCCAGGCGCGCCATGGCTTCCTTCGAATCGAGAACCGGCGGATGCCGGTTTTCTTGTAGCAGGGCTCCGGCCACCGGCTCGTCGGGCGTCGGCTCCGGTTCCCGGAGTTCCGCCGCCGGAGGGGAGATCCACCGGCGGAGCTTGTGGTGGAGCGCCGTCACCTCAATGGGTTTGGCCAGATGATCATTCATGCCGGCGTCGAGACATTTTTGCACCTCCTCCTTGAGGGCGTGAGCAGTCATGGCGATAATAGGCAACTCCGCGGCCGGCCACTCCTCCCGAATCAGCCGGGTGGCTTCGTGGCCATCCATTACCGGCATCTGGATGTCCATGAATACCAAGTCAAAACGTTCCCCCGCGGCGGCGATTGCGGCGATCGCTTCACGACCATTGGCCGCCGTCTCTACCCGGATACCGGCGCTCATCAGGAGTTCCTCCATGATGAGCAGGTTTACTTCGTTGTCTTCCACTACCAGTATCCGCGCACCCCCCAACTGCCGGAGCTGTAACGGTTCCGCTTCCGGCTGTTTTGCCGGCATGGCCGTCGCCCGGTTAAATTGCGCGGTAAAGGTGAACGTGCTCCCCTCATCCGGCACGCTGGTCACGGAAATATCGCCGTTCATGAGGGTGATCAACCGCTTGCAGATGCTTAATCCCAGGCCGGAGCCGCCGTAACGGCGAGTCATGGACGGATCCACCTGGCTGAATGGTCGGAATAGTCCGGTGATCTGCTGGGAGGTAAGTCCTATCCCTGAGTCCCGGACGGAGAACGTCACCACCATGGGGAGCTCTCCCTCAACGGATCCGGATTCCGCCGAGAGGGTTACGCACCCTTTATGGGTGAATTTTACGGCATTATTGAGCAGGTTGATCAGCACCTGCTCCAGGCGGAAGGAATCTCCCCGGAGAAATTCAGGAACGCTATCTTTAATGGAGACATGAAGATCAAGTCCCTTCGCCTCCGCCTGACCCTCCATGAGGGTCAGGACTCGCTTCAGGCTCTCCACGAGACTGAAATCGATCTCCTCCAGATGGAGTTCACCTGCCTCAATGCGGGATAAATCGAGAATATCGTTGATGATCCCCATGAGTGAGTGGGCCGCCTGATCCATCTTGTTCAGGTAGTCGCGCTGCAACAGCGACAGTTCCGTCTGCTGCAGAAGGTAGCCGAGGCCGATGACGGCGTTCAGGGGGGTCCTGAGCTCATGGCTCATGTTGGCCAGGAAGAGACTCTTGAGTTTGTTGGCCGACTCCGCCGCCTCGCGAGACGCTGTGAGCTCACGCTCGATCTCTACCCGCCGGGTGATATCGCGAAAACTCCAGACCCGACCGACAATCTCGGCTCCCAGGTGCTGGGGCTGGGAATAGCGCTCATATACTCGGCCGTCTTTAAAGGTGATTATCTCCATGGAACTCTCTTCAGGGTGATCGTACAGTTCCTTGACCTTGGCCATGAACAGCACGGGATCATTCAGTTGGGGGAGGGCATGGCGCCGCAATACCCGCAGGTCATTTCTCGTCGCAACGGTCTCCGGTATACGCCAGAGTTCCAGAAATTTTTTATTGTGCGTGCTCCAGCGACCGGTTCGGTCCACCACCAGAATTCCGTCGGCGGTGGCTTCCAGGGTCGCGGTCTGGAGCGAGAGTATTTTCAGCGTAGCCTCTTCCGCATTTTTGCGGTCGGTGATACTCAGGGCGACGCCGGCGGTTCCTTGTATCTGTCCCTTTTCGTCGGTAATCGCCGTTTTGAAGGTTTCATGCCACGTATCGCCGTACTGATCCGACACCCGTTCCTCCAGCCGTTTCCGCCCCCCGGTGGCCATTACCTCTTGGTCGTCGGCCCTAAACTTTTCAGCCGGTTCACGGGGCCACACATCCAGGTCCGTAAAGCCGATGATTTTTGAAATCGGTTTTCCCACAGCCTTTACGAAGTTTTTGTTGACCATTTTGTACCGTCCATCCTTGTCTTTCAGCCAAGCCAGCAAGGGTAAATTGTCCAAAACCATCTGCATGTTGTTCCGGGAACTCTCCAGTTCCCGCATCAATTCGATTCGATCCGTCATTTCGCGGGAGACGCCGATGATGCCGATAATTTTTTCTTCACTGTCCCGAAACGGAGAGAGAATCGTCTCGGCCCAAACGTGCCGTCCGTCAGCCAGGGGGATCTGTTCGTTTTTCGCATGAGACCTTCCCGTCGTAATGACCTCCGAATCCTGCGCCTGAACATGGAGAGCCGGTTTCTCGTCCGGAACCATCTCCCGATAGGTCCGGCCAATGATCTGATCCTGGGGGCGTCCGATGTACTTGATCGCGAATGCGGTATTGCACCCCAGAAAAACCCCGTTGAGATCCTTGATGAAGACAGAATCGGGGATGGCGTCCAGGAGTGTGCGGAGGAACCGCCGCTCGTCTTCCAGTTCGTTTTGCAGGGCAAGCTGGGATGATATCTCATGTATCTCCCTGACCCTCGCCGCCAACGTGGCGTTGAGCTCATCCGCTTCCCGGAAAGAGACGCGCAGCGCCTGCTCCATCTTTAGGAAGTTATCAAAAAGTTCATTGACTTCCCTGATCCCGCTGGGAGGAAAAGCGCTGTTGTCTTCCGACTCTCTGATACGTGAGGGAGTTTCGGACGATCGCTCCCGAAGACGGAGGAAGGTCGCGGCGATCGTCCTGCTGTAGTGATGGGCGAAGAGGGAGGTTAGCGCCACGAGGAGTATTATTAATGCGCATATATTCATGGTCTCTCGGGCTAATTCCTCAATCATGGGGGCAGTGGAAATCTCCGCCACGACTTTCCACTCTGCTTCTTCCGTTTGCTGCTCATGGATAGGCTGTTTCCCTGGAGCACTTATGTCGGGCGCCACTCTTTGTCTCATCTTCCCCACGGACAAGGTTTCAGTCTGATTACCCGGGAGGATTCGGAACAAAGACATGGGCGGTAATTCTCTTCTCGTGGAAACGATGACCTTGCCGTGGCCGTCCAGCAGGCTGAGGTGGTGAAACTGCTCGCCGGCAATGGTTGCCACCATCGATCTCAGTTCGGCGAGCTGCGCGCCTCGTAGCAGTTCACCCCGCGGAGCCTTGTCGGCATCACCCGCGGCCTCAACCGGCTGTTTGCTCAGCACCCAGCGGATGGCGATCTTCGCCAGATATGCTTCATGGGCAGCATCTTCCGCCAATTCTTTCGCCTCCGCTTGGATTAGCTGATGCTGGTTTACCACCAGACAGAGGATTGTCGGGACAGAAATCAATCCCAACGTGGCAGTGAAGATGATCTCCTGGATAGAGGGAAGTTGCTGTGCACTATCTTTACGCGCCATCTTGATACTGATCCAGACGACATTCGCCAGGAGGGCGTTTACCACGCCGTTTACTGCCTGCTTCAGGATGAGAAGTTGGGTCGTAAGAGCCTGAAAATCCGGGAGGTACCGATAAAGTAGCCAGGAAAGGGGGGCGCCCAGACAGCACCAGTAGACCGTGTCGGAGATGATGATGTTGCGCGAACCCCGTCGTAGTCGCCAGGTGACGAACAGGATCTCGGCCATGGTGAATACCACGGCCCACGACGGCTGCCACTGAGACCATGCCGCCGAGAGTGCGATGATTCCCGCCAGAAGAGCGGCTCTGCCGCCATGGAGGAGTAATGCCACCATGACGAAGAGCGAGCCGAAGTAAAAATTTACATTCAGGGAGAGTTCCAAGGGGAAGCAGTTGGCGGTTAAACCGGCAATTCCCAGGAATATCCCGGCCAGGAGTGAAGGTTTCATGGTCTGCTCACCTGCGTAACTTATTTGCCTGCAACCCGCGGTTGGCGATGGTGCTCATGTAGCCGTGAATGAATATTAGACTGAACATTGAAAATTTTAAAATAATTAGTGATTGCAAATATAATACTAAATTATTTTTTAGTCAATGTAATTGAGCTTCTCGACTTTGACCGCTCCCTCGGTTCGTGCCGATATTGCGTCGGCGCTCCCGGTATGGTATAAAAGATAAGTTTTTCTTCCCTCACGAGGTTCCCATGCTCCCCCTGCTTGTCACCGCCGCCATCATATCCCACGACGGGAAGATTCTCATTACTCGCCGCAAGGCCGATGTCCCTTATCCGCTCCTCTGGGAGTTCCCCGGCGGTAAGATGGAAAAAAATGAAGATCCCCGGGATTGCGTGGTGCGGGAGATCAAGGAAGAGTTGGATATGGATGTCCAGGTGACGGCTCTCTTCGATGTGGTCTACTATCGGTATCCGGAGAGGCCGATCATGGTCCTGGCCTACCGCTGCCACTGGAACGGAGGAGAGGTGCGCGATCTGGAAGTGACCGAACATCGCTGGGTCACGGCGCCGGAACTGGCGTTTTTTGACTTTCTCCCCGCCGACATTCCCCTCATCCAACAGCTTCAGGGGAAGTTCATCGGGTGAAGAGCCTCATCTGCTCAGTTTATTTCTTCGATGAGCGCTCTAATTCCCTCCTTTTTTCGATATTGCGTCCAAAGATTATTCCGGTCGATGCGGTTCCCGATCCGACCATTGGGCCGCTGACTTTTTTCATTATCAAGGCCAAGAAGAATGTCCTGCCGGAGTATCTTGCGTGGCGCCTTAATCAGGAATTATGTAGGGGCACCCCTTGCGGGCGCCTTTAGGAGTTATAGCCATGACTATTGGCGAGCTGGTAATCTATACGAACGATGACGGTAAAGTATCCCTTGATGTTCAGCTTGATAATGAAACCGTCTGGCTGAATCAGACGCAAATGGTCTCCCTGTTTAATCGCGACCAGTCCGTTATATCCCGGCATTTACGTAATATTTTCAGAGAAAAAGAGTTGGATGACAAAAGCAATATGCAAAAAATGCATATTGCAAATTCAGACAAACCGAGCGTTTTTTATAACCTCGACATCATTATTTCTCTCGGTTACCGTGTAAAGTCACAGCAGGGAACCCGATTCCGGCAGTGGGCAACCAAGACGCTCCGCGATCATATCGTGAAGGGTTATACCCTTAACGAACAACGTCTGCGTGAGCAGCACGAAAAACTTGCCGAAATGCGGCAGACGGTTGATCTGCTTGCTCGCACTCTCGCCAATCAGGAACTTGTCAGCGAAACAGGCAAGGATGTGTTACGGGTCATAACCGATTACGCCTATGCGTTGACTCTGCTGGACCGTTACGACCACGGCACTCTTGCGATTGAGGAAACGACCCGGCAGATCGGCCCCGTTATTACCTACGACGAGGCCATGGGTATTGTGTCTTCCATGAAAGGGGAGTTTGCCGGGCTGTTCGGAATTGAAAAGGATCAGGGATTCAAGAGCGCCATGGGGAGCATTTACCAGACATTCGGCGGCGAGGAGTTGTATCCCAGCGTGGAAGAGAAGGGGGCGAACCTTCTCTATTTTGTAGTAAAGAACCATGCTTTTAGTGACGGGAACAAGCGCATTGCCGCTGCCCTCTTCATCTATTTTCTCAGCGTCAACGGTATTCTGTATCGTTCGGATGGCGGCAAACGGCTGGCGGATAATGCGCTGGTGGCGTTGACGCTGTTGATTGCGGAGAGTCATCCGGAGGAGAAGGATACGATAGTCAAGGTGATCGTGAATCTGGTTAATCGGAAGAACGGGTGAAATCCCCTCCCTGGCCCTCCCCCGCTGGGGGAGGAGTAAAACCTGAACATCCAAAGGAGCGAATGCCATGAAATTCGACAACCGAATCAAGGACGCCGGAGAACTGCACAGGGAAATCGGCAGTCGGCGGCCTTTGAGCAGACATGCGCTCTCTCAGCTGAAGGAGTATTATCGCATCGGTTTGACCTATGCCAGTAATGCCCTGGAGGGAAATAGCCTCACTGAATCGGAAACCAAGGTCGTGCTGGAAGACGGCATTACCATCGGAGGCAAGCCGCTGCGGGACCATTTGGAAGCAATGGGCCACAGTGAAGCTTTTGACCTGCTGTACAAGCTGGCGAAAAAACCTGAGATCACTGAAAAACAGATTCTGGAACTGCACAGACTCTTTTATTTCCGGATTGATCCCAAACAGGCCGGCCATTACCGCAAAGTCGGCATTGTTGTGACCGGCTCTACCGTTGACTTCCCACGTCCAGCCGAACTGAAGCAGGCCATGGCGGAGTTCACGGCGCAGATTCCACAACATCAGGCCAAGAGCCACGCTATCGAGTTTGCCGCTTGGCTGCACATCCGCCTGGTAAGCATTCACCCCTTTATCGACGGCAACGGAAGAACTGCGCGTCTGTTGATGAACCTGGCGCTACTGCAGGCAGGCTACCCGATTGCCATCATCCCGCCGGTGGTACGACAGGAGTACATTGAAGCTCTCAAGGCGAGCAACAACGACGATAATCAGCCATTTATCAATCTCCTTTCCAGCATGGTGTACGAGAGCCAACGGGATTACATACGTCTGCTCCGCAATCTTGGGGAAGAGTGACCGCCATGAATCTCTTTTAGAATCTTACCCATGGAATCCATTTTATGCTAGATAAAACAGTATGTTATTCGTTGCTATCTGCACCGCCACGCATAGGGGGGCTCCGAGGTGACGGCGGAGAACTGCGCGACCCGGAAGTGACCGAACATCGCTGGGTCACGGCGCCGGAGCCGGCGTTTTTCGACTTTCTCCCCGCCGACATTCCCCTCATCCAACAGCTTCAGGGGAACGTCACCGGGTGAAGATCCTCATCTGCTCCGTATATGCGGCAGGGGGGGATGATCCGTTCCTTTCCCTGCTCCCCGTGGGGGTAGGCTCCCTGGTGGCCTTTCTCCGACGTAACGACCTGGAGGCCAAGGCCGCCAATCTCATGGGCCTTTCTCCCCATCTGATCCGGAAGATTCTCGCCAGGGAACGTCCCGATCTTCTGGGAATCTCGGTCATGACCCACAATCGCCATGATGCGGTTCGTCTGGCGGAACTGGCAAAGGAATTGAATCCCGACTGTTTTGTCGTCTTCGGCGGAGCTCACGCCACTCACCGCTGTCGGGAGATTCTGGCTGCCTACCCCGCGGTAGACGCGATTGTTCTGGGTGAAGGTGAGGAAAGTCTCAAGGAGTTGGCGCAACTGCCGGCGAAAAAAAGGGGGGGGGATCTCCACCAGGTACGAGGGATCGCCTTTCGCCATGGCGGCAGGGTCGTCGTCACTCAGCCCCGGCCGCTTGTCGCCGATCTTGACCTTCTCCCCCACGCCTATGAGGGGTTTCAAGGGGGGATCAACATCCATCCGCGACGGCAGATGGAATTCCTCATCACCTCCCGGGGGTGCCCGGCGGCCTGCACCTTCTGTTCTTCACCCAATTTCTGGGGAAAATCACTCCGGTTCCGCTCGCCCCGGAGCATGGTGGCCGAGATCCGCGCCATCCGCGACCGGTATGGACTCATCTATTTTTCCATCCGGGACGATACCTTTACCGCCGACAGAAAACGGGTGGTGGAGTTCTGCCGGCTCCTCCTGGAAGAGCGGCTCTTCATCCTTTGGAATTGCCAGTCACGGGTGAGCGCCGTGGATGAAGAGATGCTCCTCTGGATGCGGCGCGCCGGCTGTGACTGCATTCAGTACGGCGTGGAATCCGGCTCTCCGGCGCTCCTTGGGATACTTGGCAAACGGATCACCCCCGATCAGATCATTTCCGCCGCCCGGATGACTCGCAGGGTCGGGATCAGGCTCTCCATCTACCTCATGACCGGCATCCCGGGGGAGACCGGGGAGGAGCTGAGAGAGACCCTGAGAGTTCTGGAGGGGGTCAAGGCCGACGACGGCCAGGTTTCACCGTTGGCGTACTATCCCGGCACCGCTCTTCATGGGGAAGCCGTGGGACGGGGCGAGCTCCCCGCCGACCTCTTCGAGCGGTCAACGGAGGAGGCGCTCTACGTCCGGAGTGATCCCTTCGTTGCTTCGGCGACCAGGCGGATGCTGGAAAAGATAAAGAGCGTCGCCCCAAAAGAGCTTTCCCAAAGAGCATGCTCTCCGGCTTCGAAAGCGGGCTACTGTCATGCGGACAACATCGCGGCCGGAGAACTTTTGGCCGAGGAAGGGGATTTTACCGGGGCGGAGCAGCAGTACCTGGAGATTACTCGCCGGGAGCCCGACAACCCCTGGGGATGGCTGCTGCTGGGAGAACTGCGACAGGAAAGTGGACGGCGTGGCGAAGCGCTGAACGCATTTCGAAGGTTGACGGAGCTGGTTCCGTCCCATCTCCCTGCCTGGGAGGCGCTGGCGGAGTTGCTGGGGAGTGGCGGAGAGCGAAGCGAGGCGCGACGCTGCCGGGAAGCGGTGCGACGGCTGACTGAATCCGATCATCATGGCGAGAGCTGATGTTGAACGAGTCTGATGTCATACAAGAGGTTGTAAAAAAGTTTTTACTCTGAGCCTGGGGCCTCTGTTATTCAATCAGCATGCTTTTTGTCTGAATGATTTTTGTCTGAAATTATACAATGAACTATTGACTTTCAGCCGGAATTTGTTATTTTGCTGACTATTATATTCTCAAGGAGGACGAGAGAGATGGCGACATTACTGGAAATGACCGCTGATATCGTGGCATCCCATGCCCGGACTGCGGCAATGACAACCGATGAGATTATTCAGGAGCTCAAGAAGGTCTATGTGGCGCTTCAGTCAATTGAATCCGGCGGCGTTGTGGAAGTTCAGTCCCCGGTTGAAGAAGGGGGAGTACCTTCTCTGACAATCAAGCAGGCATTCAAGACCAACGAAGTTGTCTGCATGATTTGCGGCAAGGGGGGGATGAAGACCCTGACGCGGCATCTCAATCAGGCGCATCAGGTAAGTCCGTCCGAGTATCGGAAACAGTTTAACATTTCCAAAAGTCAGCCCCTTATGTCGAAAAGCTATGCGGTGAAGAGAAAAGAGATTGCCGCGGGCATGGATCTGGGGGCGAATCTGGTGAAGGCGCGGGAGGCGAGGCAGGTAAACATTCAGAAGGGAAAAGGTAAGAAAAAGTAACCGTTATCGTTCTTCCGCGCCGTCAAAGCCCGATGCTTCCTCGCGTCGGGCTTTTTTTACTCCATAAGCTCAAAATAAGCCGGTGAACGCGGTGGAGAGTCGTGTAAGTGAGTTGGTGAAGATCAGGACGCCGACGACCATGAGGAAAATACCGGTGAGAATCTCCATGAGCCGGATGTACCGTCGATAGCGATTAAAGAAGACAAGAAACCGGTGCAGGGCGACGGCGGAGAGAAAAAACGGGATCCCCAGTCCCAGTGAGTAGACCAGGAGCAACCCGATCCCCTGGTATACGGTCTCCTCGGTGGCGGCCACCATGAGGATGGATGCCAGGATGGGGCCGATGCAGGGTGTCCAACCGGCGGCAAAGACGAGTCCCACGAGAAAGCTCCCCATGAACCCGGCCGGTTTATTCCGGAGATTGATCCGCTTCTCACCCAGAAGCATGTTGATATCGAATATTCCCGAGATATGCATCCCGAAGAGGACGATAAGTATTCCCCCCCCTTTTCTGATGAGCCCCATCTGTTCCTGGAGAAATGCCCCCATGGCGGTGGCCGAGGCGCCCAGCAGGACGAAGATGACGGTGAAGCCGGCGATGAAGGCCAGGGAATGGAGCATGGCCTTTTGTCGCACCGGTCGCGTGGTCTGCTGTGCCTGAAGGTCGGCAAAGGAGATCCCGGTGATGTAGGTGATATAGGAGGGGATCAGCGGCAGGACGCAGGGGGAGAGAAAGGAGAGGAGTCCCGCCGCAAATGCCCCGGCAAAGGTGATCGGTGCATGCCCCATGCTCTTTAGTTGCCCGACTTCATGGCGTCATTAAGGTAGGCGAGAGTCTCCGGCGAACTCCAATCCATGGAGCCGACGATCTTCTTGAGGACGACCCCGGACGGTGAGATGATGAAGGTTTCCGGCACACCGGTGATTCCGTACTGCTTGGCGACCTGGCTGGACGGATCCAGGAGGACCGGGAGGGTTATCCCCAGTCGGCCGAGAAGTTTTTGCACCGCCTCGTTCCCCTCATTGTCGATGGATATGGCCAGGAGGCGAAACGGCTTACCACCCATTCGTGCATTGAGTCCGGCCAGAGAGGGGAGTTCCTCGCGGCAGGGGGGGCACCAGGTCGCCCAGAAGTGAACCAAAACCAGCTTTCCTTTCAGGGTCGAGAGTCGCGTTTCTCCGGCGGGACCGGAGAGTGTGAAATCAGGGGCAGGGCTCCCCATGACGGTCGGCAGAGTAGCGCTCTCCTGCTTTTCCCCGGCGTTCTCCTTTTTTTCCTTGGCGCAACCGATGGTAACGGTCAGGGTAATCAACAGCAGCAGGATCAGGCGTATCATGTGCAACTCTCCTGTCATAGGTTCAAGGTTCAAGGTTCAGGGTTCAGGGTTCGGGGTTTTCGCGTAATATTTATCCTTTAACCTTGATCCCTTGCATGGGGATCGGGGGCGGGAGGGGGAGAAAGCGGAGGGTGTTTATGTTCTTGGTGGGGAGACGAATCGTTCTTACCTCGTCCTGCTGACGGTGTAGTCGGCCAGTTGGGTCAGCGCATCTTTTACCGGCGTATCAGGGAAGCAGGCCAGCTCTTCCTTCCCCTGGGTTATTCTCCGCCGGGCGGCATTTATGGTATACTCGATCCCGCCATACTGCTGCACATACCGGAGGACGCGGGCGAAATCAGCCGGGTCGAAAAGTTCTTTTTCCACGATGTGGGCGATGTCGGCCCGTTCATCCCCATTACAGAGCGCCAGTGTCCGGATGAGCGGGAGGGTGATCTTTCCTTCCTCCAGATCGTGACCGATACTCTTGCCGAACTGCTCCTCGCTGGCGATGTAGTCCAGGGTGTCGTCCATGAGCTGGAAGGCTATCCCCAGATTCATGCCGAACCGCGCCAGAGCCTCTTCCTGCTGGGGAGTCGACGTCCCTAGAATGGCGCCGGCGCGACAGGCGGCTGAGATCAGTATGGCGGTCTTGCTTTCAATGACCTCCACATACCGCTCCTCCGTCATTTCCAGATCGCTGGTGCAGATAAGTTGCAGAACCTCACCCTCGGCGATGGTGGTGGTGGCCCCTGCCAGCACCCTGAGGATGTTCAGGTCGCCATCGGCAACCATGAGGGAAAAGGACTTGGAAAAGAGAAAATCTCCCACCAACACCGACGCCTCATTGCCCCAGAGGGTGTTAGCCGAGGCATTCCCCCTTCTCAGATGAGCGTTGTCCACAACATCGTCGTGGAGCAGGGTGGCGGTGTGGATGAATTCGATGACACTTGCCAGCGGGACACTGCGCGGTCCTGAATAGTTACAGAGCCGGGCGCCGAGAAGCAACAGCGCGGGTCGAATCCGTTTGCCGCCGCTGGAGAGTACATACTCTCCAACCTTTCGGATAAGCGGCACTTCGGATTGAAGGTCTTTTCGGAATTGTAGTTCAACGAGCTTGAGGTCTTCGCCGATCAGGGCGAGCGCTGCCTGCATGTGGTTCCCCTGGGAAAATAATATTCCATACTATCCAACTGAGCGCGATCTTGTCAAAGTTTTTCTCCGGAGAAGGCGCCTTGGGTGTGAAGAAAGCGCCGTAACCGGCATTATAATTATTCAGGGAACAAAATGGCAACGCGGGGGTGACCGGTTATGCCGACCCCTCCGGAATTCTGCTTTTGGTCTGTTCCAACACTTCTTCCACCTTTGTCATCCTGTTTCCCAGTCGGTGGAGAGATTTGCGCATCTCGGGGAGGTGAGGGAAAATCGCGGCGGACCTGAGCCGAGCCTGGTGCGGTATGGCCGGGGTGCCGCTCAAAATCTCACCGGGGGCCACGTTCCCCATCACCCCTGATTGCCCGGAAATCATGGCGTTATCCCCCACGGTGATGTGGCCGACGATGGCCACCTGTCCCCCCAGGGTCACATGGTTTCCCAGTCGAGCGCTTCCGGCGATGCCGGCCTGGGCCACGATGACGCAATCCTCGCCAATGACGCAGTTATGGGCGATCTGCACCAGGTTGTCGATCTTCGTGCCGCGGCCGATTCGGGTTATCTCCAGCGCGGCCCGATCCACCGCCGCATTGGCGCCGATCTCCACGTCATCTTCGATAATAACGACGCCGATCTGAGGAATCTTGTACCATGATTTCTCATCCGGGGCGTAGCCGAAGCCGTCACTGCCGATAACCGTTCCGTTGTGAACTATGACCCGGTTCCCGATGCGGCAACCTTCCCGGACCGAGACTCCGGCGTGGAGGATGACGTCGTCTCCAAGAACGACCCCTTCGTACAGGGTTACGTTGGGATGAAGCGTCACCCGGTGGCCGATCCTGACTCCATCGCCGATGACGGCTCCAGGGTATACGGATATCTCCGTCCCCATGACGACATCTTCACCCACACATGCTCCCTTCATGACCCCTCGCGCCGTTCTGGGGCGGGTCGTAAAGAGGGTCAGCAGTTTGGCGAAGGCCAGATACGGGTTGGCGACGATGATGCCGGGGCGTCCATGGTTGTTGGCCTCGGCGGAAAGCACGACCGCCGAAGCATTTGTCGTGGCCACCTTGCCGGCGTATTTGGGATTGGCGAGGAAGGTGATCTCCCCTTCTCCCGCCGTCTCCAGGGTTCCCATGCCCCGTATTCTGATCCCGGGATCACCTGTAACGGAGCCGTGAAGAAGATCCGCCAATTCCTGTAAAGATTTGTCCATGCCTGGACTCCTGTTCCGGCCACGAATTCTGCCGGTGGACATGACTGATGATGATTACTCTCACTGTATCATGAATAACTTGATTTTGATGCTGAAAAGTACGTCGGTATCAGGTAAGGTGGCGACAGAGAGCCAAGGGCAAGCGAAAAGGAGAGACGACATGTCTGATGCGGGAAGGGAGTTCGATCGTCTTGTGGGGATCATGGATCGGTTACGGGGACCGGGAGGGTGTCCATGGGATGCGGAACAGACCCATGGTAGCCTTACACGGTATCTCCTGGAGGAGTCCTACGAGGTGATTGAGGCCATAGATGCCGGTTCACCGGAGATGCTGAAGGAGGAGTTGGGAGATCTGATACTTCAGCCGATCTTTCATGCCGCCATCGCCGCGGAGCGGGGAGAATTCGCCATTACCGATGTTCTCGTGGGGATTAATGAAAAATTGGTTCGACGCCATCCTCACGTCTTCGGTGATCAGATCATAGGCAGCAGCAGCGCACAGGTGGAGAACTGGGAGAAGATCAAGGCGGTGGAGAAGGGGGATAAACGGAAATCGGCCCTGAGCGGTGTCCCGCCGCAACTCCCCGCGCTGCTTCGGGCGCAGAAATTGACGGAAAAGGCGGCCCGGGTGGGGTTCGACTGGGAGCACGTTGATCAGGTCTTCGCCAAGGTTCTGGAGGAGTTGGGGGAGTTTCAGGAGACCATGGTGGAAGGGGATCAGGAACGGATGGAAGCGGAACTGGGGGATCTCCTCTTCGCCATCGTCAACCTGGGGCGGTTTTTGGCCATAAATCCCGAGGAGGCGCTGAGGAAGACCATGACCCGCTTCACCGCCCGGTTCGAGCATGTTGAGGGATCTCTCCACGGGCAGGGACGGAAGATGACCGACGCCACCCCGGCCGAGATGGATCTGTTATGGGAAGAGGCCAAGCGGCTGGAGGCCGCGGAAAAGAGCGCCTGAACCACGGAGGCACGGAGACACGGAGAAAACGGAGAAAACCAAGGGGACATTCACAACAAGTCGCCATTTTGTTCTTTGCTTGTCATCCTGAGCGAAGCGAAGGATCCGCTGTAGATTTTACTGCCTAAAAAACAAAAAGCAGATTCTTCGCTTTGCTCAGAATGACGGGCTTTGGCTGACGATACCGTTCAGTTTTTCGTCCATAGTAGTCTCCCTTCCCGCAAAATGATTCTTGACATGGTCGGAAGGCTGCTGTCGTCATGGAATTTATCCGCACGTTTAAGCAGGAAATTTGCTCTCCTTATCTCACCTTCGCCCTGATCGCCTCGAAATCCTTTCCCTCCGGCATGATGAACAGGCACAAGCCGTTGCTCCGCTGCTCCCACAGTTCGCCCAGTTGCCGTTTTTCGATGTTTTCCGGCGGATGCCAGTTCCGCTTGTTTTCGCGTTGCTCAGAATGACAGGCTCTTGGTTATTTTTCCAACGCTTTTAAAATGCCTTTCTCTGTGCCCTCCGTGACTCTGTGGTGATATTATTACTCCCTTACCGTTTCCGGAACTTGCGCTTCACCAGCGCGCCGGCGTCGCGGACCTCTTCGCACCCCAGCAGATGCGCCGTCAGGATGAAGAGAAGCACCCCGGCGCCGATACTCCCTCCCAGGACCGTCGCCTTTTCAACCTTGTGCCCACCCGCTGACCAGTCGGTCAGTCCCATCCCGCACCACACCAAAAATCCCATGGGGAGTGCCGCGACCAGTGTCTTGAGCGCTGACCCCAGTATCCTGCCTCCGCCGAACCCGCCGATCTTCTTCCGGAGCAGGAAGAAGAGGAGCGCCATGTTGCACCCGGCCGCAAGAGTCGTCGCCAGGGCCAAGCCGCCGTGTAATAACGGCTTCATGAGTATCATGCTGAGACCGGCATTGAGGAGAAAGGAGATAAAGGCGGTCACCACCGGAGTCCGGGTATCCTTCAGCGCATAGAAGGCCGGGATCAGGACTCTCACCATGGCCACGACTGCCAGACCCAGTGAGTAGTATTGCAGCGCCTGGGCCGCCTTCACCGCCTTGGGATAATCGAACTCTCCCCCCATGAAGATGAGGCTTAAAATGGGGGTGGCGCAGACTACCAGACCCACCATGGCCGGGATCGTGATGAAGAGGGTGATCTTGAGACCGAAGCGGAGCGACTCCTTCAACTGCTCCATCTCCCCCGCCGCCGCCTGCCGGCTCATGGAGGGGAGGACCGCTTGGGCTACGGAGACCGTGATGATCCCCTGGGGAAACT
The DNA here is from genome assembly GCA_903929485.1 of uncultured Desulfuromonadales bacterium. Classification (GTDB taxonomy): domain Bacteria; phylum Desulfobacterota; class Desulfuromonadia; order Geobacterales; family CAIOGM01; genus CAIOGM01. Next base: position 23,131 of record CAIYUY010000107.1, read on the forward strand.
CGAAGAGTCGCTGGGCGTAGTAGAGGTAGGAGACACTTCCCTGGGGGAGGAGCGAGGCCAGGATATTGCTGACGGTTAGATTGAGGTAGTAAACTCCCACGCCAAAGAGCGACGGTCCCATGAGGAGGGCGATCCGCCTCACCGCGGGGTGACGAAAATCCAGGCGAGGACGGATGCCGAACCCCTTCCGGTAGAGGGTGGGAAGTTGCAGCAGGAGCTGGAGTATCCCCCCAACCAGGACTCCTATCGCCAGGGAAACGATGGGAACCTGAAAGCGGTTGTGCAGGAGCAGGGCGCAGAGAATCATGGAGATGTTGAGAAATACGGTGGATATGGCCGGGGTGAAAAAATGGCGCACCGTGTTGAGTATTCCCATGCAGAGCGCCACGAGGCTGATGAAGAAAAGGTAGGGGAACATCAGCCGGTTGAGGAGCACCGTCAGGTCGAACTTGCCGGGTAGTTCCTTGAAGCCCGGGAACATGATCCCCACGACCAGGGGAGAGAATATCATCCCCAGAATCGTCAGTGTCGCCATGACGATGGTGAGGAGGGTGAAGCAGCTGTTGGCCAGGTCGCGGGCTTCCTGCTTGCTCCGCTTCGTGTAGTATTCGGAAAAGGTGGGGACAAAGGCCGCGGTGAGCGCCCCTTCGGCAAAAAAGCGGCGGAGCATGTTGGGAATCTGGAAGGCTGCAAAAAAGGCGTCGGTGGCAAGCCCCGCTCCGAAGAGGCGTGACACGGTCATGTCTCTTACCATTCCCATGATCCTGGAGATGATCGTGGCGAAGCCGAGTACCCCGGCGGCTCTGACGATCTGTTTCTTTTCAGTGTCACTCACGGTGGTGAACGCTCCTCAAAAAAAAATCCGGCAGAGAGTGCCGGATTTTTTGTCGTCTCTCTGCATGCGTCGGTTTTAATTGCCGACTCCAAGGGTGTCATTAGCCAGCACGTCGTCATCGTGCTCTTCTTCCGCCACCGTGAGAAGTTCACTCATGTTGAAGATTTCCGGATTGATCTTGGCGATCCGTTTGGCGCCGATAAAGCGGGAAAGGTAATAGGGGGTGTTGAATGAGGAGATCACGACCCTTCGATCACGAGAAGATGCGTGGATCATCTTGTTCCCTCCCAGGTAGATCCCCACGTGGGACGGAAATCGGGCATAGGTATGAAAAAAGACCAGATCCCCTTTCTGGAGGTTGGAGGTGAGCACCGCATTACCCACCGTGAACTGCTCGCGGGCGGTTCGGGGGAGAGCGACACTCATGTCGCGGAAGACCTGCTGCACGAAGCTGGAACAGTCCAAGGAGTTGCGTTTGGTGCCGCCGAACTGGTAGTGGGCGCCGAGAAAAGTATAGGCGGTTTTCTTCAGGGCCGTTGTCTGGTCGATGGCGCCGCCCAATTGGACGGTTGCGGCCAGATCAACCGGCAGTGAAGGATCGGCTGAGGAGAGCTCTTCCATGTTCTGCTGAAACTCATCGTCGGAAAAGAGTTCCGAGTTCCGGAGCGCTTTGGAAAGAGCAACCGGTTTAACCCGCGTCATGGAGGGCGCGTCGGCGCTCCTCAGGGCGAGAACCATGCCTGGCTTCAAGTGTGGTTTGGTTCCGTGCAGGTCGTTGATCTTTTTCAACTCAGCCACGGTTATCCCCGTCTTGCGGGCCACCGTCGCCAGAGTCTCCTTTTTTTGCACACGGTAGACCGTATCCTTGCTGGCCGGGACGGCATCGGAGGCGGTCACGCCGGTCCGCGGCGGAATGACAAGGAGATCACCGGTTTTCACATGGTTGCCGACGATGTTGTTGGCGGTTTTAAGGTCGGTGACGGTGATGTGGTATTTGCGGGCGAGGGTGGCAAGTGACTCTTTTTTCTTGACTTTATGGGTGATGGTGGCGAAGGCCAGGGAGGGGAAGGATGCGAGGAGCAGGCATAGGGCGATCAATCGAACACGAATCGTCATATCAGGACCTCCAACTGTATTTGTTTTGTTTAAGTCATAGCGAGGCGCTTTTTATATAACAAACTGCGGTTTTTGTCAAGGAAATGTCACGAGCAGCTTTATTTCCGCGATACCTCCAGGGTGACGCTGACCTTGTCTCCCTGAACTATTCTTACCGATGGGTCCGGAGAGTTCACCTTTTTTTCCAGGGTGCTGTTCTGGGTGATGCCGCTGAGGTCAACGCTTTCGGTCTGGAGCGCGTCAATCCGATCCACCACCCGCTGCGGACCTTCCACCGTCATGCTTTCCGGTTGGGCGCGGAGCAGGCGAAGCCGCCGTCTTCCAGGGAGATTTTTTGTCGTCGTGACCTTTACGGGGATATCCCGGCTGACCTTCCGATCCGCGGTAACATTGATGGTGGTGGGGGTAACGGCGGAGAGTACTACCCCCAAGGGGAGCTTGACGTCACCATTTCTGACGGCGATAGCAGTCGTTCCCTCCTTGATGGTGGAGAGGTCAAGATCCGCAACCAGTTCAGAGCTCTTGGGGGTCGGGATCAGGCTTGAAAGAACCTTCAGCTGGAGATCCACCGCTTCCGGGTCGTTCTTGATGAGGACGAGTTTTTCGGGGAGGTTGTGGAAGCGCAAGGGGGCGGTAACCGTAATGATCTCCCCCTGTCTGCCGGTAATCATGAGCCAGGCGGAGGTTATGAGGACGACCACCAGGGCCTTGGTGCGGAGATCGGCAAAGAAGGTCTGTCGTATGCCGTTACCGAGAGCGCCGGATTTTTGGACTGTCGGGGAGATGAGACCGTGGAGCGCCTCGGCCAGCAGTTCGGGAGTCCTGATCTGTTCCAGTTCGCCCCCCTTGACCAGGGAGACCGCGCCCCTCTCTTCGGATACCACCACGACCACGGCATCGGACCGTTCGGTCAGCCCCAGGGCGGCCCGGTGACGGGTGCCGTAGTGTTGGGGAATATCGGAGTTGGTGGAGAGGGGGAGATGGCTTGACGCTTGGGCGACACGCCCCTCCTTGATCAGCACAGCCCCATCATGAAGAGGGGTGCCGTTCTGGAAGATGGTGGAGAGCAGTTGCCCGCTGAGGAGCGAGTCCATGGGGACCCCGTGAAGCAGGTATTCATCCAGAGGCTCATCCCGCTGAAATACGATGAGCGCGCCGGTCCTGGCCCCGGCCAAGGTGAAGACCGTGGTGCTGAACTGGAGAAAATCAACGGAGCTCCCCGTATCTTCCCTGCCGAATAGGTTCCTGAAGAGGCTGAAGCGGTAAAGCGCCTGCCGGATCTCGGTCTGGAAGATCACGATGACGAGAATGAAGAAGACCGTTCCCAACTCCTGGAGTATCCAGCTCGTCATGAAAAGCCCCAGGTTTTTGGTCACGACATAAAGCGCCGCCACCGATCCCAGGCCGATGAGAACCTGCAGCGTTTTCGTGTTACGGAACCAGCGGTAAAGTTGGTAAACGAGAAACGACATGATGAGAATGTCGGCGATATCCTGGATGCGAAGCAGGGGAAACATGGAGGGATTAATTCCTTTCTCCTCTCAGGAGACGTGAGCGCCGGGGACAATTTTTCTGGCAAGGGCGCCGGGATTTGTGCTACACACTAAAAAGATTAAGTCGGCGCGCGCCGGGACAGGAATCCACACCGGAATAAGGATAGCCATCGTGTACAGAATTACTCCTAAAGGAGAGCAGATCAGGAGCATGTTCGGGGCCATCGCCCCTCGTTACGACTTTCTCAACCGTCTCCTGAGTCTGGGCATCGATCGACAATGGCGGCGTGTCGCGGTGAGCCTGGTCAGGTGCGGCAACCGGGGGAGGGTGCTGGATGTGGCCACCGGGACCGGCGATCTGGCCCTGGCGATCGCCGCCGCCACACAAGCCGATGTGCTGATTGCCGGCATTGACTTTTGCCGGGAGATGGTTGACATCGGCAGGGAGAAGGTGGCCGCTTCTCCCCATGCAGGGAGGATCGAGCTGACCGTTGCTCCCTGCGAAGAGATCCCCTTTCCCGACGGTTCTTTTGATTCCGTTACCATCGCCTTCGGCATTAGAAATGTCGTGGACCGTCCCCGGGGGCTTGCCGAAATGTATCGGATTCTGAAGCCTGGCGGGAATACTGTCATTCTGGAATTCTCGACTCCCGTCATTCCGCTGTTCAAGGCTCTGTATTGCTGGTATTTCCTGAAGGTGCTTCCCGCAATCGGGGGGATTTTCTCCCAAAAAAGCGCTTATCGGTATCTTCCCGATTCCGTCCTGGAATTCCCCTCTCGCGAGGAGTTCAAGGGATTGATGACTCGCGCGGGTTTTCGCAATCTCACCCACAGGGATCTGACGCTGGGCATCGCCACCATCTACTGCGGCGATAAATAACTTGCCGCATCCTAGCCTAAATTGCTCGGTATGGCAACAGGGGAAACAGGGGCAAACTTAACCTCGTAAAAACATTCATCCACGAAGGAGACGAAGTTTTACGAAGAAAGCCAAGGTGATTCGCCGCAATAAAGATGCCATTCCTACGGTTGTCATCCCGGGCGGTAGAGAGGAGCTGCTTCTGCTTGATTCACCAGCGGATCTTCACTTCGTTCAGGATGACGGACGGCGGGTAGACTCTTTGTCGCGAATACCCGACCGGTTTTATTCCTGATGAGTTGTAACCTTTAAGTTGGTCACTTGATTGAAACGGGTTGATAGAGGGAGAAAGAGATGGAGATCGGCACACCGCTGAAGAAGGGGGCAACCCGACTGCTGCTGCTGGGGTCGGGGGAGCTGGGAAAAGAGGTGGCCATGGAGGCACAGCGGCTTGGCGTGGAGGTCATCGCCGTGGATCGTTACCCCGACGCTCCGGCAATGCAGGTGGCCCATCGGAGCCATGTGATCAACATGCTGGACCGGGGAGAGCTGGAACGGGTAATCCGCCTGGAGCAACCGACCCATATCGTTCCGGAGATCGAGGCCATTGATACTCTGTTCCTGCTGGAGCTGGAACAGGAGGGGTTCACCGTCATCCCCACGGCCCGGGCTGCCAACCTGACCATGAACCGGGAGGGTATACGGACCCTTGCCGCCGAGGATCTGGGGCTCCCCACGGCGGACTATGCCTTCGCTTCGAACCTGGAGGAGTTTCGAGCCGCCGTGGGAAGCATCGGTCTCCCCTGCGTGGTCAAGCCGATCATGAGCTCGTCCGGCAAGGGGCAGAGCGTGGTGCGGGAAGAGGGGGAGATAGCAGCTGCCTGGGACTACGCCCTGGAAGGGGCGCGGGGGGGATCGGACCGGGTCATTGTGGAGGAGTTCATCCCCTTTGACTACGAGATCACCCTCCTCACGGTGAGGTATGCGGGAGGCACCCGTTGTTGTCCTCCCATCGGCCATATCCAGATCAGCGGGGATTACCACGAATCATGGCAGCCCATGGCCATGGCGCCGGAGTTGCTGGCCGAAGCCCGACGTCAGGCCCATCTGGTTACCGATGCCCTGGGGGGGCGCGGTATTTTCGGCGTGGAGTTTTTTGTCAAGGGAGATATCGTCTACTTCAGCGAGGTTTCCCCCCGCCCCCACGATACGGGGATGGTCACCATGGTATCCCAGAATTTGTCGGAGTTTGAACTTCATGTTCGAGCCATCCTCGGTCTGCCGGTGCCGGAGATCGTTCTCCTTGCTCCGGCTGCGTCCCATGTCATCCTGGCTCAGGATTCCTGGCCGTTGGTCTCCTACGGCGGGATTGATGCCGCGTTGGCTGTTCCTGATTCAAAGCTTCGGCTTTTCGGTAAGCCCGACAGCCGAAAAGGGCGACGGATGGGGGTAGCCCTGGCCCTGGGGGAGGAGACAAATCAGGCCCGGCGTCGCGCGGAGCGGGCGGCCCATGCGGTAAGGATAATCAAAAACTAACGTCCCGTAAAAACAGAAAATCAAAAAACAGACTTTTCACCGCAAAGACGCGAAGGACGCAAAGGAACCGCAAAGAAAACCCGACAGCAAGAAAACCGAATGGCTTTGGGGTAAATCCCAGAAGATTCCCGTCTCTTTCTTTCCTCCGGGTTTTCTTTGCGTACTTTGCGTCTTTGCGGTTCAAAGGTTTTTTTGGAGGTATTCATGATCTTCGCCGCTAAAACTTCGGAAATCCCCAGCTTCGGCAAGAAGGTGGTGGCGTTGAACGGGAAGGCGCTCCTCCTCGTCAACGTCAAGGGAAATTTTTTCGCTTGCGACAACGAGTGCCCCCACCAGGGAAGTCCCCTGACCGGGGGAATCGTCAAGGAGGGGTACATCTCCTGTCCTCGCCATGGCTATCGTTTTGAGCTCAAAACCGGAGCTTGCGCCGACGCGCCCGCTTGTGAACTGAAGCTCTACCCGACGGAAGTCCGGGGGGACGAGCTCTTCGTGGATATTTCCCGGTAGTCGCGAAAAAAAGCTTGACGCCCCGATCATTTTTGTCTATTTTCAGGTGCTCAACGAAAAAACGGCAAAAGGTGGTAATCCTTATGTACGCAGTGGTCAGAACCGGAGGAAAGCAGTACAAGGTCTCCGAAGGTGAATTTCTCAAGGTAGAAAAGCTTCAGGGCGAGATCGGCGACAGCATCGAGCTCACCGAAGTTCTCATGGTAGGTGGCGATTCCATCGTCATCGGTGCGCCGCTGGTTCCCAGCGCTTGCGTGATCGGAACCATTGTCCAGCAGGGGAAGGACAAGAAAATTCTGGTGTTCAAGTCCAAACGCCGGAAAGGGACTCGCAAACTGCGTGGCCACCGTCAACCCCGTACGATTCTCAAGATAGTACAGATCAAAGCCTGAGCATTCTTGCCAGGGTAGGAGGATTCAGATATGGCTCATAAGAAAGCGGGAGGAAGCACCAGGAATGGTCGCGACTCCTCGGGACAGAGACTCGGCTGCAAGAAGTTCGGTGATGAGCAGGTGAGAGCCGGTAACATCATCTTCCGGCAGCACGGCACCAAGATCCATCCCGGTAATAACGTGGGATGCGGCAAGGATTATACTCTTTTTGCCCTTGTGGACGGCATAGTCAAGTACGAGCGGATGGGGAAGGATCGGAAGAAAGTTTCCGTTTATCCTGTAAATTAGAAATCCCTTGGAAGAGAATTCAGGGAGCCCGGAGCCGCAAAAGCTTCGGGCTTCTGTCGTTTGAGAAACAACAGGATTAATCATGCAGTTTGTCGATGAAGTGAAAATTTTCGTTGCCTCCGGTCATGGCGGCGCCGGCTGTGTCTCCTTCCGTCGGGAGAAGTTTATCCCCTTCGGTGGTCCCGATGGCGGCGATGGCGGCAAGGGTGGGGATGTTGTTCTTGAAGCCACCTCGACCATCTCCACTCTTCTGGATCTCCGTTACCGCCCCCATCAGAAGGCGGAGCGGGGACATCACGGCATGGGGAAGAATCGCCACGGAGCCAATGGAGAAGGGTTGCTGATTCTCGTCCCCCCCGGAACCACCGTCAAGGATGCCGAAACCGGCGAGCTCCTGGCTGACCTTACCTCCGCGGGTGAACGGGTGATCCTTTTCAAGGGGGGACGGGGAGGGCAGGGTAACGCCCGGTTTGCCTCGGCCACCAACAAGGCGCCCAAGTTCGCCCAGCCGGGTGAGGAGGGGGTGGAGCGGTGGCTCCGGTTGGAACTGAAGCTCATGGCCGATGTGGGGCTCCTGGGTTTTCCCAGTGTGGGCAAATCATCACTCATCGCCAAGATCTCGGCGGCCCGCCCCAAGATCGCCGACTATCCCTTTACCACCCTGGTTCCCAACCTGGGGGTTGTCCTCTACAAGAATTATCGTTCCTTCGTGGTGGCCGATATCCCCGGGCTTATCGAGGGGGCGCACGAGGGGGCGGGATTGGGCTTAAGGTTTCTGCGTCACGTGGAGCGGACAGATTTTCTCCTTCATATTCTCGATCTTGCCTGGATGCCTGATCGTGACCCTATCCGGGAGTTCGAGGCGCTCAATCGGGAACTGACCCTCTTCAGCGAAGAGCTGGGCCGGAAGAAGCAGATCGTCGTGGTCAACAAGATCGATCTCCCCCACGTGGGGGAAAACCTTGAGGAGATCCTCCCCTGGTTCCGGGAGCGGGGGATTCGACTCTTCCCCATCTCCGCCGCCACCGGCGAAGGGATCGAACCCCTTCTGGATGAAATCGCCCGCAATCTTTGGGGGGAGGCCGAAACGGAGTGGTAGTGTTTGCACTCCCGCTAACGGCATGGTAATCTTTTGCCCTGCGTGCAATGACCTGTATGTGGAGCGCCACTCATGGGTAATGAATTTCTGAAAAGCGTCAGGCGGATCGTTATCAAGATCGGCAGCGGAGTCCTTGCCGGACAGGCGAGCGGACTTGATGACGCCGTCATGGCGGGGCTTGCCGGTGAGGTCGCGCGGCTTCGACATGATGGCCGGGAGGTCGTCATCGTCTCTTCCGGGGCCATAGCCGCCGGTCGGAGAAAGCTGGGGCTGGAAGAGCGCCCCCGGACCATCCCTCAAAAACAGGCCACCGCCGCGGTGGGGCAGTCGCGGCTCATGCATGCCTATGAAAACGCCTTTGACCCCCATGGGTTTACGGTGGCTCAGCTCCTCCTCACCCGCGACGACTTGGCTAACCGCCACCGTTTCCTCAATGCCCGCGCCACCATCCATACCCTCCTGGGGTATGGCGTTATCCCCATTATCAACGAGAACGACACCGTCGCCGTGGACGAGATCAAGTTCGGCGACAACGATAATCTCTCGGCCCTGGTCACCAATCTTGCCGATGCTCAGCTCCTTATGATCCTCACCGACATCGACGGTTTCTACGACGCCGATCCCCGGAGTAAACCCGACGCCCGTCTTATCCATCTGGTGAGGAAGATCACCAAGGAGGTGGAGCATGCGGCGGGGGGAACCGGTTCCAATCTGGGAACCGGAGGGATGGCCACCAAGGTAGCGGCTGCCAAGCGGGCGGGGCAGTACGGGGTTCCCACCTTCATGCTCAACGGCAAGCGGCCGGAGCTTATCGCCCGGGCGCTGGCGGGTGAAGAGGTGGGGACCCTTTTTCTCCCCTCGGGAAAAAGCCTGACCAGCCGCAAGCACTGGATCGCTCACACCCTGCGTCCGGCCGGGCGGATCATCGTGGATGATGGCGCACGGGGAGCCCTTGCCGATCATGGCCGGAGTCTTCTTCCCTCGGGGATTATCAGGGTTGAGGGGAGCTTCCATCGGGGGGCCTGCGTCCGGGTCTGCGGAGCGGACGAACTGGAATTCTGCCGGGGTATCGTTGATTACTCTTCCGCCGAGATTCAGATCATTCTCGGCCACCGGAGCAGCGAGATCGAAGAGATCCTCGGCTACCGCTACACCGACGAGATCATCCACCGGGATAATCTGGTGGTACCATAAGGAGTGTGGATCATGACCATCGCCCAACAGATTGCCGCCATCGCCAGGGACGCCAGAAAGGCCTCTCATCTCATCTCCCGACTATCCTCCACCGTCAAGAATGATCTCCTTACCGCCATGGCTGATGCCCTGGTGGCGGCCACGGAGATACTCATGGCGGAAAACCGGAAAGATCTGGAGGCCGGGGAGGAGAAGGGGCTTCCCGCACCCCTGTTGGATCGGCTGATGCTGGACGAGAAGCGGATAGCGGCCATGGCCGACGGATTGCGCCAAGTGGCGCTCCTCCCCGATCCGGTGGGGGAGGTGACCAAGATGTGGAAGCGTCCCAATGAACTCATGGTGGGAAAGATGCGGATACCGCTGGGGGTCATCGGCATCATCTTCGAATCGCGCCCCAACGTCACCGCTGATGCCGCTGCTCTCTGCCTCAAGGCGGGGAATGGAGTCATCCTCCGGGGGGGCTCCGAGGCGTTCCACTCCAACATGGCCATTGCCGCTATTTTGCGCGGGGAGATGCGCCGCGCCGGCGTCCCGGAGGCTGCCTTGGCGGTGATCCCCTTCATCGAGAGGGAGGGGGTGCTGGAGATGCTGAAGCAGGATGAGTGCATCGACCTCATCATCCCGAGGGGGGGGGAGAGCCTTATCCGGTTCGTGGTGGAGCACTCCCGGATTCCGGTGATCAAGCATTACAAGGGGGTTTGCCACCTCTTCGTGGATGCCGCGGCCGACTTCGACATGGCGGAGCGGATCATCGTCAACGCCAAGACCCAGCGACCCGGCGTCTGTAACGCCTTGGAGACTCTCCTCATTCACAAGGACGTGGCCGAGAGCTTTATTCCCCGCATTGCCGCAACCCTCTCAGCCATGCAGGTTGAGCTTCGTGGTGACGATTCCTTCCGGCAGTTTGCTCCCATCGCCGCAACCGCCACCGAAGAGGACTGGTACGCCGAGTATCTGGACCTGATCCTTGCCTGCCGGGTGGTGGACGGGCTGGATGAGGCCATAGACCATATTAATCAGTATGGTTCCCTCCATACGGAAGTAATTATCACCGCAAATTATCACAATGCCCAGCGGTTCATCCGTGAGGTCAATTCCAGTTGCGTGGTGGTTAACGCTTCCACCCGTTTTGCCGACGGCAACCAGTTGGGTTTGGGGGCCGAGATCGGCATCTCCACCACCAAGCTTCACTCTTTCGGCCCCATGGGGCTGGAGGATCTCACCACCACCAAGTTCATCGTCTACGGCGACGGGCAGATCAGGGAGTAGGGGCGGTTCGCGAACCGTGCCGTGTTGGTCAGCAACAATACCCGACACTTCCAAAGGATACCCGGACTTATAAGTGCTGACTGGGTGTAGTCGTAGGGTGCGCACCATGAACCCGGTGACAACCTACGACTACAGGAAGTGAACTACCTCAAGGTCGCGTCCCTCAAGGCCGAAAAGGTGTGCATGATTTTATCATGCACACCTTTTTTCTTTTGAAGGTAGGTGGAATAATAATCATCTCTTGCAATGCGCAGTTGTTTTGTACACAATCAAGTGCGGATTCGGGAAGGTGGAGATAGGCTGTCCGGAAACGAGGTGTTGTATGTCCGTGGTCATGACAAGGGAAGAAATCGGCCTCTATCTTAGGCAGCTTAATGACGAACTTGCGTCTGAGGAGGTAATTGGTGAAATCTGCCTGTATGGCGGAGCGGTAATGTGCCTGGTGTTTGATGCCCGTCCGGCGACACGCGATGTGGACGCAGTCTTCAGACCTGCCAACACCGTAAGATTGGCGGCCTTAACTGTGGCGGAAAAAAATGACCTTCCTCCGGAGTGGCTGAATGACGCAGTGATGGCTTTTACTTCTGATCATGAACAAACACGTATTTTGGCGGAGTACTCTCACCTCACTATTTATTACGCGGAGCCGCGTTATCTGCTGGCCATGAAGGCTATTGCCGCTCGAGCCGACCTTGATCGGAAAGATATGGAGTTTCTGGTCAAACATTTGGAAATAACGACTGCGGAAGAGGTGTTTTTAATAATCGAGGAGTTCTACCCAAAACGCAAGATAAAACCGGCGACGCAGTTTGCCGTAGAGGAGATGTTTGAGCAATGAAGTCGCTGCAAACCTACCAAAGGGAGATGGACGCACACCTTGCGGATCATTGGGAAATCCCCTTCAAGCAGTTTGTCGACGACTTCCGCCGAGAGCGGGATCTTTCCGCCTTGGCGTTGCCGGATTTCCGCGGTAATCCCCGTGTGGCGGCGCTCATGGCCTCAACCATCGAATATCTTTGTCGTGAGCAAGGTCTGGCAAATCCGGACTGGACCTGGCAGGTCCCCGCACTGGAACGCCCTTGGTTTGTCTCCGGTTTTGAAAGTCTGAAAGCTCTCGCCATAGCCGAAAGTCCGGTGCAGTACAGGCGACGGCTGATTTTTGTGTTGAGTAACTTTCTGGAGAGGGTGTAAGTCGTAGGGTGCGCACGGTTTATGGCGATCACCATGACCCCGCTTGCCACCCTGCTTGACGGTTTTCGTAGCAGTTCCGTCACCGAACGGGAAAAGGGAACCTATTTTGAAGAACTGATCGTTGCCTATCTGCGTAATGAAGCTGTCTATCGGGATTTGTACAGTGATGTTTGGACCTATGCCGATTGGGCGGGTCTGCAAGGTTTGGACAAACGTGATACGGGCATTGACCTCGTGGCGAAAACCAGCGGTACGGGTGAGTTTCACGCCATACAGTGCAAGTTTTATGCGGAAGATTACCGGATGCAAAAAAGCGATATCGACAGCTTCTTTACCGAGACCATCAGCAAGGAAGATCTCCTCTATTATGTCTATGGCCCGCTCCATTCGCCTGATTACAGGGAGCGCTACGCCGACAACCCGAGCAAGGAGCTGCCGCGCATCCCCTGCGTGAAAACCGCCGCCGACTTCTGGGCGTTCAGCAAGGCGGGAAGGGGAGTGGAGGAGCTGCACCTGAATTATGAAACGGTGGCGCCCTATCCGGTGAAGATCGATTTCGGCGGGGGTAGGGGCGACCGGCCGGTCGCCCCTACATCGTCAACGGCAAACCGGCGCTGGACTTTTGTGGTGGAGCGACAATGCGTCAGACCGACAAAGAGAGCGGTATCGTCAACGACGCCAACGACTGGGTGACGGAAACGGTGGGCAACCCGCGCTACCCCTTGGAACTCTTCCGGAGGGTCATCACGGTGAGCCTGGAGACCATGAAAATCGTCGGGAGTCTGCCGGGATTGGAGTTGTGGGCGTAGGTCCTCTGCCGAACCACCCCCTGCCCGCCTCCTCAGCCAAGGAGGGGGAGTAGTTTGTTTTTGACATAAGTATCGTCACAGACTACAATCCCGCCATACTGACATCCGTAAACAGGCCGACTCGCCAGAATTGACGGACTGACCATTCAGGACTGGACTCAATAGAAAAATGAAGGAGACAAGCCATAACGGCAACTATCGTTCGGTTGGGCATCGGCCTGCAAATGTTTTAGTAGTCAAGAAAGGGAGACCGGATAACCGGCCTCCCTTTCTCTTTTGGCGCATCAAATGTTGTACACAGGCAATAAGGGGCGACCGGCCGGCCGACCCTGCTGGATTAAATAATTCCATTGATTTAAAGGTGATTTCCGTATAAGTACAAGGGGGCGAAAAAACCGAGAGGAACATCGTCGTTGACGGAGAACAGCCGCCGGATGTTTCCCCTTTGTGTACCCTGGAGAGTGCCCCATGAGACATATTCTTGTTCTTCTCCTTCTGGCAGTTGCGTGCCTTACGGGCTGCTCCGCCAAGGCGCTGCCGCCGGTGGTTTTTCCGATCCCCACCCGGATTATCGACTACCAGAAAGAGGTCAAGCCGCTCCTGGATAAGCGCTGCACGGTCTGCCACTCCTGCTATAACTCCCCCTGCCAACTGAAACTCGATTCCTTTGAGGGGGCGGACCGGGGGGCTACCAAGCGGGCGGTCTACGATTCCTCGCGTCTGAGCAGCATGGACCCCACCCGCCTCTTCATTGACGCCCAGACGACGGCGGAGTGGCGAGGGAAGAAGTTCTTCAGTGTCACGGGTAGCAGTGTCGGTAACGGTTTGAATGACTCCCTTCTGATCCAAATGCTTTCCCACAAGATGGAACATCCCAAGAGCCGGGGGGAGTATCGCCCCGAGGCGGATGATCTCACCTGCTCCCAGGAGCGGACGGAGCTTGGCGGGTATCTGGAAAAGCATCCCAACCGCGGCATGCCCTTCGGTTTTCCCCCTCTCAAAAAAGAAGAGTTCGATATCATCGCGGGGTGGCTGGTTCAGGGGGCCAAGGGGCCGGACACTGCCCGGCAGGCGGAGCTGACGACCCCCAAGCCGGCCGACGCCGCCGCCATCCGCCAATGGGAGGAGTTTTTCAACGGGGATGACGCCAAGCATGGTATGACGGCCCGTTACCTCTATGAGCATCTCTTCTTGGCTCACCTGAAATTCGGGAGTTCCACCAATGAGTTCTACGAGCTCCTCCGTTCCCGCACCCCCCCCGGCGCCCCCCTGGAGCTGATCCCCACGATCCGCCCCTTTGATGATCCCGGCGTGGAGCGGGTCTACTACCGGTTTCGCAAGATCCATTCCACCATCGTCAACAAGACTCACATGGTTTTCGACCTTGATGATCCTCAACTGCGACGTTTTAACGAGCTGTTCATTCAACCGGAGTGGCTGCAGCCCCCCCACTTGATGGGATATGATCCGAAACTGAGCGCCAACCCCTTTGCCCTGTTCCAGCAGATCCCTCCCCGCTCCCGTTACCGGTTTCTCCTGGATAACTCCCAGTACATTTTCATGACCTTCATTCACGGACCGGTCTGCAAGGGGCAGATCGCCCTCAATGTCATCGATGACCAGTTTTGGGTCCTGTTCATGGAGCCGGATCATGACCTGAGCGTGACCTACCCCGGTTTTTTAACGCTCTATCGGGACAAACTCCGGATGCCCATCGAGAAGGGGAGCGACCTGGGGCTCTTTTCGGCCATGAGTAATGAGCACCGGGCCGCCGCCACCGACTTCTACCGGACCAGGCAGGATTACTATGCCGCCCTGAACTATGCCGGCCTGGGGTACGACGCGGTCTGGAAGGGGAACCGGGCCGCGGATGCGCCGCTGTTGACGGTCTACCGCCATTTCGACAGCGCCTCCGTGCACAAGGGGGCGCTGGGGAACCTCCCCAAGAGTCTCTGGGTTCTGGATTATCCCCTGCTGGAGCGGATCTATTATGCTCTGGTTGCGGGGTTCAACGTATACGGCACGGCCGGCCATCAGTTGGCGCTCCGACTTTACATGGATGAACTTCGCGTGGAGGCTGAAAGCAATTTCCTCTCTTTTCTCCCCCCCTCCAGGCGGCAGGAGCTCATGCAGTCGTGGTACATGGGGGTTGATCTTGAGATGATACATTATTACCCGTCCCTCCTGCCGGCAAAGATCTCCTTCGCCACCACCGATCCCAAGCGCGAGTTCGTGGAACAGGTGGTGAAGAGCTTGCTCCCCACAGCCGGGATCGCGTTGGACCCCATCAACTACCTCCCAGCCGGGGCGGGTTACCCCACCCTGCCGACAAAATACGAGACCATGAGCGACTACCTGAAGGCGTTTACCGCCCTCTCCCAACCAGGCATGCCGTTCTTCACCATCTTCAACGACTACAACGCCAATCTTGCCTTTGTAAGAATCCGTCTGAAGGATGGCACGAGCCGGGTCTGCTCCATCGTCATCAACCGGTGGCACGACAATGTCGCCTTCATCATGGGGGAGGGGGGGAGGCTTGATCCCCAAAAGGACAGCGCCGATTTCATCCCTGCCCTCATCGGTTCGTATCCCAACTACTTTGTGGATCTGCGGGAGGAAGAGCTTCCTGATTTCTTTGATCTTCTTGCCCACTTCAAGAAATCGCCCCACGATCTTGAGCGGTTGGCCAGGTACGGCATCAACCGCTCCGATGACCGGTTCTGGCCTGCATATGACTGGTTCCAGCAGCGGTTTATGGAGGATGAGCCGATCCGGGGGGGACTCTTCGACTTGAACCGGTATTACTATATTGCTCAGTAGGGAGGGAACCGTTCTGTATACTCGTACTTCGCAATCCGTGCTTCGTAACTCTCTTTCACTCTATGTTCATGTTCCCTTTTGCGTGAAGAAATGCGCTTACTGCGACTTTGCCTCTTCCGACGATTCGGGCATTCCAATGGGGGAGTACGGAGCCGGAGTGATCCGGGAGATGGAGCTGCGGGCCCGGCTGTTTACCGCCTCGATGGCGGCGGATACTCTCTACCTGGGAGGAGGGACACCTTCTCTTCTCCCTCCGGAACTGGTCGCGCGCTTCATTGGGACGGCGCGGGAGCATTACGGACTCGTTTCCGACGCCGAGATCACCCTGGAGGCCAACCCGGGTACGGTGACGCCGGAGAGCTTGGCCGGTTTTCGCAGGGCCGGGGTAAACCGCCTCTCCCTGGGGATTCAGTCCTTTGATGATCGGATGCTGAAAATCCTGGGACGAGCCCATACCTCCAGGGAGGCGCGCGACGCGGTGGCGGCGGCCCGGGGTGCGGGGTTCGATAATCTGGGGATTGACCTCATCCACTCCCTTCCCGGACAGACGCCGGATCAGTGGCAAGAGGAGTTGCGGCAACTCCTCCTGCTTGGTCCGGAGCATCTCTCCGTCTATGGTCTCACCCTGGAGGTGGGAACCCCCTTGCACCGTCTCCGGGAAGAGGGAAAGCTTGAACTTCCCGACGATGACATGGGGGCGCTCATGTACAGGATGACGACGGATATTCTTGGCGCAGCCGGCTACGAGCAGTACGAGATCGCCAACTTCGCCCGTCCCGGCCGCCGCTCCCGACATAACCAGGTTTACTGGCGGCGTGAGCCGTACCTGGGTTTTGGCGCGGCCGCTCACTCATTTCTCCCCATGGCTCCCTTCGGACAGCGCTGGCATAACCCCTTGGACCCGGCGGAGTATCTTGGAAAGATCTCGTCGGGGGGGCTTCCCCTGGAAGATTTCATGGAACTTTCCCGCCGGGACGCCATGGCGGAAACTTTTTTTCTGGGACTCCGGACGACGGATGGGGTCGATACGGAGCGGTTTCGGGAAAGTTTCGGCGAAACGGTCCAGCAGGTGTACGGGCAGGAGATAGAACAGCTCCTGGGCGCCGGTCTCCTGCAACGCCACGGTACTCGCCTTGCCATCCCCGTCCCGCTTCTCCTCCTCTCCAACCAGATCCTTGTAAAATTTGTTTGACGGTCAATCTCCTTGACAAAGGGGCGCACCGTTGTTATTTATTGTTTGGCACTCCTGATTCGGGAGTGCTAACCATATTAGAGTGAGACCATGATCGGCAACCTGAATGACCGCAGCAGGCAGATCCTTCAGGCCATCATCGAGGAGTACATTGTCACGGCGGAACCGGTGGGGAGTCGCACCCTCACCCGGCGGCAGGGGGTGAATCTGTCACCTGCTTCCGTGCGTAATGTCATGTCCGATCTGGAAGAGATGGGATTCCTCTCCTCCCCGCACACCTCGGCGGGGCGGATACCCACCGACCGCGCCTACCGTTTTTATGTAAACACCCTGCTTCAGGTCGGAAGGGTCAGTGATGATCATGAGGAGCAGCTTCGGGAGCGGCTGCCGCTCCAGGGGGGGGATGCTTCCCGTATCCTCCGGGAGACGAGCAGAATGCTTTCGTCGCTGTCGCGTTATGCGGGGGTCGTGCTGGCGCCGCGGTTCACCGAAAACGTCCTGCGCCACCTGGAGTTCGTCAAGCTTGGGGGGCTGCGGCTTCTGGCGATTCTCGTAACGGAACACGGCATTGTTCACAACAAACTGGTGGAGTTGCAGGAAGATATTTCCGGCGAAGAGCTGATCCGGATGACCAACTATCTGAACTCGCTCCTTCAAGGTCTTCCCATGACCGAGGTCCGGCGGCGACTCATCGAGCAGATGCAGAGCGACCGGGTGGCCCATGACGCCCTGCTGGACCGGGCGCTCCGTCTCTCCAAGCAGGCGCTGGTGGAGACCGAGGCGGATCTTTTCATCGAGGGGCAGGCCACCTTCTTTAATCAGCCCGAGTTTGCCGAAGCCGGCCGGATGAAGGAGCTCTTCCAGGCCTTTGAAGAGAAGGGGCAACTGCTGCAACTTCTTGACCGTTGTCTGGCGGCGGACGGGGTGCAGATTTTTATCGGCAATGAGACTAACTTGAATCCCGGAGGGATGAGCATCATCACCTCCGCCTATCGGAGCGGTTCGCGTAAACTGGGGGTTCTGGGGATTATCGGACCCACCAGGATGGGGTACGCCAGAGTAATTCCCATCGTGGATTATACCGCGCGACTTGTGAGCAGGCTTCTCAACTCCGGCGAGCAGCAATTGCCGGCGGTTACATGATAATTTTGAATGTTGAATGTTAAATTTTGAATTCAACATTCAACATTCAACATTCAACATTCAACATTGCACTAAAGGAGACAACGTGCTCCCGAACTGGTTACTGAATCGTAAAGGAGAGAAGAACGTGAGCAAGAAACATCCCGAAGAGCATCATGAAGAGTTGGCGGAGATCGCGGATGCGCTTACTCCGGATCCCGCCGTCGTGGAAGACGATCCGCTGGGCAGGCTGGAGACGGCCCTGGCGGAAAAGGAAGCCGAGGCCAAGGCCAACTGGGACAAGTTTATTCGTGAGCGCGCGGATCTGGAAAATCTCCGGAAGCGGTTCCAGAAGGAGAAGGAGGATCTCTTCAGGTATGGAAATGAGAACCTCATTCAGGAGATCCTGCCGACGTTGGACAACATGGAGCGGGCGCTGGAGCATGCCGGCGACGACAACGGGGCGGCCATTATCGAGGGGGTGAAAATGACCCTCGCCATGCTCCTTGCTTCCCTGAAAAAGTTCGGCGTTACCGCCATCGAGACCAAGGGGGTGCTCTTCGACTCGGCCTTTCACCAAGCCGTTTCCCATCTGGAGACCGCCGACCAGGAGCCGAATACCGTGATCCAGGAGTTTCAGAAGGGGTATATGCTCAACGATCGACTGCTCCGCCCGGCCATGGTTACCGTGGCGAAAAAACCGGTGAATGGTGAAGAGTGAATGGTGAATAGAACCGGTGAAGGGTGAATGGAAACCGTGAATAGTGAATGGTGAAACGTGAAAAGATCAAAGGCATTTTTCACCCTTCACCATTCACCATTCACTTTTTTCAGCAACAGGCCTTGTTTTTCCCGGCGGCAGTTACTATCTTCGGAATAATAGATTCAGATAAGGGAGGAAAATCAGTCATGAGTAAAGTTATCGGTATCGACCTGGGGACCACCAACTCCTGCGTAGCAATCATGGAGGGGGGAGAGCCTGTTGTCATAGCCAATTCCGAGGGGAACCGGACCACGCCGTCCATGGTCGCTTTCACCGACAGCGGCGAGCGCCCCGTGGGGCAGCAGGCCAAGCGGCAGGCGGTCACCAACCCGGAAAACACCCTGTATGCCCTCAAGCGGCTCATCGGTCGGAAGTTCGACTCGGACGCGGTGCGCAAGGATATTGCCATCTCCCCCTTCAAGATCATCAAGGCCGACAACGGCGACGCCTGGGTGGATGTGCGAGGGAAGAAGTACTCACCGCCGGAGATCTCGGCCATGGTCCTGCAGAAGATGAAGAAGACCGCCGAAGATTATCTGGGGGAAGAGGTCACCGACGCAGTCATCACGGTACCGGCCTATTTCGATGATTCACAGCGGCAGGCCACCAAGGATGCCGGCAAGATCGCCGGTCTCAATGTCTTAAGGATCATTAACGAGCCCACCGCGGCAGCTCTTGCCTATGGACTTGACAAGAAGAAAGATGAGAAGATCGCGGTCTTCGACCTGGGGGGTGGGACTTTTGATATATCCATCCTGGAGTTGGGGGATGGGGTCTTTGAGGTTAAGTCCACCAACGGCGACACTTTCCTGGGAGGGGAGGATTTCGACCAGAAGATCATCGACTGGATCGCCGACGAGTTCAAAAAAGAGCAGGGGATTGATCTGAGAAGCGATAAGATGGCGCTCCAACGATTGAAGGAGGCGGGGGAGAAGGCCAAGTGCGAGCTCTCCGGCACCATGGAGACCGACATCAATCTCCCTTTCATCACTGCCGACGCTACCGGTCCCAAGCATCTCAACCTGAAGCTTTCCAGGGCAAAGCTGGAGTCCCTCTGCGCCGAACTCTTGGGCAAGCTGGAAGGCCCTTGTCGCACCGCATTGAAAGACGCCGGGCTTTCCGCCGGCGACATCGATGAAGTGATTCTCGTGGGGGGGATGACCCGGATGCCTGCGGTGGCGGCGAAGGTTCAGGCTGTCTTCAACAAGATCCCCAGCAAGGGGGTCAATCCGGATGAGGTGGTTGCCATCGGCGCCGCCATTCAGGGAGGGGTGCTTAAGGGTGACGTGAAGGATGTGCTTCTCCTGGACGTGACTCCGCTCTCTCTGGGGATCGAGACTCTGGGCGCTGTCATGACTCGGCTCATCGAAAAGAACACCACTATCCCCTGCAAGAAGAGTCAGGTCTTCTCCACGGCGGCGGATAACCAGCCGGCGGTGACCATTCATGTCCTCCAGGGTGAGCGGGAGATGGCCGCTGACAACAAAACGCTGGGAAATTTTGAACTGACCGGCATCCCTTCCGCACCCCGGGGGGTTCCGCAGGTGGAGGTAACCTTCGACATTGACGCCAACGGTATCGTCCATGTCTCCGCCAAGGATCTGGGGACCGGCAAGGAGCAGTCTATCCGGATCACCGCCTCTTCGGGACTTTCCAAGGAGGAGATCGACAAGATGGTCCGCGATGCCGAGGCTCACGCCACGGATGACAAGAAAAAGCGCGAGGCCATTGAGGCTCGTAATCAGGCCGATAGCCTGATCTATCAGACCGAAAAATCCCTGAAAGAGTATGGTGACAAGATCGGCGCCGACGATCGAAAGAAGATTGAGGATGGTATCGCCGACCTGAAGAAGGCGGTGGAGGCCAACGACGCCGAAGGGATCAAGAGCAAGAGTGAAACTCTCATGCAGTCGGCCCATAAGCTGGCCGAAGCGGTTTACGCCCATACCCAGGCGGCTCAAGGGGATGGGGGGGGCGAGCCTCACGCCCACGAGGAAGGACCCAAGGGGGAGAAGGTGGTTGACGCCGACTTCGAAGAGATCAAGGAAGAAAAAAAATAAGAACCGGCGCTTGGCTCTCGGCCCGAGGCGCTAGGGAAAACCGGTAAAAGGCGAAAGACTCCAACAAAAGGAGGCTTTCGCCTTTTGCCGTCGGTTTTCCCTGTGTCATGGGTCCGGTGTCCCGCGCCAGGAGGGTGCTTTGGCAAACGGCGAAAAACGTGATTATTATGAGATTCTTGAAGTCCACAAGAATGCTGCCGAGGCGGAGATTAAGAAGGCGTATCGGCGACTGGCCGTAGCGTACCATCCCGACAAAAATCCCGGCGACAAAGAGTCCGAAGAGAAGTTCAAGGAGCTTTCCGAGGCCTACGCCGTCCTCTCCGACGCCGAAAAACGCGCTACCTATGACCGGTTCGGCCATGCCGGGCTGAACAGCGGTGGCGGCGGCGCCGGTTTCTCCGGGGCCGGTTTCGACTTCGGCGACATCTTTGGAGATATTTTCGGGGATATCTTCGGTGGGGGGCGACAACGGGGTGGAGCAGGGAGAGGGCGCCGGGGAGACGATCTTCAGTACAATCTGGAGATCAGCTTTGAACAGGCCGCCTTCGGCATCGAGAAAACCGTCGAGGTTCCCTACACCAAGGCGTGCGGTGTCTGCAAGGGGAGCGGCGCCAAGCCCGGCACCGAGGCTAAAACCTGTACCACCTGCCGTGGCGCCGGTCAGGTCCGCTTTCAGCAGGGGTTCTTCAGTGTCAGTCGCCCCTGCAATCAGTGCCGTGGCGAGGGGAAGATCGTGGAAAGTCCCTGCGCCGAATGCCGGGGGACGGGGAGTGTACGGGATCGGAAAAATTTGTCGGTGAAAGTTCCCCCGGGGGTCGAAACGGGGAACCGTCTGAAGTTGAATGGCGAGGGGGGGCAGGGGGCCAAGGGGGGGGCAAATGGCGACCTCTATGTGGCTATCACCGTCAAACCTCACACCCTCTTTGTCCGAGAGGGGAACGATGTCATCTGCGAGATTCCCATCAGCTTCACCCAGGCGGCGCTGGGGACTGAAATCGAGGTGCCGACCTTGGACGGGAAGGTTGCATTGAAGATCCCTGAAGGGACCCAGTCGGGAAAAGCTTTTCGCCTTAAAGCCAAGGGGGTTCCGGTGCTCCAGGGTTATGGTCGGGGAGACCAGCATGTGGTGGTGAAGGTAGAAACCCCCACCAACCTCACCCGCCGGCAGCGGGAGCTGCTGGAGCAGTTGGGGTGCGAAGGGGGGGAGGATTGCCACCCCCAGCGGAAGAGCTTTCTGGACAAGGTCATGGGGATGTTCAGTTAAACCTGAAATGACGAAAGATAAAACAACGGGGACGTGACCGATGAGGTTTCGTCCCCGTTTTCCGTATTTTAGGATTATTCCACCGTCACCAGCAGCCGGCCGTCGCCGTCCCGCCAACGAAGCCAGCCGGAGGCGTTTTTTTCGTCCCGGACCATTGCCCAGTCGTCCCTGACTTCGCTGGCTACCAGAGGCGCGCCGGCCGATGTTAGCCCCGCAACGCCACCGGATTCCGCCGGAACCTGTTTGAGCCGGGAAGAGGATTCCCGCTGTCCAGCCATGAGTCTCATGGTTCTCCCCGTTAGAAACCGTTCCCAGGGGATCGCGCGCCAGTTTTCTCGGAGTTCAAACCACTGGGTTTCGCCGGAGGGTGACACCGCGACCCGGGCGAATCCTTCCCGCAGGGCGACTGTGGCCAGGATTATTTCACCCCTCTTTGGGGAGATGGCGGGTGAAAGTGACGGGAGTTCCGCCAGGAGGAGAGATTCTTTTTGGCGGACGCCGGGGTACTGGTAAACGGTAACGGCGCCGCCGGATTTGTCCGACTCCGGGATAATCAGTACCCCCTGGCCGGCGTAGGGGCGAAGGAGCGGTGGGGCGCCCAAGGCCGGCAGGGGGAGGAGGAGCAGGAGCGCCAGGAGGATGAGGCGCGAAGCGGTCATGGCGTAAAGAGTCGCTCCAGGCCGGCGCGATAGTCGTTTGCTTCGGGGTCATCTTCAGCCGGTGACCAGGGGGCCGACTCTTGGGGGAGCAAAGGGCGGTAGGGGCCTGCCTTTGCTTCCAGAAAGAGAGTTCCCGGTTCCAGGCAGACCAGGGAATGGTAAATTCCGCTGGGGATGTCGATGCCGAAGGCGTCGCTTCCCACGGCAAGGAGGGCCGTTTCCGTGACGTTTCCCGCGTCGTCAAAGTAGATCATTCCCATCCGTCCCCGGAGGAGCAGCATCAGCTCTTCCTTTTCCGGATCCAGATGTCGGTGGGGGCGGACGTAAGTGCCCGGCTCCAGGGCGTTGAGGAGTCGATTGCAGAGGGATTCGTTTGTGGGGTGAAAGTTGAAATTCTTCCGCTTGCGTGGGCTTGCCTTTGCCTCAAGGATGACGCCGTCCAGCAGTTCATTGGTTATGAGTTTCATGGTCAGAGCTCCACCAGGGCGAACTGGTTACCGTCCGGATCTTTCACCACCGCCATTTTCCCCCAGGGTGAGATCTCCAGCGGTTCGGTAAAGGCGACGCCGCCGGCGGTGAGGTCGCGGCAGAACTGTTCGATCCCCTGAATTGTCAGGGTGATGCCGGTGTGCCGCCCCACGAGGGTTCGTGCGTCGTCGGTGAGGGCCAGGGCGACCCCCAGGGCGGCGCCGCCGCCGGGAGGGGTCAGTTCCATCATGGTCATACTCTCCTGGGAAAGGGGGAGTTTCAGCTGTTCCACGTAGAACCGTTTGGCTCGCGCCAGGTCGGTGACAAAAACAACGATATTTTTCATGCCGGTGATCATGGGGAATCCTTTTTTGATTTGTAGCGGTATTTATATAGTCTGTTTTTTACCTAGTTGAAACATGCTCTGTTATGCAAAGAAAGTCTTGATGATAAGTGCGACAATTCCACCGATAATAAGACCATTCATCCACTTTAATAAGGTTATTTCTCCGGTGATTCGCTCTAGTTTAATGTCGATCCGGTGTTCGGTTTCTTGTAAATCACCCTTGGTGGCGAGGTCACGGTAATCAAAGGCGGCTTGCAATGATTCCTGTTGCGCTACCGCCAACGCTTCGGCCTGTTTTTCAGGTATGCCGGACGCTTGCAATGTCTTGATCAACTTGTGTGTGTGTCGAAGGTCATTGTTGCCATTATCGCTCTCCTCTCTACTCACAACTTCCGCATGACTCACTTCACCCTTCCCGACAATACCATGTACCCATAACAACGACAACAGAAAGTCGCCGGGTATGCACGGGCTTATGGTGCGCACCGAAAACCCGTGGGTGTCCCACAACTTGTTTACATTGTAATTATTTTAAGTTGACAATATTATTAAATAAGTATATTTGTAGTTTGCAATTTACCGCCACCCGTGTTCCATGGACACTCAAGGGAGCCTGAAATGTCAAACCGTAAAGCGCTTTGTGTTGGGATCAACCTTTTCAAGAACTATCCCGGCAGCACCTTGCACGGATGTGTCAACGACGCCAATCAGATGGTCGGTATCCTGGAGAAATATCTTGGCTTCGTTGCCGGAGACATCAGAATAAAGTTTATGCGGTGTGCAGCGAAGCGGAACCACCGCATAAACTGGAGTTGAACTAAACCGCGAAGCTTCACCGCTCTTGGAGTTTTATCGGGATTTTAATATTCGTGGTGGGGATAATAGCCCTATTGTGAACCGGGTACAATGGATATATCTGAAGA
>CAIYUY010000108.1 GCA_903929485.1 uncultured Desulfuromonadales bacterium
ATCTTCATCCTGGGTTCAGATGCCGTCCCAGTCGTCCCCTTGAAGCGTCCGGAATAGGTCAGCAGGTAGAGAATTGTTGGTGTTGTCCAGAATGCTCTTGCCGTACTCCTCGCCCATGACCGCATAGATCTGGTTCACCGACTGGGCGAAGGCGGTGACCATCACTTCCGCCGCACCGGCCTTGGCGAAGAGTTCTTCCACCCCCTGATAAAGGAGACTCTGGGCCTCGTCCATGAAGATGGAGAGGGGAGGGTCGATTCTTTGCCGGTTGGATTAGGTCTGCAAAACCTCTATCCCCCGGTTCAAATCCGGGCGCCGCCTCCAAATAAAGCAAAGAGTTAGCCATTAATGGCTAACTCTTTTTTTGTTTGCAACCCTGAACACGATTTTAAACTGAACAAACAACGCTTCGATTTTTGGTTGTTCTGATTTTTTGTCAGGGGGAGGGTTACCGGCTGCGCCTTCTTGTTTTCAACAACGCCAACCCACCGATCCCTGCCGCAAGCAGGATGAAGGTGGTGGGTTCCGGGACAGAGGAGGGGGGCAACGCCGCCCCTATGTAGAAGTGATCAAGTTGCGGCCAGGCAAGATCTCCGGTTCCGTTCGTGGTGAATATCATGGAGGTTAGCGGTTCAGTGGAGGTGAAGCCGATGAAGTGGGAGCCTTCCTGGGAAATTAACGTCCCATCGTTGAGTGTAAGCGTGAAATTACCTTCAAGCACCTGCTCGTAGGAATCGGTGAATGTAAAAATTCCCCCCATGGCCGTAACCGGTAATCCCGTAAAGGTGATCAAGAGGGATGCTTCATCCGCCAAGGCGGTTGACAGCGCACCGGTATTGGAGAAAAGCGATCCGTTTAACGAATGGGCGTGCCATGCGTAACCGTTGCCGGGCCCGAAATTGACATCGGTTATTGGGCCGGTAACGTCGGGAATCGGTGCGCCCACCGTCCAGCCGGAAAACTCTTCCAGATAAAATCCGGGAGAGATGGCCCCGAGAAATGCACTCTCACCGGGGTAAATGACGGCGGCAAAAGCCGAGGATGCGACTACCAGTAAGGCAAAGGCTACTGCCGGCATTATTATTTTCATCATTATCTCCGTCCACCTGTTTTTGGCTGTTACCAGGCGCCACTATCCGAATAACTGCTCCAGATTACTACAACCGGCACCCAAAATACCAGTAAACAACACAAAATGACCATATCCGGTGACACCAACGGTATTTATTTTTAATTAATTAGCGGTAGACAGCTTAAGGGGGGGCTGTTTAAACCATCGTGTCTGGGACAGGATCCGGTGAAGTCATGAACAAAAACCGGCGGCATGGTTTTCGTGAGCATGCTGTTTTTTTGTTTAACGATTTATTTCACAAAAGGCTGCATTTAACTCTTTATCGTACATTCATTATGTGGTACTTGAGTAGAAGAAATCATACATGCAGTTTCAGGAGCGAAAATGTACACACCGGGAAATATCGGAAGAAGCACGATTGCGATGGTTCTGGCAGGCGGCAAAGGGGAGCGTCTCAGTCCCCTGACTCTGAAGAGGCCCAAGCCCGGTGTCGCTTTCGGCGGTAAATACAAAATTATCGATTTTGTCCTGAGCAACCTTTTTAATTCCGGGATAAAGAAGGTCTATATTTTGACCCAGTATCGCTCGTATTCTCTCATGAAACATATCAGGGAATCATGGGGAAAATGGACCGGTCTTGGAGAATTTTTCGTCGCCATTACCCCGGAAACAAGCAGTGATCGGGAGGAGTGGTTCAAGGGGACCGCCGACGCCATTTACCACTATTTACGCTTCATCGAGGCCACCGATGCCGATTACGTGGCGATTTTCGGCGGCGATCATATCTATCGGATGGATATCAGTCAGATGATCGACTATCATCGCGCCAATAAGGCGGATATCACCTTGGCTGCCCTGGAGGTGCCGGTGGATGAGGCCCGGAGGTTTGGTGTCTTTTCCGTGGACGATGACAACCGGGTAACCGCTTTTGACGAAAAACCGGCCAATCCCGAGACCATTCCGGGGAGAGCTACCTGTTTTGCTTCCATGGGTAATTACATCTTCTCCACCAAAAAACTCATCGAGATTCTGCAGGAGGGGAAGAAGCTCTACGAAGATCTGGATTTCGGCAAGCATGTCATTCCCATGATGCTTCAGAAGAAGGACCGGGTCTTTGCTTATAACTTCAACGATAACCTGATCCCCGGAATGAAGCCCGAGGAAAAGGGGTACTGGAAGGATGTGGGGACCATCGACTCTTACTACGAGGCCAACATGGACCTGATTCATGTCTCCCCGCAGTTGAATCTTTATAACTACAAATGGCCCATTCTTACCAACCAGGGGAACTATCCCCCCGCCAAGACCGTGTTCGATGATGCGGATCGGCGGGGGCAGAATATCGACTCCTATGTCTGCGCCGGTTGTATCACCAGCGGAGCCACCGTGAAACGTTCCATCATCGGCCCCTTGTGCAAGATGAACAGTTTCAGCCTCATCGAGGATTCGATTCTCTTTGAAAATGTCTCCGTAGGCCGGCATGTGAAGATCAAGAAAGCGATTATCGACAAGAATATCACCCTTCCCGACGGGACGGAGATCGGCTATGATCGGGAAGCTGATCTGGCCCGTGGGTACACGATCACCGAATCCGGGATTGTCGTGGTCTCGGTGTGATATCTTCATAATTTAACAGTAAAAGGGCCTCCCGGATCTATCCGCGGGAGGCCCTTTTTTTTATGCGGCGCCACTGTGCGCCGTTATCTGATGACGATTGAGGAGAGAGTTACCTTGCCGGAGCTGACGATGAACGGCGCTTGCAGTATGCTGAATCCGGTCGCCGCCGAGAATGTGTCATTGTACCCCCCCATGACGGAGAAGGCTATTCCTCTGCTGATATTCAGACTTTCGGCAAAGCTTTGCGCCTCGGTTTGGATTATGGCTCCGTCCATTGCTCCGGAATAGGCCTCAGTCATTGTCAGCCAATAGCCGAGCCCCATTTTTACCTTGGCGGGCGTAAAGGTCGCGCTGTTTGATTCGGTGGTGGCGCCGGCCGGGATGACGCAGGCCGCCGTTCCGTTGCAGCCCCCGCCGCTCCAGCCGGTAAAAAACGAGCCGATAGTAGCGGCGGGGGTAAGGGTCACCGGGGTGGTGACGGGAAACGGAGCGGAGCAGCTTCCCATGGGGCAGGTGATCCCCGGCGGGATGCTTCCCACCGATCCGAAGCCGGTTCCCCTAATGGTCACGGTGACGTTACGGTTTACCGGCGGAGTATAAAAGGTGGCGGTCACCGTTGTGTCGGCGGTCAGGGTTACCTCGCAACTGCTTGCTTTGCTGCAACCGCCGCCGCTCCAGCCGGTAAAAAGCGACCCTTCGGCACTATGGGGGGTAAGAGTCACCGTCCCGGGCGGAAGCGACGAGGTACAAGTTCCGGAAGAACAGTTTATCCCCGCCGGCATGCTGGTGACCGAACCGGCGCCATTTCCGGCGATCCGCAGGGTCAACCGGGGATTTATGGGGGGAGCTCCCAGGGCGATAGTGATGCCGGTGACCCCGTCCGGCGCCGTTACCACGACCGGCGACTGGTTGCCGTACCAGCCGTTTTCCATGCCGCTGCAGCCGTTCCTGGCGGCCCTGACCGTGTAACTGCCGGAGGGGAGGCCGCCGGCCACGTAATTCCCCTGAATGTCGGTGGTGACGTAATCGATTACGGCGCCGGTGGTGGTGACGCCAAACTTGACACGGTTGTTCGCCGCATCAAAGAACGCAACGTCGGCATGTGCGACGGTTTCACCCGAGTTGTTAACGACTTGACCCGTGATACTGCCGCCGATCCCCATGATTATGTTTGGCAGAGGTGAAACCGCGGGCGCCGTTACCGTGGCGGCGGCGGTGGCTGTGTAGAGGTACTCGATATCGTCGCAGACGATTTTGTAGCCGCCGCTGGGGAGACAGGTCAGTCGGTACGTTCCGTCGGCATCCGTGGACGTTTCCGCCACCATCCGTCCCGAGAGGTCGTAGCCGGTTACCGTTGCATCAAGAGCCGGGTCGCCCCAGGGGTAAAGAAGCAGCCCGGTGACGCCACCGGTGTTGGCGCAGCCGTTGACCAGGGTTGCATCAATCCCGGTTACCGAAGGCGTTGCGGCGGCGACGGTGATTGGAAGCGCGCTCCCCTGGTCAGCCGTGTTGTTATACCACTGACCTTCATAACCAGGCTGGGTAAACTGAACCTGATAGCTCTGCCCGGTGGGGACTCCTTGCAGAGTGTAAGCGCCCACGCTGTTTGTCGTGGTTGCGGCGCGTTGTTCTCCGGTGACGCTGTCATAAGCATGGATAGCCGCCCCGTTGATACCCGTCCCGCCGACCGCTTCCGTCACATGCCCGGTAATCGTCCCCCCCGGCGACAACGTCGTGTTCGCCGTAAGAGACGAACTGCCGGTAATGGTGACACTGTTGGCGCTGCTCATGGAATACTTATTGTCGTACCATGTGACGGGGTATTGAGGAGAGGTGGGAGTCACTCGTATCTTGTAATTTCCCGGCGCCAGTTCTGAAAACAGGTACGTACCCGCAAGGAAGGATGCGTATACATTGTCGGAAAGATTCCCCGTAACGGCATCATAGACGGCCACGGTAGTGAAGCCGGTAAACGGTTTGCCGGTGTCGGCGTTGAGGAGCGTACCCAGAAGTTTTCCGGTGGGGAGGAGGGCGTTTATTCCCGTACGCTCTTGACCGGCAATGACTGCGACCTGGGTAGCGGTGATACTGTCATTTTTTGCGTTGTACCAGGCGACAGTCGAGCAACTCTGTTGATCCCGACTGAACCGCACCTTATAGCTCCCCGTGGGGAGGTTGGCGTAGCTGTACCCGCCGCCGGAGTCGGTGACGACTTCTCCCACGACACTGTCGCCGGCGTCATAAATCGTGATGATCGTACCGGCAACCCCGGACGGTGAGGTCGTTCCCGTGACGGTTCCCGATATGCTGCCGCCGGTGGCCGGCGTTGCATTAATATTGTAGATAGTAGCGCCCGGAGGAACGGCAACCAGGGGGGCGGAGGCGAAATCACTCTTGTTACTGTACCATTGTCCAAGATAACCGGTTATGCCGGTTATGCCGGGAAACTGTTCGTATACGAACTCGACCTTGTAGCTGTCGGCGGGGAGGTAGTCGACGGTGTACAAGCCATCATAGTCCGTGGTTATGCTTCCCAAGAGGAGATGGTTCTGATGGTAGACGTTGACGGTTATGCCGTAGATTCCATTCCCCTGGGAATCAACGACCGTTCCCTTGATGCTGCCGGATCCTCCCCAGGCCGCGGGAACCGACAGTCCCATGCAGAGGAGCAGTGTCGCCATAAACAAGCGGACGTTCTTGAGTTTTTTGTGCATGGCTTCCATTCCCTATGATACGTCGGCTTTTTTTATTTGATCCGGCGGATTGTGTGGTTCGCTTCATCGGAGACATAGAGGCTGATCCCGTCGGTGGTGGCGCCGGAAGGGGTGTCGAAAAGGGCTGCGGCGCCGGTACCGTTCGTTATTCCGGGAGTTCCGGCAGTGCCGGCGGTTGTCGTCACAGCCTTGGTGGTAAGTGTAATCTTCCGGATTGTATTGTTGCTGGTATCGGTCACATAGAGGTTAGTCCCGTCGGTGGTGATCCCGCAGGGAAAGTTGAAGCCGGCGGCGATGCCGATGCCGTCCGCCGAGGCGGGATTGCCCGCACTGCCGGCCACTGTCGTGACGACGTTGCCGGCGATGACGATCTTTCTGATGGTGCTGTTGTTCGTATCCGCGACATAGAGGTTGATCCCGTCGGTGGTGATACCTCGCGGATTGTAGAAGGAAGCCGCACTGCCGGGGCCGTCGGCTGAACCGGTAGCTCCCACGCTGCCGGCGATGGTTGTCACAACCTTGGTGGCGATGACGATCTTTCTGATGGTGCTGTTGTTCGTATCCGCGACATAGAGGTTGATCCCGTCGGTGGTGATGCCGTAAGGCGTGTCGAAGGTGGCCGCCGCGCCGGCGCCGTCCGCCGAGCCGCCGATTACCGCGGGGTTTCCGGCGATGGTTGTCACGACTCCGGTGGCGATGGCGATCTGCCGGATGGTGCTATTGGCGGTGTCCGCCACATAAAGGTTGGTCCCGTCAGTGGTGATGCCGGAAGGGGTATTGAACGTTGCCGCGGCGCCTGTGCCGTCCGTTGAGCCGGCATTTGCTGTTGCGTCGCCGGCAACCGTTGTTACGGCCCCGGTGGCGATGACGATCTGGCGGATGGTGTTGTTAACACTATCAGCCAGATAGAGGTTGGTCCCGTCCGTGGTGATGCCGATGGGAAAGTTGAAGGTGGCTGCCGTACCGGCGCCATTGTTAGACCCGGGAGTTCCTGCGATACCGGCGAAGGTTGAAACGGTGGCGGTACTCGCATTGGTAAATGCCGGATTCTTCCCCTGGATTGCCCCCCCCATCTGTATGGTCGTTGCCCCGGGTATCGTGATGGTGAGCTGCTGGGAGGCGCTTCCCGCTGGGTTGGCGGAATCGGTTACCGTGACCGTAAAGGTGCCGGTTGTACTCCCGGGAGCGGGGGTGCCGGATAGTACCCCGGAACTGCTCAGGGTCAGTCCGGCGGGAAGCGAGCCTGACACCGTCCAGGTATAGGGACTCTTGCCGTCAGTTGCGGAGAGGGTCTGACTGTAGGGGGCGCCGATGACGGCGTCGGGGAGAGTTTTGGTGGTTATCACCGGTTTCCCCGGAAACCACTCGAAGTTGCCGCAGCCGGTGAGCATCACCAGCGCCAGCAGACCAAACAGAATATACCCATTGAATCTCATGGAATTTCCTCCACACATGCTCGATATTCCTCCGCTCTTAATTTTCACCTATGACCCTGCATAATTACCATATTACGTTACCATGAACAGTAAATACAATGGGGGTATTTTTATTGTTCCCAAGCTCCAGCTTGGGAACGAGAAATTCATCCGTATTCGGAAGGTATTTTGGCAAGACCACCGAGGTTTTTATACCCTCGGTGGTCTCTGTTATTTCAACGTAACGGATCCTTGGAATGAACGGCGAAAAGGGGAGGGGGTGTTTTTTTAGGAAATCTGTTGAGATACCTGCTGTTTAAGCCGGTTGAAGCGGCGATAGTTTTCCTCGGTGAGGATTGCCTCCGGTTTTTCCGGGTTGATTGGCTGTACGAAGAGGAAAGCGTCGCGAAAACCTCCTCCCTGCTCTTCCAGGGTGTCCACCATGAGGGTGTGGAGCGGATGTTTTTCCCGGCTGAACATCCCCCCCATCTTTTCCTTCAGCGGGTAGCTCTTTTGGGCCAGGAGTTCACCATGAAGAGTGAACCGGTAAAACTCCACGACCTTGCCCGCGCCGTTTTCCCGGGGGCGGAAGGCGAAGGCGGATTCGCTGGTGGCGTTTTTGAACATGACCCAGGTGGGGTCGTCCGGAGTGAACTCCTGATCCAGATTATGGATGGTAGCCAGGAGAAATTTCACATAACAGCTCTCGTCCAGGTGGCCGCAGGAGCTGCCGTCCGATGTCTCGAAATAAAAGGCGCGGGAGACTCCCCCCTCCCGGCTGAATGATTCTCCGCAGAGGAGACAATGACTCTGAAGACCGGTCAGTCGCGTTTCGTATTCAGCCCGCTTGCGCAGGTCTTCCGCCAGGAGCCACTGGTGATACAGAAGAGAGCGGGGCTCGGTTGTCTCGCGATATTCGGCCAGGATGGTTCGGGCGAATTGGGAAAACTGGTTATGCACCTCCGTGCCCCGGGCGTTGGTGAGGATCGGATAGACCCGGCCGTCGGGATTGGTGTTGAGGCTGTCCACCTTGGGACTCTTGGGGATAAAGTTGTCGTAACAGCGAAAACCGCGACTGGACGCGAACCCCTTGAGGAGGGACTTCTGATCCTTGAACATTCCCTCGAACTTGACCCGGGAATCTATGAGGCAGGGGATCAGGGCGAGGCTTTTCCGGTTCATCCCCTTCTGTTCAAAGAGGTCGAAGATGTTCTTGCAGTTTTCCAGGCTCGGCGAGTCCTTCACCGGGATGATGACCCGGTCGGCTGCGTAGAGGGCGTTCTGGGTCAGGATATCCAGCTCCGGCCTCGTATCGATGATCAGGATGCCGGGAAGATTGGACTGGGCGAAGAGTTTTGCCAGGATCATGGCGCCGCGGATATCGTTTTTGATCTCGGACAGCTTCCCCGAAGAAGGGATATATTCCACTCCGAACTGCCCCATATGCATGAGTTCCGTGATGGGGGCTCCGGTGAGGAGATCCTCCACGTTTCCGGTGAGCGGCTGACCGGCGAAACCGAACATCTTGTCCACGGTAAAGTGGTTGTCGAAGGAGAAGATGGAGACCGGCAGATCCTCGCCCAGCGCCTTGAGGTAGACGGCCAGGTTGGTGGCCAAGGTGGTCTTGCCGACTCCTCCCTTTTCCGAAGAGACGGTGATGATATAGGGATACTGGTTCATTCAGGTTACCTCATCTTCGTGTAGAGTGCGTCGGCCTCTTGACCGGTGATTTTTATCCCTTCCCTGTCCAGGAGTTCGCTGGTGCTTTTCCAGTACTGGGTAAGCGCCGCGTCGTATCCTGTCCGTGCCGTGATTTCGGCCCCCTTGGCCGCCACCAGGTTATTCTGCACGTCGAATACGTCCTTGGTGGTCGCCAGTCCTACCGCAGCCTTCTTGATATACGCGTTGAGGTTCTCTTCGGCATAGGCGCTTCCCCGTTTGGTGACCTCAATCTGTTTATATCCGGAATTGACCGCCCGAATGGAGCTGCGCACCTCATTGGTGATAGCCTCCTCCTTGCTCCGGATCTGGGTCCGGAGTTGTTCCGCCTTGAGCTTGTATTTAAGGTAGTCGTTCTCGGCGGAGCTGTTACCCAGGGGATAGTTGAAAGTCAGGCCGAGGCTCCATACGGGATAATCGCCTCTGGCGAGGCTTTCCCACTGTCTCCCATACAGTTGGTTTATTCCGCTCAGGCCGGCATTGGCATTCAGTGACAGATCCGGTTTGACCTGATGGCGCGCCACCCGTTCCTGTAAGTCGGCGGACCTGAGGTTTTCTCGGAGCTGTTTCATTTCGGGGCGCAACTGCAGGGCGCGCCAAATTGATGTTTCCTCGTTTAACTGAAGAGCAGAGATAGCCGGCTTGTCCAGAGGATCGATCAACTCGGATCCTTTTAATTGCAGGAGGGTCCGAAGCAGGTCGCTTTCATCCCGCATGAGCCGTTCGGCGTTGATGACGTCACTCTCTCTTGTCGCTACCGTGGCTTCGGCGCTGAGGATCTCCATGGCAGGGAGAACTCCGGCTTTGACTCTGGCACGGGTCTCATCAAGGACCTTCCGCGCCAGTTCCAGGGAGTTTTTCTTTACCTCCAGATCTTCACGGAGATTGTAGAGTTTGAAGTATTCAGTGCGAACCTGGGAAACAATGTCGGTCACTTTTGTCCGATACTGTTCCAACAATGCATCCTTGTCTGACTGAGCCACGGAGATCTTCAGCTCTGTCGTATCCTGCCCGAAGTTTTTCAGGAGCGGTTGGATGATGGTGACTCCCAGTTTGTTCTGGAAACCGGGAATGGTGGCGCCTGTTTTTGCCCAACCATTTGCAAAGACAAGGCCTACCGTTCCCCCCCACGGCATAAGCCGGCTGATACCGGTGTTAAAATTGAAATTTTTTGTTTTGTCGATTGAACTTTGACCCGGAGAGCTGCTTTCCCCGTAATTGAGCTTATTGGTGTCCAGAGCGAAGAGCGGGTCGTAGATCCCTCTGTAATTTTGAACGTCCGCCTCCGACATGGCCGGGTTGTACAGTTCGGCTTTTACGTCGAGGTTTTTTTCCGCGGCCGATCGGATGGCCTCTTTCAGGGTGACGCCGACGGCCCCTTCCCGCGCCGCGGACGTTCCCGCCAGGCTGAGCATTAGTATGGTCACCATGGAGCCGCGGGTCAGGATCGATCTCATCGTTGTCTGCCTCTTCATTGTTGGTACCGCCTCGTAAAAGTACAGCCGGTCACAAAAGCGTAACCGGCTGTACTTTTACCGTGAAATCGACTCTTATTTTTTGATGTTGTAAAAAACGTCCGCGCCGCGAAAGATAGCGTTGGTGTCCAGTTCGTCTTCAATCCTCAGCAACTGGTTGTACTTGCAGACCCGGTCGGTACGGCAGAGAGAGCCGGTCTTGATCTGGCCGGCGTTCACCGCCACGGCCAGGTCGGCCAGGGTGGTATCCTCGGTCTCACCGGAGCGGTGGGAGATAACGCAGGTATAACCGGCTCGTTTGGCCATCTCGATGGCGTCAAGTGTCTCGGTGAGGGTGCCGATCTGGTTCAGCTTGATGAGGATGGAGTTGGCGATCCCCTTCTGGATTCCCTCTTTCAGGATCTTGGGATTGGTGACAAAGAGGTCATCCCCCACGATCTGAATCCGTTTGCCCAGTCGGTCGGTAATTTTTTTCCAGCCGTCCCAGTCGTTTTCGGCCATGCCGTCCTCGATAGAGATGATGGGGTATTTGTTTACCAGGTTCTCGTAAAAATCGATGAGCTCATCGGCGGTTTTTACCGGCTGCGCCTCATTCTCCAGGGTATAAACACCTTTCTCCTTGTCGAACAGTTCCGAGGAGGCGACGTCCAGGGCGAGGAGCACATCCTTGCCCGGCTCGTAGCCGGCCTTGACAATGGCCTCCATGATGACTTCCAGCGCCTCTTCATTGGATTTGAGATTGGGCGCGAACCCCCCTTCATCACCCACTGCGGTATTGTAGCCGCGTCCCTTGAGTACACCTTTCAGCGCGTGGAAGATTTCCGCCCCCATCCGGAGCGCTTCCTTGAAATTCGGGGCGCCGGCCGGCATGATCATGAACTCCTGGATGTCCACGTTATTGTCGGCGTGGGCCCCACCGTTGATGATGTTCATCATGGGAAGCGGCAGTTCCTTGGCGTTGGGTCCCCCCAGATATTGGTAGAGCGGGAGCCCGGCGTCGTCGGCCGCGGCCTTGGCCACAGCCAGGGAAACACCCAGGATCGCATTGGCCCCAAGGGTGCTCTTGTACTCGGTTCCGTCAAGCTCCAGCATCTTATTGTCAATTCCCACCTGGTCGGTGGCTTCCATGCCGATGAGCTGGTCGGCTATGATGTTGTTTACGTTATCCACGGCCTTCTGGACACCCTTCCCCAGGTAACGGGACTTGTCTCCGTCACGCAATTCCAGCGCCTCACGTTCGCCGGTGGATGCCCCGGACGGGACAGCTGCTCGCCCTTTTGCTCCCGAGTCCAGGAAAACTTCGACCTCCAGGGTCGGATTACCCCGTGAATCCAGAATTTCGCGTGCATAGATGTCGGCAATTTCGCTCATGTCTAACCCCTTTGAGTGTGGTGTATACAAATGAAAACGATGAAACTATAAACCACTTCACGGTCAAAAAAAAGTAAAATAATTCTATTTTCAGCAGAATAAAAAAAGGACCTGCAATTAATTGCAAGTCCCTTATTTTATTTGGTTGCGGGGCCTGGATTTGAACCAGGGGCCTTCGGGTTATGAGCCCGACGAGCTACCAGACTGCTCCACCCCGCGTCATGAACTCCTTATACCGCATCCCGCATTATGGTGTCAAGGTGAAATCCAAGCAGAACTATCAAAATCCCGCATTTATGGTGTCAAGGTGAAATCCAAGCAGAACTATCAAACATCGTCATTTTAGTTTCCATTGACACCCGCATGGGGGTGAGACTATAGTAACTGACTTTGTGCCGCACCAGCGGCGTCTGCTGCAATAGAATCCGCGAGCCTATGCCCACCGATAACGGCAAGAACTACACTACCTCTTCACTCCGGTTCGGCCGGATGCTCCTGGACATCTTCGGCGGCCGTTTTGCCGCCAAGGAAGCCGGTCGGTGGAGTCGTCTGATCTTTCTTGTCATCACTGCCCTCATTCTCAGTATCCTGATTACCCCTCACCAACAATTCATTTTCACCAGTTATAAAGCCGGAGACATTGCAGGCGTAAGTGTCAGGGCCAACCAGAACTACATTCTGGAGGATGCGCAGCTCACCGAGACAAAGCGTAAAGAGGCCGCTGCCGCCGCGCCTCTGGTGTTTTCTCTTGACAGTGATGCCGCGGCGGAACTGCGTCAGCGACTGGGGCTGATACTGGAGCTGGTCCGGATAGCCCGGGTCTCCTCGGATCTGGAGTCGAAGCGGATGCTTCGCAAAAAGGTTTCCGATGTGGCTGGTTTTGAAGTGGATGGGACTGATCTCGAGTCCCTGGCTCGTCTTCGTTTTGAGGAAATAACCGAAGAGGTCACCAGCCTCACTAACCAGATCTATGAGCATGTCATCGTGGCGGACAAGGGACAGTTCGCCAATGATCTGCTTCATGGCGTCATCGTCGCCCAGGTAACAAGCGGTGTCGAGACTCCTCAACAGGATTACCGGCAGTTTCTTGGGTTGAACGAAGCACGGTCGGTTGTGGAGAATGCCGATCTGCCCGAGGGGGGGGATTCCAATGATTTGGTTCTCCTTAAGAAGTTTCTTGCCCGGATGTTGAAGCCTAATCTGACTCTTAACCGGGATGCTACCGAGAAAAAGCGCACTGAGGCCCATGAAGGGGTCTCTCCGGTCATGTTTCAGGTGAAAAGGGGGGAAGTAATTGTTCGGGAAGGCGAGAAGATCCGCGAGGAGCAGGCCCGAAATCTGATGATGATCTATCAGAAACGGAGCGGTGGCGAACAGCTCTTCATGGTGCTGGGAGTCTTCGCCCTGACGCTGATCATCCTGGTCTTTCCCTATCGTTTCGCCTGCAAGAATATCCGGAAATTTGATCCCTCCAGTAAGGATATCCTGCTTCTCACCTATATCACCATTGGTCTGTTTCTGGGACTTCGGTTGTCTCTGGTGGTGACCTCGGCCATGGGGGGGATGTTTCCCTATATCCATGTTACCGATTATTACTATCTCTTTCCCTTTGCCCTGGGAGCCATGTTCGTCAGGATTCTCATAAACTCGGAGGTGGCGCTGGTCTATACCTCTGTCTGCGCGTTGCTGGCCGGAATCATGTTCGAGAACAGCTTGGCTGTCGTCATCTATTCCCTCATGACCGGTATCGTCGGCGCCCATGGCGTCCGTCATTGCAAGGATCGGGGAACCATCTACCTGGCCGGACTCAAGGTGAGTGTGGTCGGCATTTCCCTGGCGCTCTCCTTTCAGATCCTTGCCGGTAACCTCCTGACGATGCAAACATTTCTCTGTGTCGTCTTCGCCGCTGCCGGCGGAATCGTCACCGCCGCCCTGGTCAACGCCACGATTCCGCTTCTTGAAAATCTGTTCCAATACACCACTGATATCAAACTACTGGAGCTCTCCAGCCTTAATTCGCCGGTGCTACGTGACCTGATGATCAAAGCGCCGGGAACCTATCATCACAGTGTTCTCGTGGGGAATCTGGCGGAAGGCGCCGCCGAGGCGATTCACGCCAATCCGCTTCTGGCGCGGGTGGCGGCCTACTATCACGATATCGGCAAGATAAGCAAGCCGCTCTATTTTATCGAGAACGTGGCCGGCGGGGATAACCGGCACGACAAACTCGCCCCCAGCATGTCCGCCCTGATTCTCATCGCCCACGTTAAGGAAGGGGTCGAACTGGCCCGGCAAAACCGTCTGGGGCAGACGATCGTCGATATCATCCGTCAAACCCACGGAACCTCGCTCATAAGCTTTTTCTATCAGAAAGCAAGAACCCAGGCCGGGCAGGAGGGTGGGGTAGAGGAGCCGGAGTACCGGTATCCCGGCCCGAAACCGCAGACCCGGGAAGCGGGACTGGTCATGCTTGCCGATTGCGTGGAGGCTGCGTCCCGGACCCTGGCCGACCCGACAGCTGCCCGTATACAGGGGTTAGTGCAAAAAATTATCAACAGCATCTTCACCGATGGTCAGTTGGACGAGTGCGAACTGACCTTGAAGAACCTTCACGAGATCGCCAAGAGTTTCAACCGGATCTTGGCCGGCATCTATCACCAAAGGATCGAATACCCCGAGCCCAGCGGCAAGGATAAGGGGGGAGGGGGGAGGAATAACCGTGAGGATCACCATAGAGAACCGGCAGAGATATCTGCCGATCAGAGCCAGGCAACTCAGGGTGGTGGCGGAGACGATCTTAAACGCCTTGGGATTGCCCGATAGCGAACTGGCCGTTACTGTCGTGGGTGACCGGAGTATCCGTACCCTTAACCGCGATTACCTGGGGAAAGATCACCCAACCAATGTCATTTCCTTTGCCATGAACGAGGGGGAGTGCTCCGGGCTTAACCCGGACGTCCTGGGGGACGTGGTGATTTCCGCCGCGACGGCGGAGCGCGAGGCGCTGGAAGCGGAGATCCCTTTTTTTCATCGGCTCTCTTTTCTCCTGCTTCACGGCATTCTCCATCTGGCGGGGTACGACCATGAGCGAAGCGGTCAGGAGGAAGCGGCGCGCATGGAGGATAAGGAGGCGGAGCTGTTCGCCTTGCTCGTGGAGGGTGGATGCCTGGAGGAACTACGGGGGTGACGCACCGTTTTATCGACTCGGTGGACTTCGCGATTCAGGGGATTCTTCATGCCACCCGAACCCAGAAGCATATGCGTTATCACTTTTTTTGTGCGATCCTGCTTCTGGTGGCGGTACTCTTTCTCCGTATCACGGCCCTTGAATTTACGGTGCTCTGCCTCTCCGTTTCCTTTGTCCTCTTTGCCGAGATGATGAACACGGCGGTAGAGGCTGTCGTGGACCTGGTTTCCCCGGAGTACCACCCCTTGGCGAAAATTGCCAAGGATGTGGCCGCTGGGGCGGTTCTCATCGCCGCTTTCGGCACGGCGGTCATGGGGTATTCAATCCTTGCCAAGTATATTTTCCCCTATTACAGGAGGGTTCTCACCATGATCGGCACTCCCGGCGAGATGGCTATCGCCGTATCTATCCTGGTCGTGGTCATCGTCGTGGTCATCCTCAAGGCGTTGACCGGCGCCGTTTCTTCTCTTCGGGGAGGGCTTCCCAGCGGACATGCGGCGGTGGCTTTCTGTATCGCGACTCTGGTCTCTCTCACTACCGGAAACCCGATCATCTCCATCCTGACGGTGGTTCTGGCGGTCATGGTCAGCCACTCACGGCTTCTCATGCGGATTCACACCCTGCGCGAGGTGATTTTCGGTGCAATAACGGGAAGCGTCATCACAATTTTCATTACCTTGCTCTTCAGGAACATCAGGCCGGAGCAGCTTCACTAACAGTTACGGAGGAATCAAGCGTTGGAAGAAGCACCACGCAAGGCTCCCGGTATACGGGAACTCATCGGCAGTATCATCTCGGGGAGGAAAAAAGTCACCGGTTTGGCTATTCAGGAGATCATCGACGCCGGTGAAGAGGAGGGGCTCATCAACGAGGAAGAGAACGAGATGATTCGTTCCATCTTCGAGATGAAAAACCGGATCGTCCGGGAGATCATGGTTCCTCGTACCCATATGGCCGCCGTGCCGCAGGATGCCCCCATTGATGAGATCCTGGAGACTATTAACCGGTGCGGTCACTCACGGATACCGGTCTATGAAGGGACAGTGGACAACATAACCGGTCTCCTCTACGCCAAGGATCTCCTGCGGGAATGGGGTAAGGATGCGTCAGAGATACAACTGGCGCGCCTCATGCGTACGCCGTTCTTCATCCCGGAAACCAAGGATTTTGAAGAACTGCTCCAGGATTTCAAACGGAAACGGGTTCATATAGCCATCGTAATGGACGAGTACGGCGGTACCTCCGGCCTCATCACTATCGAGGATATCCTGGAGCAGATCGTGGGGGATATTCAGGATGAGTATGACACCGAAGAGGAATGGCTGGTGGAACAGTCGGACGGCGCCGTGATCGTTGATGCTCGTCTCCCCATTGAAGAACTGGAGGAGCGTTTCGGCATCCAGGTGGAGCGGGACAAGTTCGATACGGTTGCGGGGCTCATCTCCCACCTCATCGGCCGGATACCCGGCATTGGTGAGGAGGTGGAATCTCTTCCCCTCCGGATGACGATCCTGGAGGCCGACGAGCGGAAAATCCGGAAGGTCCGGATAGTGGAACTGAAAGAACCTACTCAAGAGTAGCATCTAATTCTAGAATCAAGAGCATTCTTCACAGAAGAAACCGAGGACACTGATTTCACTAAGGAGATGGAGAACAGTGGATTACCGCAGATTCGGTCTGTCCGATTTCAGAAGCATACCCCGGCGGGATTACCTGCTGGCGCTACTCTCCGGCGTTTTTTACGCCCTCTCATTTCCCTCTGCCGGGCTTTGGCCCCTGGCCTGGATCACCTTCATCCCGCTCTTTCTGGCGTGCCGTCACAAAAATCCCCAACGGGCGTTTCGTCTCGGTTTCGTGGCCGGTTTGGGGGGGTTCGGTGGACTCCTTTATTGGATCAACATCGTTGTGACGAAATACGGACATCTTCCGTTGTGGGTTTCTCTCTTCGTCTTTTTCCTCCTGGTGGCGTATCTGGCTCTCTATCCGGCGGCGGCGATCTGTATCACACGGTGGGCGGAAATAAGGGGGGTGAGTCCGTTGCTGGTGTTTCCCCTGGC
Source organism: uncultured Desulfuromonadales bacterium (assembly GCA_903929485.1). Taxonomy (GTDB): domain Bacteria; phylum Desulfobacterota; class Desulfuromonadia; order Geobacterales; family CAIOGM01; genus CAIOGM01. The sequence goes on from CAIYUY010000108.1 coordinate 16,628, forward strand.
ATGGACCTGCCTGGAATATCTTCGTTCCTTCGCCCTCTCCGGGTTTCCTTGGGGGACCCTTGGTTATTCCCTCTACAAGGTGCTTCCCCTCATCCAAATCGCCGACATCACGGGGGTCTACGGCCCCAGTTTTCTCATCGCCCTGGCCAATACGGTATTGTTCCTGACGCTCCGTCGGGGAGTAAGGGGAGCGCCCTATCGCTGGCCGGTGGCCGGTGGTGTTCTGTTGACATTCCTGCTGGCGGCAACCTTGGGGTACGGCATCCATCAACTCAAGCAGACGCCGGATGGAGCAATCCTCAAGGTAGCGCTGATACAGGGAAATATCCCCCAGGATGTGAAGTGGGATCCGGCCTTTCAGGAGGCCACGGTGTCGATCTATGAGCGGTTGACCCGGCAGGCAGCCACATCGGGCAAGCTTGATCTCATCGTCTGGCCGGAAAGCGCCGCTCCCTTCTTCGTTCAGGATGAGCCGCGGTTGTCCGACCGGATCGGGAATCTGGCCCGGGAGGCGAAGGCAGGAATGATCGTCGGGAGTCCGGCCGTGGAACGGGATGGTGACCGGATGAGCTACCTTAACAGCGCCTTTTTCTTTACTCCCGCCGGCGTGGTTGGACCCCGTAGCGACAAGATGCACCTGGTCCCCTTCGGAGAATATGTCCCACTGGCCAAGCTTCTCCCCTTTGTCCACAGGATGGTGGAGGGGATCGGTGACTTCGTTCCCGGTAATAAATATGTAACTTTTCCCACAGGAAAGGGGGACGCCGGTGTTCTTGTCTGCTTTGAAGGTATTTTCCCTGATTTGGCAAGGGGATACGTCCGACAAGGGAGCCGTTTTCTGGTTAATATCACCAACGACGCCTGGTTCGGACGGTCGTCCGCTCCTTGGCAGCATCTCTCCATGTACGCTTTTCGGGCCGTGGAAAACCGGGTTCCGGTGGTGCGCGCCGCCAATACGGGAATCTCTTCCCTTATTGACAGCACGGGCCGGATAGCGGATACTACCTCTCTCTTTCAGGAAGCGGTGCTGGTAGGGGATATTCGCCTGACCAATCGGGTCACCTTCCATACCCTCCATGGCGATATCTTTGTCCACCTGCTCATGGGAGGTTTTGCTGTCGTGCTGATGACGGTGGCGCGGCGGAAAAAAGTCAAAGGGCAAGAATTTACCCTGTAAGGAGAAATAGCATATGTTCAGAGAAGAGGTAGCACGGGTTGAAGCGCTTCAGGAGCGGATTATCAAGCTTCGGGGGTCTCTTTGACGTCGACCGTAAACGTGAAGATGTCCAGGAGATGGAGTCGAGATTTGCTGCTCCCGATTTCTGGGACAACCAGGAACGCGCCCAGCAACTCCTGAAGGAGCGAACCTCCCTGGAAAAGATTGTGGAGGGGTGGGATGCGCTGAATCGGCAGAGCGAGGATATCCAGGTGCTCATCGAACTGGGGAGCGAACTGGAGGATCAGGATACGCTGGTAGAGGTTCACGGTCTCAACAATGAACTGGAGCGGGGGGTGGACGCCGCCGAGTTTCAGAAGATGCTTTCCGGCCAACATGACCGGAGTAACTGCTTCTTTTCCATCAATGCCGGCGCCGGAGGCACCGAGTCCCAGGATTGGGCCGAGATGCTGTTGAGGATGTACCTCCGTTATTGCGAGCGGCGGGGATGGAAGACCGAGATCACCGACTACCAGGCCGGCGACGAGGCGGGGGTCAAGGGGGTTACCGTCATGGTCACCGGCGAGTATGCTTACGGCTATCTCAAGGCGGAGATCGGTATCCATCGGTTGGTCCGAATCTCCCCCTTTGACAGTAACGCCCGGCGGCATACCTCCTTTGCCTCGGCGTTCGCTTTTCCCGAGATTGCCGACGATATTGACGTGAAGATCGTGGAGTCGGACCTGAGGGTCGACACCTACCGTTCCGGCGGGGCGGGGGGGCAGCATGTGAACACCACCGATTCGGCGGTGCGGGTCACTCATGTTCCCACGGGGCTTGTGGCGGCTTGTCAGACGGAACGGAGCCAGCATCTCAACAAGGCAACCGCCATGCGGGTCCTACGGGCCAAGCTCTACGAAAAAGAGGTGTTGGAACGGGAGGCTCAGGCAGCCGAGATCTCCGGCGAAAAGAAGGAGATCGGTTGGGGGAGTCAGATCCGCTCTTATGTGCTTCATCCCTACAAGATGGTCAAAGATCTCCGGACAGGGGTGGAGAGCGGTAACCCCGATGGGGTGCTGGACGGCGACCTGGAAGAGTTTATCGTCGCCTTCCTCATGGGAATCCGGCGAGAGGTCAAGGATAGCTGATGCCGCGCCGAATACTGTTTGCACTCTTCTCCCTCGCATCGCTCCTCTGGTCCGGATGCGCCGGCGCGGCCCCCGCGGTCGGTCTTACACGGATCGGCTACTCTATCCAGGTGGGGGCATTTGCGGAGGTGAAAAACGCTGAACGTCTCACGGTCGCCCTTCAGACCAAGGGGGTGGAGGCCTTCTACTTCAGGAAGGAGAGTGGGGTCTACGCCGTCCGGTTCGGTGATTTCCCGAGAAAGGAAGTCGCCCGCAAGTCGGCGGAAAAACTGGTGGGCGAGAAGATTATAGGCGCCTACTATATCGCCCCCCCGTATTGCGCCTTGCCTGGTGAGAAGTCCGCGGAGAGTCCCTTGGCGGCAGGCAAGCCGGAGAAAAAAACAAAAAAGGGTGAAGAGTGCGTTATTCCCAAGCCGGATGGGGAGATGGGGGGGATTGCCGCCAGGACCGCCGAGCGATTCGTGGGGATTCCCTATCGCTGGGGCGGGACAAATGTGGTGGAGGGGATGGATTGCAGCGGCTTTGCCCGGGCGGTCTTCAACCTCTGCGGGGTCAACATCCCGCGCACCTCGGGGGAGCAGTTTCATACCGGTCAGGCCATCGACAAGGGTGATCTGAGGGATGGGGATCTGCTGTTTTTCGGTGATTCCGTCGGCAAGATCAATCATGTGGGAATTTATGTGGGTGACGGGCGGTTCGTTCATGCTCCCCGGCGGGGGGACGATATCAAGATCTCCCGGGTGGATGATTCGTATTTCGAGAAACGGTTCATCGGCGGCAGGCGGTATTTCTAGTAAGGAGTTCTTTTATGGCGTTTATCAAACCGTTTCGGGCCGTTCGTCCCCGGCGGGATCTTGCGGAAAAGGTTGCGTCACTTCCCTATGATGTCATGAGCGTGGCCGAGGCTCGGGTCATGGCGGAGGGAAATCCTCATAGTTTTCTTCATATCACTCGGCCTGAGATAGACCTTCCCTTGGGGACCGATTCCCACGATGATCCGGTTTACGAGAGGGGAAGGGAGAATCTTGACGCCTTCATTCGCGACGGCATCCTGTTCCAGGACGAAGGGGAGTGCTACTACATTTACCGCCAGCGGATGGGAGAGCTTCTTCAGACCGGGCTCGTTACCTGTACCAGCGTGGACGACTACCGGAACGGGATCATCAAAAAGCATGAGCTGACCCGGGCCGACAAGGAAGAGGATCGGGTCAGGCATATTGACTATCTGGACGCCAATGACGAGCCGGTCTTTTATACCTATCGCCACAACCCGGATCTTTCCGCTCTGATTGCACGTTTGGCTGAGGAGACGCCTGAGTATGACTTCACCACCAACGATGGCGTTGAGCACCAGCTCTGGGTGATCCGGGAGAAGGAGGTGATCGATCGCCTCACCTCCTTTTTTGCTCCAATCATTCCCCTCTACGTGGCCGATGGTCACCATCGCAGCGCCGCAGCCGGTCGTGTCCGTGAACTCCGTCGGGGAGCAAACCACGCTCATACCGGTGACGAAGAGTATAACAGTTTTCTCACCGTCATCTTTCCCGATGACGAGATGACCATCATGCCCTATAATCGGGTGGTGGACGACCTGAACGGACTTACCTCAGTCGATTTCCTGCTACGTATCGCCCACTCCTTCCGGGTGACTTCCTGTCCGGGTCGCTTTCACCCGGAGGAGCGGCATACGTTTGGCATGTATCTCCTGGGGGCTTGGTATCTGCTGACGCCTAAAGCCGGTTCCTTTGACACCGGCGATTCAGTGGCGGTGTTGGATGTCTCCATCCTGCAGAACAACCTGCTCCGGCCGCTGCTGGGGATAAACGATCCCCGCACGGATCAGCGGATTCACTTCGTGGGGGGGATTCGCGGCATCGGGGAACTGGAGCAGTTGGTGGATTCCGGCCTTCATGCCGTGGCCTTTGCCCTCTATCCCACCTCCCTGGAGGAGCTCATGGCCCTCTCCGATGAGGATAAGATCATGCCGCCAAAATCCACCTGGTTCGAGCCGAAACTCCGGAGCGGATTGTTCGTGCATCTGTTAGAGGCTAAGGGTTTAAGGTTAAAGAGTGAAACGTAGGGGCACGGCATGCCGTGCCCGTGCAGTTGAGAGGTGAAGGTAATGGAACGAGAACGCCGCTACTGGCTTTTCAAGTCCGAGCCTGGCTGCTTTTCCCTGGAGGATCTGAAGAACACGCCCCTGATGACGGAGAAGTGGGACGGGGTGCGTAACTACCAGGCCCGCAACCTGCTCCGGGATGAGATCCAACCGGGTGACTATGGTTTTTTCTATCACAGCAACATTCCGGAGCCGGCCATCGTGGGGATAGTGGAGGTGGTGCGGGAGGGGTACCCCGACTACACCGCCAGGGATCCGGAAGGCGAACACTTCGATCCCAAATGCAGTTTTGACAAGCCGATCTGGTACATGGTGGATGTCAGGTACGTTCGCCACCTGGAACGGTTGGTGACCCTGGATGAGATCAAGAAGCAGCCGGCTTTGGCCGGGATGGAACTGGTGAAGCGGAGTCGTCTCTCCGTGCAGCCGGTGCGTACCGATGAATGGGAGTACCTGCTGCACCTGGGCGGTATCTCCTTGCGCGAGCGGATTTGTCCGCAAACATCACTTGAGATGTGAAAGGGTAAGTTTCATGAGAAATGTCGAGAAACTGATCATACTGTTGCTGTTAACCGTGGGGATTGTCATCCCCGCCTGCTCGCAGAAGGAGACTAAATTCATGAACACTGAACAGAATATCGCCGCCGTCCAAGAGAAAACCACTGCCGCTGCTCCCGAGCAGTATGTGAAATGCCCGTCCGGCCTTGCCTACCTGGAGATCAAGCCCGGTTCCGGCTCCTCTCCCACGGTGGGGAAGCAGGTCAAGGTTCATTATACCGGCACCCTGGAGAACGGGACCAAGTTTGACAGCTCCGTGGACCGGGGGCAGCCGTTCTCATTCACCATCGGGGTGGGACAGGTCATCCCCGGCTGGGATGAAGGGGTCCTCTCCATGAAGGTTGGGGGGAAACGTAAACTTGTCATCCCCCCCCAGTTGGGCTATGGAGCCAACGGAGCCGGCGGGGTGATCCCTCCCAACGCCACTCTTATCTTCGATGTGGAGCTGCTGGAGGTGTAGTCAGAGAGGAACTTCAGCCGTATTTTTTACGAATCGAGGTTTCCCATGGTACGCCCCTTCATCATTGCCGGTCTGCTCCTGCTCCTGAGTCAGCCGATCTTCGCCGCCACCAGAAAGCTTGCCTGCTATCTGGATGGCGGTCTGCTGACCCGGGAGATTATCGTTTCAAAAGGGTATGTCGAGGCGCCTCTCCCCGCCGGCATGATCCCCGGCACCTTGCGGGTGAAGTCGGGAAATGGAGCAGTCATCATCCGGGTGCAGAGTGTCCCTGTCAAAGTCACGGCAAAGACGGACAGGGCGCTGGCCTTGTTGGACGAACGTCGTGATCTTCTGGGGGACCGTTTGAAATCGCTCCAGACCCGTGAAGAAATTTTCACGGCTGCCGCCAGATCCCAGAGCGCCAAGGCGCCGCGTAAATCCAAGGCCAATCCTGAACCGGTGGCGGCCATTCGTCAGGGGACCGACTTGGCTCTTGCTCGTCTGGAGGAGGTTTATCGCTTGCGGCGTGGCGCGGAGAAGGAGCTGAAGGTTGTGGCGCTCAAGCGTGCGGATCTGTTGCGAAGGGCCAATGTAGGGGGGACTCTTGCCCGAATTTGGCTCCGGGGGGGGGAAGGGAAATCCGGGTCGGTAACCGTTGAGTACGTTGTCGGTGACGCAGCCTGGAAGCCGGCGTACGACCTTCGCTTGGATGGTACGGATAAGGCCATCCTGACTCTCAGGGCGCTTCTTCCGGAAATTGAATCAGGAACCAGCGTGGCGGTGGTCGCGACCACTCTCTCCTCACCGGGTACTTCGGCTCTGTTATTGCCGGTAGCTGACGACTATGCCATTGTCGCCGCCTATACTCTTCCGGTTATCGCCTTGGCTACCGTCTCACCGATATCGCCACTCTCACTGATTATCACCAATTCGTCTCTCTCGCCCCTCCCTTCAGGTGACGTCTCCTGTTTCTGGAAGGAAGAGTATCGGGGGACAGCGCACCTTCCCGTTGTTATTCCCGGTGAACGAAAAGAGCTTCACTGTGGCCCCGCTGCCGCAACTCCGGCGGCGCCGGTATACTGAGAGCACCTTGCGTGGGACGCATTAATCCTTGACCATTACACTTATTGCCGCAATGGCTGATAACCGGGTCATCGGTCGGGAGAATACGATTCCGTGGGATCTTCCGGAAGACCGGAGACGGTTTCGGGAGCTTACCATGGGACATCCGGTGCTCATGGGGCGAAAGACCTTTTACTCTCTCCCGGGAACGCTGGACGGTCGGACGGTTATCGTCCTTTCCCGGAACCCTGAGTTCACTCCCCCCGGTACTCTCCCGGCGCGAACTTTGCAGGAGGCCCTTGACATGGCGGAGCAGTCGCTTGGTGGGGATGAAGTTTTCATCGCCGGGGGTGGAGATCTTTACCGTCAGGCGCTCCCCCTTGCCCACCGGATCTGCCTGACGGTGGTTCATAGGGAGATTCAGGGGGACGTAACTTTTCCCGAGATCCCCATGGACAGGTTCACGGAGATCTGTCGAGAGGAGTTGCCGGGGAGTAGTACCGCCACCATCATTCGCCTGGAACTGAGGCATAACCGGAGGGTTACCCATGGAACAGCATGACGATCTTAACCATTTGCGGCTGCACTGGAGTTTCTGGTCGTCCCGCATCATCCTCACCGCCAACAACTTCAGGGTGTTCGACCATCTGGGGGAGGGGAAGGAGGCCGGGGAGTTGGCTCTTCTCCTGGGAGTGGATAAACGGGGGATCGAGCTGCTCATGAACGCCCTCTGCGGCCTGGGGATCATCGAGAAGCGGGATGACCGGTATCTGAATACCCCGTTGGCCGATAACTACCTGGTCTCCGGGAGCCCCTGGTACCAGGGGGACATGGTGAAGCATTACGACACCCTTTGGCAGAACTGGTCGAACCTTGACGAGATCGTCCGGACCGGCAAGCCGGTGCGCAGGGCTTCCGATCACTCGGCTTTCATCCGCGCCATGCATAACAACGGCATTCTCAAGGCGCGGCAGGTCATGGACTCCCTGGATCTCTCCGGGGTTACCACGGCTCTGGATTTGGCCGGCGGACCAGGGACCTACAGCATGGAGTTGGTCCGACGGGGTGTTAACGTTACCCTGTTTGATCTCCCCGACACCGTTGTCATCGCCCGGGAACTGGCTGCCGAGGCGGGGATCGGGCTCACCTTCCGGGAAGGTGACGCCCAGTTGGATTCGGTGGGAAAGGGGTATGACCTGATTTTCATAAGCCACCTCTTTCACTCCTATTCGCCCCAGGAGAACCGGAGTATCATCGACAATTGCCGTGGGGGGCTGAATCCGGGAGGGCGGATCGTGGTCCAGGAGTTTTTCATAAACGATACCCTGACGCAGCCGGCCATGGGGGCTCTTTTTGCGGTGAACATGCTGGTAAACACCGAGGGGGGGCGCTGTTACGCTCCCGCCGAGATTGCCGGCTGGCTGAGAGACGCCGGATTTACCCAGACGGAAGAGATTCGTCTGGATGAGACGGTGCTGGTGGTCGGCCGGTAAGCGGGCCATGCCGGAATAAAAGGCTTTCTGTTTTCTTTGCGTACTTTGCGTCTTTGCGGTTCAAAGGTTAGCTGTTTGACTGATCCCTTAATTCTTTAGACTTTTTAAGAGGATGTTTATTCATGATAAAAGCAACCAGGCAGATTGCCATCGGCTCCGTTCCCGTGGGGGGGGGCGCCCCTATCTCCGTTCAGTCCATGTGTAACACCGATACCCGGGACGTGGCAGCCACCTCAAACCAGATTGTGGCCCTGGCTCAAGCCGGTTGCGAACTGGTCCGCTGCGCCGTGCTGGATATGGAGGCGGCCGAGGCCCTGGAGCGGATCAAGAAGGTAAGCCCCATTCCGGTCATCGCCGACATCCATTTTGACTACAAACTTGCTCTCACGGTGCTGGCCGGTGGTATCGACGGGCTTCGGCTCAACCCAGGCAACATCGGTGAGCGTTGGAAGGTGGCCGAGGTGGTTGCGGCCGCCACCGAGCGTCAGGTCCCCATACGCATCGGGGTCAACGCCGGCTCCCTGGAAAAGGAACTCCTGGTAAAGTATGGCCACCCAACCGCCGAGGCGATGGTGGAGTCGGCCCTAGGTCATGTGCGGATTCTGGAAGAGCTGGGGTACGACCGGATCAAGGTTTCCCTGAAGGCGTCGGATGTCATGAAGACCGTGGCGGCCTATCGGCTTCTTGCCGCCAAGGTCGACTATCCCCTTCATATCGGCATCACCGAAGCCGGGACCATCTTCTCCGGGACCATCAAGTCCTCCGTGGGGCTGGGTATCCTCCTGGCCGAGGGGATCGGCGATACCCTGCGGGTCTCCCTCACCGGCGACCCGGTGGATGAGGTCCGAGTGGGGTTCGAGATTCTCAAGGCGCTGGGACTCCGCCGGCATGGGGTGAACTTCGTTTCCTGTCCTACCTGCGGCCGCTGTCAGATCGACCTGATCCATGTGGCCAATGAGGTGGAAGAGCGTTTGAGGGGGGTGAAGAGTCCCGTCACCGTGGCGGTGATGGGGTGCGGGGTGAACGGACCTGGCGAGGCGAAAGAGGCCGATTTCGGCATCGCCGGTGGAAAAGGGGAGGGTCTCCTCTTCCGTCATGGCGAAATCATCCGGAAAGTTCCCGAGGCCGAGATGGCCGACGCCCTGGTGGCGGAAGTGTTGAAAAGTGTGAAGGGTGATTAAAAACGTGAATGGTGAACCGTAGGGGCGAACGGCGTTCGCCCTGACGTCTTTTATGGACATTATTTTATCTCTGTTGTACATTGAAGCAGCTGAAATCTGTACATTGAGGTGATTCATGAGACAGGCGACCTTTTCCGAGTTGCGCAGTCATGCCAAGCAGTACTTTGATCTGGTTGAGGCCGGGGAGTCGGTGCGGGTCGTACGCAACGGCAAACCGGTAGCAGACATCGTTCCCGTAGCGCAGGATCTCCCTTCCTGGAAGCGCGGGAGTGTACAACCACTCGTTATTGAAGGTGTTTCTCTCAGTAGTCTGATCCTGGAAGAGCGGGAATCCGGGCTGTAATGCGAGTCTTTTTCGATTCATCAGCCTTTGTCAAACGTTACGTGCGAGAATCGGGAAGCGAGCAGGTTCTGTCATTGAGTAACAGTGCCACTGAGCTTTGCCTGTCCGGCATTGCTGTCCCGGAGATTATTTTCGCTTTTTGCCGATTACAGCGGGAAAGCCGGATTACTCCGCTACAATACCGTCATCTTAAGACACTTCTTCTCGCTGATACCATTGACGTGACGGTATGTGATTTGACGCCGGAGGTGGTCCGGAATGCCGTCACGAGTCTGGAGAGTAATCTGTTGCGCGGCATGGATGCCATTCATCTGGGGTGATTCGCGACAAAGAACATACCCGACAGAAACCCGTTCACCCTTCGACAAGCTCAGGGCGAACGGATTCAGGTTTAATAACCGCCTTATTTTCCGTTCGTGGTGAGCCTGTCGAACCGTGAACGGAAAATCGATACCGAACATGTTATACGGTACACTCTTTGCTGCGAATCACCTGGGCAGTGCGTTGGCGCTTAATGTGGACATCTTTGTCTCGGCGGACGCTAGACAATGTGCGGCAGCGACGGTTGCAGGCTTGCGGGTTGAGCAGGTATAAGTTCGGTTCGGTTATCAAGTCGTGAATAACAAACAAACGTAGGGGCGAACGGCGTTCGCCCCGTAACTTTATAAGAGAGGATATTCATGCGTTATTCCCAGTATTTCATTCCCACCGTCAAGGAGAGTCCGGCGGACGCCGAGGTGATCTCCCATATCCTCATGCTCCGGGCCGGCATGATCCGCAAGGTTGCCGCCGGCATCTACAACTACCTCCCCCTGGGGCTTCGCTCCGTCCGGAAGGTGGAGCAGATCATCCGGGATGAGATGAACCGGGCCGGCGCCATGGAGATCCTCATGCCCATGGCCACTCCGGCGGAACTCTGGCAGGAGTCGGGGCGGTGGGAAAAGTACGGCAAGGAGCTCCTCCGTTTCCGGGACCGCAAGGATGCCGAGTTCTGCATGGGACCGACCCATGAGGAGACGGTGACCGACATCGTCCGGCGGGAGGTGCGGAGCTACCGGCAGTTACCGCTGAACCTGTACCAGGTTCAGACCAAGTTTCGCGACGAGATCCGCCCCCGTTTCGGCCTCATGCGTGGCCGGGAGTTCATCATGAAGGACGCTTACTCCTTCGATGTGGACAGCGCCGCGGCGGATATCTCCTATGAAAAGATGTTCAACGCTTATCGCCGTATTTTCCAGCGGTGCGGCCTCAACTATCGGGCTGTGGAGGCGGATACCGGTTCCATCGGCGGCTCCTCATCACACGAGTTCATGGTGCTGGCAGACTCCGGCGAGGACGCCATCGTCTCCTGTTCCGGCTGCGACTACGCCGCCAACATGGAGAAGGCCGAGGCGAAACAGGTGGCCGTCACCGATGGTGCCGAGCCCCGCCCCCTGGAGCGGGTAGCCACCCCCGGGAAACGGAGCATCCAGGAGGTCTCGGCATTCCTGGACGCCGCCGTCTCGTCCGTGGTCAAGAGCTTGGTTTTCCTGGCGGATGAGGAGCCGGTGCTGGCGCTTCTCCGGGGGGATCATGACCTGAACGAGATCAAGTTGAAGAATCTCCTGGGGTGTGAAACCCTGGAACTTGCTCCCGATGCCGTCGTGGAGAAGGTCACCGGCGCCCCCGTCGGTTTCGCCGGCCCGGTTGGGCTCAAGGTGCGGGTCGTGGCCGATCACACCGTGGCGGGGATGAAGAACTTCATCGTGGGGGGGAACGAGAAGGATCTCCACCTGAAGAACGTGAACCTGGGGCGGGATTTCTCCGTGGCACTTTTTGCCGACCTCCGGAACGTGGTTCCCGGCGATGCCTGCCCCCGTTGCAGTGACGGGGTCATGGAAATCCGGCGAGGTATCGAGGTGGGGCATGTCTTCAAGCTGGGGACCAAGTATTCCGAGGCGCTGAAGGCCACCTATCTGGATGCCGCGGGGAAAGAGCAGGTCATCTTCATGGGGTGCTACGGCATCGGCGTGGGGCGTTCCGTGGCCGCCTGCATCGAGCAGAATCACGACCCCGACGGGATCATCTTCCCCATCCCCATCGCCCCCTTTCACTGCATCATCAGC
>CAIYUY010000109.1 GCA_903929485.1 uncultured Desulfuromonadales bacterium
CCGTCTGATCCGCCTTGAACACCGGCCAGCACTGCACCCCGAAGAGAAACAGCTCCCGAACCTTCTGCTCCAATTTGATATCCATCCGGTTGACCGGGTCATACCAGAAGTCATTCAGCAGCGCGTCAACCTCGGTATTATCCGCCGACCAGGTGAACCCCTTCCCGGCCACGAAGGAGGTGAGCGTCTCGATGATCCAGTTCCCCAGGGGATTCGTTTTCCAGAGCCAATAACAGATCTCCACCTGACGTGACCATTGGGCGATGGGAAGCTCCCGATTTGAGACGCCCGACAGTCGCCGCCATCCCGCCTCGGTCAGATCCTCCCCAGCCATGGCCGCCTTGAGAGAGACCTCCTGTTTTCCCTTCGCCTTCTTGGATTTGGATTTGTTGCCCATGTGAGAATCCGTTCTATGTTCTACGTTCTAGGTTCTAGGTTAAAACCTGTTCTAAGTTCTAGGTTATACGTTCTTGGTTCACAACGTAGAACCTAGAACATAGAACGTAGAACAGCTTTTAACGCCGTTGAAACAGCCTTCCAAACTTCCCCACCCGCCCCAACAGCGACGCCGTTCTTTCCCGCTGCTCCCCTTCGTTGTCGGGCTTGGCGCAGACCGCCACCACCATTCCCCCCTCCAACAAACTCTTCAACATCTCCAGACCATCCGGCCCGTCATCATGTCCCCCCTTACCCTTGGGACGATAATGAATGAGCTGCTTGATCAACTCCCCCATGCCGTACCGGCGAAACCGTATCCAGCCGTTCTTGATCCAGGGTTGCAGGGTGACTATTCGGAGATCCTTATCCGTGTTCGGCTTCACCGACTTCACGTTGATCGTCAGCCCCAGGGCATGAGCTTCCTTCTGGAAACTCTGAGAAAAGAATTCTTGGAATTGAATCTCTTCCATGGCCAGCTCGTCAAAGGGGTCCCGCTGGTGATAGGTCAGGATATCCGTCATGATCCGGTCGGGGTGGCGCATCTCGATATCCGCCACATCCAAATACAGGATGCCGTCCTTCAACCTTCCCCCCATGATGGCCGAAGGGTCGGCATTGCGGCTCTTCTTCCCCAGGGAGGGGTCACACGCTCCCCCGTGCTTCACCCCGGAAAGATCCACCTCGTCTTCGTCGTAATACTGAATCCACTCTTCCAGAAAGACCGCATCTTCCGGGTTGATCGGCTCATTCTGCTTCTCGCTCTCGAAGTACGCCGGGCCATCCGATACCCGCATCTTCATCAGGTAGTAATACGGCTCCATCTCCGGCCAGAGCACCTCCGTATGCCGGAGCATCTCTTCCTTGTGCGTCTCGAAGTAGCTGTCGGCGGCGACCTCAGCCGCTTCCTTCCCCACGGTCAGATCGGCGTAGAGCCGTTCCCACTCCTCCCACCGCTTGAAAGCCCCCGACCACTTCATCACCGCCTTGAACTTCTGCCCCTTCCACCCCGGCTTCAGCAACAGCCGTGACAGCAGCGAGTCGTAATGGAGAATCGTCCCCACGACGATAAAGACCGTATCCGGCTGGCCGATCTTCATCAGAGCCTTGAAGAACCAGTTCTCTAGTTTCTTCCGCTGTTCCGGACTCTCCACCGCCTCGTCATTTTCCAGATCGTCCACCACCACCAGGTCAGGCCGGCTGCTCCCGTGACGTAAACCCCTGAGCTTCTGACCCGCCCCGGCCCCCTGGATCTTCACCCCGTTGCGGGTGATGATCTGATCCGCCGTCCACTTGGGACCCTCGCCGCAGAGTTCGGGAAAATCCTGTTGCAGCCGTTCGTTGGTCTCCAGCTCCAGCTTGATGAAGGAAAGAAAGCTCTCCGCCTGGCTTCGAGTCTCCGAGACGATCATGGTAAACTTGCGCTTGCGAAAAGCCGCCACCCAGAGGGGCAAACCGAAGGTTCCCCAGGTGGATTTGGCGTTACCCCGGGGAGCGGCGTTGGCTTCCTTATCTCCCTGGCCGTTCTCCACCGCCACACAGATCATATCCAGATACCGCTTGCTGAAATACTGATGCAACCGGCTGGACGGCTTATTGAAGTAGTGCGGGAAGTACGTGGTGCAAAAGAAGTCCAGGCTCCGAGACGCTTGCGCCTTGCGCAGCTTCTGCCTTGTCTTGTCGTCCGAGAAGGGTTTAGCCGCAGCCTGGATCATCTGGCGTAGCGCCTCAACCTCCTTGTCGAACACCTTCTGTTTTGCC
>CAIYUY010000110.1 GCA_903929485.1 uncultured Desulfuromonadales bacterium
ATCTTCATCCTGGGTTCAGATGCCGTCCCAGTCGTCCCCTTGAAGCGTCCGGAATAGGTCAGCAGGTAGAGAATTGTTGGTGTTGTCCAGAATGCTCTTGCCGTACTCCTCGCCCATGACCGCATAGATCTGGTTCACCGATTGGGCGGAGGCGGTGACCATCACTTCCGCCACCCCGGCCTTGGCGAAGAGTTCTTCCACCCCCTGATAAAGGAGACTCTGCGGTATGGACCACCAGGATCACCCGTTGCCCGGCCTCCAGACGTTTGATGAAGCGATTGGAGTCGGCCTGACCGATGATCTTGCCGATATTGCCGGAAGAGAGTTCCATGAGGGCCGTCCGGAGCGTGGAGGAGACCTTGGCGTAATACTCCAGGGGCGATTTGAGGATATCCTCCAGCATCCCGGCGGTCAGTTCCGCTTCGGCGTTACCGATGCTTCGGAGCGACTTCATGGTCGTTTCCAGGGCGTCCCGGCGGATATTCTGCCTGATGGTGTCGATGTTCATGATCGGCAGGTTGCCGTTATTTTGTGCCGGAGAGCTTTGGTCAGGACACGGGTCATGGTCACCTCGACTGCTTCCAGTAGATCGTTTTCCGGCAGGTCATAGTCGTGCGGAAGATCAGCGGGGAGCATTGCCGAATACCTCATCCCAGGGTGTTACCGTTTGCGAGACGGCGGCAAGCTGCATCACGCTTGGTATTGGCGCTGGCAGAACCGATTCCCGGCCAACGATCCGGGCGATGCGCGAAGCATACCGGTCACGCTTGGACGGGGTGCGTGAGTTGTAACAGCCGACGGCTGTCCAGGTGTAACCATAGTCATGGATGCAGTGGGACAGCACCCAGGCGCCCACCATGACATTCGTGCAGGGATCGGCGATCCGGTCCCAGGAGATTCCCATTCGGCGCAGGGTCGGCTCCCACGAGGAATTGATCTGCATGAGGCCGTAAATTCCGATAGTCCCAGCAGTAGTGACAGGAAAAAGATACGCATGACCCCTCCGTACCTATAATCTCCGGAGAGCGCAGGTGAGAGAGGGGAGGGGGAGGTTTTTTTTGTTTTGATGGCAGGCGAGAAACGTATGGAGACGTTCAGACGAGATGAGGTGGAAATAGATGGTTTTTTAGATTATTCGAGGATATTGCGGTTACCTGAAAAGCACGTTACTGATAATTGTTTTTGGGGATAAGTTTCCGGTAGTTTCTCTATGTTGTTGGATAATTCAATTTGTCGCATCCGGAAATCTACAAAATGAGGCCACGCGAGAGGCCACGCGCAACAAAAAAGGACTCAGCCGAAATCGGCTAAGTCCTTGATTTTAATGGAGCGGGAAACGAGATTCGAACTCGCGACCTTCAGCTTGGGAAGCTGACACTCTACCACTGAGTTATTCCCGCTCAAAGAGTCATTTCTTTTACCTTATTTCAGATGCTCTTGTCAACTCTTTTTGAAATCCAGCGGCCTGTCTGACTTGATAAAAAAGCTGTGTCCGGTTTTTAATCGTTCGCAAGGGGAAGAGGATGGAATTACTTCCCTTACCCCCGTTTCAGTATCCGCGCCACCTCCGGCGCATGGTAGGTGAGGATCAAGTCCGCGCCGGCCCGTTTAAATGAAAGCATCGTCTCCATGACCACCCGCTCTTCATCGATCCACCCGTTTTTGGCAGCGGCCTTGATCATGCTGTACTCTCCGGAGACGTTGTAGACCGCCAGGGGAAGATCGAATTCGTTACGCAAGTCGCGGACGATATCCAGGTAAGGGAGGCCGGGCTTCACCATGATGATGTCTGCCCCTTCTTCTACATCCATTCTTGCTTCCCGTAACGCCTCCCGGCGATTGGCCGGATCCATCTGGTAGGAACGGCGGTCGCCGAACTGAGGGGTGGACTCAGCCGCTTCCCGGAAGGGACCGTAGTAGCCGGAGGCGTATTTGGCTGCGTAGCTCATGAGTGGTATGTGGTCAAAGCCATTTTCGTCCAGTGCCTCACGGATGGCAGCCACGCGACCGTCCATCATGTCCGAAGGGGCCACCATATCGGCCCCTGCCTGGGCGTGTGAGAGCGCCTCCCGGGCCAGTAACTCCAGGGTGGCGTCGTTGTCCACATCGCCATCCTTTATGACACCGCAGTGGCCATGGTCGGTGTACTCGCACATGCAGACATCGGTAATAACCGCCAGGGTAGGCACATATCTCTTCAGCGCCCGAATGGTCTCCTGGATGATGCCGCACTCGGCATAGGCGTCGCTCCCCATGGCATCCTTGGCTTCCGGGATACCGAAGAGGATCACTGCCGGCACTCCCAGTTCATGTACAGCTTGCGCTTCCTCAACGATATACTCGATTGATTGCTGGTAGATACCCGGCATGGACGATACTTCTTTATGGATCCCCGTGCCGAAGGCGGAGAACATGGGGTAGATCAGGTCGTTGACGGAGAGCGATGTTTCCCGAACCATCCGACGAAAGACCTCCTTGCCTCTGATTCTGCGGGATCTGAAAGTGGGGAAATACATGATAACTCCTTTATGTTTCAGCTGGTCTACGTCAACTTCCATGAGCTGTTTTTGAAAGCGTAGAGGGGGGAGGGTTCAGTCCGAGAAATGATGCGCGATAGCGTCGGTCATCATTTCCAGCGTGTACTTTTTCGGCTCGATATGTACCTCCAACCCCAGATCACGACAGCTTGCCGCGGTGATGGGGCCGATGGCGGCGATGATGACCCCTTCCAGGAGGTGGAGCAGTCGGTTCTCACCCACCAGTTCCGCCATGTTCCGGACAGTAGAGGAGGAGGTGAAGGTGACGCAGTGGATCAGTTTTTTCTCCAGCGCCTCCAAAATTTCAGGGGGGACACCGGCGGGGAGGACGTTGCAGTAAGCCACCGGCGCCGCGACCTCTGCCCCCAGCGCCGTCAGTTCCGTCCGAATGGTCTCCCGTGCCCGGTCGCCCCGGGGATAGAGGATTTTTTTCCCGTCAATACCCAGCCGGCGCAAGGCGTCTACCACCCCCTCGGCCTTGTAGTCGGTGGGAACCAGATCGGCTATGATGCCATGGCTCCGGAGGGCCTCCGCCGTCTTGGGGCCGACTGCGGCAACCTTGCAGCGGCCGATGGCCCTGCTATCCAGGGTCGAGGCGGTCAGTCGCTGGAAAAAGTGACTGACCGCGTTCACCGAGGTGAGGATCAGCCAGTCGAAAGAGGAAAGTGTGGCGATGGCGCCGTCCAGTTCGCTACTCTCTAGAGGGGAAATGATGCTGATGGTGGGGCATTCGAAGACCGTTCCCCCTTTTTCCCTGAGGAGCCCGGAAAATTCAGACGACTGGTCAACGGAGCGGGTAACGAGAATCCCCTTACCTGAGAGGGGGCGATTGTCGAACCAGCGAAGAGACTCCCTAAGATTGACCACCTCTCCCACGATTGTGATGGCCGGCGGCTTGAAGGACACCTTGCGCGCCTTCCCCGCGATGTCCGCCAAGGTTCCGGTAAGAACCTCCTGCTCCGGGCGTGTCCCCCAACGGATCAGCGCCACGGGAGTTTCAGGTGAACGCCCATGGTGAATGAGGTTGGCGGTGATCTGCGTGAGATTCCTGACCCCCATGTAGAAGACCACCGTGCCGCTCCCCAGGGAGAGTTTCTCCCAGTCAATCTCGGAGTTCCCCTTGTCCGGGTGTTCATGTCCGGTGACAAAAGCAACGGAAGTGGTGACATCACGGTGGGTGAGGGGGATACCCGCGTAAGCCGCCGCCCCGATCCCCGCGGTGACGCCGGGAACGATCTCGAAGGGGATGCTTGCCTCTACCAGCGCCTCGCACTCCTCTCCGCCACGCCCGAAAACAAAGGGGTCTCCCCCCTTGAGACGGGCAACCACCTTCCCTTCCCGGGCCTTGGCCACGATGAGTTCGTTGATCTGTCCCTGTTCCCGGTTGTGGGCTCCTCCCACCTTACCTGCATAGATGAGTTCCGCATGGGGGGGAGCGTACTCCAGGAGTCGATGGTTGGCCAAGTAGTCGTAGAGGACCACGTCGGATCGCTCCAGGCAACTCTTGCCGCGCACCGTGATAAGTCCCGGGTCGCCGGGACCTGCTCCGATGAGATAGACAATAGGTTTATTCATCTCCCTCTTTGCCGATCTCCCGCTGGTAGACCTCTTCCAGAATCTCCTTGCCGCCGTTTCTGAGGAGCCGCTCGGCCAGCTCTATGCCAAGACCCTCGCACGCATGAACCGGGCCGGTGATCTGTTCCTTGAGAGAGCGGGAGCCGTCCACCGAGGCGACGAAGCCGGTGAGGGTCAATTGGTCTCCCGCCACCTCTCCGTAGGCGGCAATGGGAACCTGGCACCCCCCCTCACACCGCTTCAGCAGGGCGCGCTCGGCCCGAACTGCGTAGGCGGTTTCGGGATGATTGAAGAAGGCGATGGTCTCCGTGAGCTCCTTGTCGTCCAGACGGCATTCGATCCCCAGCGCCCCCTGACCAATGGCCGGTACGGAGAGATCGGTGTCCAGGTATTCGGTGACGCTGTCAGTGAATCCCAGTCTTTTGAGACCGGCTGCGGCCAGGATGACGGCGTCCAAGTTTTCCGAGGTAAGTTTGCGGATTCGGCTTTCCACATTTCCCCGGATGATTACCATTTCCAGATCAGGACGAACCTTCAGGAGTTGGGCCTGACGGCGCAGAGCCGAGGTGCCGATCTTCGCCCCTTGAGGGAGCTCTGCAAACTTCACCCCATGGGAGATCAGGGCGTCACGGGGATCTTCCCGCCGGGTGATGCAGGCAAGACCGAGCCCTTGGGGGAATTCGGTGGGGACGTCCTTCATGCTATGGACGGCGATGTCGATCTCCCCCCGAAGCATTGCCTCCTCAATTTCCTTGACGAAGAGCCCTTTCCCCCCCACCTGGGCCAAAGGGACGTCAAGGATCTTGTCACCCAGGGTCTTGATCTTGGTGAGGGTTACCTCCATACCGGGGTAACGCGCTTCAAGTTCCGCCTTGACCCAGTTGGCCTGCCAGAGGGCCAGTTGGCTGGCACGGGTTCCGACGCGAAGTACTTTTAAAGCCATAAAACTATCTCCTTCAGAAAAGTCTAAATCAACAGGGATGGACAGGATAATCAGGATAATCTCGAATCTAGAACCTTGAGCATTGAACCTCGAACTTAGAACCTCGAACCTTTTTTTATTCCTCCAGTTCACCCTCTTCCTCGTCGATACCGATCTGGAGATCGAAGAGAGAGCGGATGGCATCCACGTAGAGGTCGCTCCTTCCCCCTTGTCCCGATTTTTTGAGAAGGGTAGTGGGAGGGTGCAGCAGCTTGTTCATGATGGCATTGGTGAGCGCCTCCAGCCGTTTCTGGCCGTCGGGTGGGAGATCCTTCCAGTTGGCCAGGGTCTTTTCCAGTTCCCCTTTCCGTATTTCGTCGAACTTACTCCTTAGCGCCACGATGGTGGGGGTGATCCCCAGGGAAGAGAGCCACTTGAAAAACTGAACAATTTCCTGCTCCACGATCGCTTCGGCCTTCTTGGCCTCTTCCCCCCGCTGCTGGAGATTCGCCGACACCACCTCCTGGAGGTCGTCCACGGTGTAAAGGTAGACGTTTTCCACGTCGTTGACCCGAGGGTCGATGTCCCGGGGTACCGCGATGTCGATGAAAAACATCGGTTTCATTTTTCGTCGCCGGATCACCTCTTCCACATCCTTATGCCCAATGATGGTGTGGGGAGCGCCTGTGGAGGAGAGGATGATATCCGCTTGGTGAAGATAAGCGAACATGTCGTCGAACCGGATGGCGCGTCCTTCCAGTTCGTCGGCCAACCGCTCGGCCCGATCGAAGGTCCGGTTGGTAACCATGACCCCGCGGACGCCACTGTTGAGAAAATGCTTTGCAGCCAGTTCGCACATCTCCCCGGCCCCCACCAGCATGACGGTCTTATCGGTAAGATCGCCAAAGATCTTCTTGGCCAGTTCCACGGCGGCGAAGGCGACGGAGACAGCGGAGGAGGCAATTTTCGTCTCGGTCCTGACCCGTTTGGCCACGGAGAACGCCTTGTGCAGGAACCGGTTGAGGATGATGCCGGAGGATTTGAACTCGGCGGCATAGCCGTAGGATGTCTTGATCTGGCCAAGAATCTGCGGTTCCCCCACGATCATGGAGTCCAGGCTGGAGGCCACGCGGAAGACGTGGCGGATGGCCTCCTCGCTGTGGAGTCCGTAGAGGTGCGGCTCCAGGGAATCCAGGGAGAGGTTGTGGTAGTCGGCCAGAAAGCGTTTGATCCGGGCCATTCCACCGGCGATCTCCTTGGTGACGGCATAGATCTCAACCCGGTTACAGGTGGAGACGATGACCGCCTCGCTGATCTCCTCCAGAGCCACCACAGCCCGGAGCGGTTTGTCCATCCGAGTCGGCGCAAAGGCGACTTTTTCCCGGATATCCACGGAGGCCGTCTTGTGGGATAATCCCACTACGATGATATTCATGTGCGCCATGCCTCTATCTGAAATGTCATAGACAGTTCTGTCGTCACTTGTCCACCATGGTCGGTCTGTTGTAGCTATGCAGACTGGGGAGGAGAAGGTTTACTCCCAGGAAGGTAAAGAGAAGGATGCAGAAACCGATGATGGAGAAAATGGAAGCATTTCTTCCTCTCCACCCCGTGGTGAGCCGTCCGTGAAGAAGCGCGGCATAAACGAACCAGGTGATAAGCGACCAGGTCTCCTTGGGGTCCCAGCTCCAGTAGGTTCCCCAGGCGGTCTCCGCCCAGATGGCGCCGGTGATGATGGCGACAGTGAGGAGCGGGAAGCCGTAGGTCAGGCAGCGGTAACTTATGTCATCCAGAACATCCAGCGAAGGAAGTTTATGGGAGAGGGGGCCGAATTTTTTCTGTTTGAGAAAACGCTGCTGGATCAGGTACATGATCGCGGCGCCGAAAGAAACGGTAAAGGCGGCGTAACCGCCGAAGGCGAAAATGGTATGCACCGCCAGCCAGCGGCTCTTGAGCGCCGGATTCAGTTCGACGATCTGCGAGGGGAAACCCAGAGCCACGATCATCATGACCAGAGCCACCGGCACGACGAAAGAGCCGAGGATATGAAGTTTGTAGCGATGCTCGAAGTAGATAAAAAGCGCCACAATGGCCAGGCTGAAAAAGGAGAGCGCCTCGTGAAGATTGGTGATGGGGGTGTAGCCGGCGGCCAGATACCGGGAGCCCACGGTAGCGCAGTGGGTCAGAAAACCGGCGATGATGACCCAATGGGCTGTCTTTCCCACACCCTTGGACGGAGTGATGAGAAAGGCGAAATAGCCGATGGTGGCGCCGCCGTAGAGACAGAGGGCAACGGTAAAGAGCAGATTATTCATGGATATTCCTTCGTCTCCGTCAGGAGCGCTCTCCGTTCGGGTTCGGCTTTAGTGATGTCGTGGCGCAGTCGCTCCGGAAAGGTGGGTTTCAGGAGTGAGGCCAGATCGCCGGCAAGTAGTTTGTTGAAAAGCTGCGCATTATATGCGCCCCCTGGTCCCGTCGTCAACAGCTTTTCGCGTAGTTCTCCCACAACATCAACAATATCGGCATATTCCGGGCCGTAGAGTCTCTCAAGATCACGCCGTATCCGGCGAGCCAAGGCCGGGCTCTTGCCCCCCGTGGAGACGGTGATGAGGAGGTCGCCTCGGCGCAGGGTCGCCGGCGAGGCGAATGTCCCTTCCCGTGGCGTATCCACCACGCAGACCGGAATGCCCCATCGTTTTGCTTCCTCGGCTACGGTTCTGTTTACGGCATGATTGTCGGTGGCGGCAAAGATGAGGCAGGCATCGGCGCCATCCCCGGACAGCCAGGGGCGCCGGAGAAGAGAGATCTTCTCCTCCCCTTGCAACTCTTCCAGGGGCGCGGTGACCCTGGGTGCGATAATCGTGACGTGGGCTTGCGCCTCCAGAAGCGAACGGCATTTCCTCTCCGCCACCTTGCCACCGCCGACGATCAGGGCCTTCCTACCCCGGATATCCAGATTTACGGGAAAAAAATTCATGACGGCGACCGACGTCAGTTGAAGAAATAGCGCGCGCCGAAGAGACAGGAAAAGCTCGTGGGGTCATATGATCCGCCGGAATACGAGCCTGTGAGATCGCGCATGTGTGCCGTGGGGCTGACAACTCCCTTCAGCTCCATGTTCAGGGCGATCTGTGGCGTGATGAAATAGTCAAGCCCTCCCTTGAGGTTGACGCCCAGTACCGTGTCCACCTCAGCGTTGGTGTAATCGTTGAAGAGGATGCTGAGACCACCTCCCAGGTAGGGGGTGGCTCTGCCGGCGGTGGCAAAGCGGTACTGAACGGCGAAAGAGAGATTAGTCACACTGGCAGTGCCGTCCTTGATGAAAAGACTGTTTTTCATGCTGTAACTGGCATTGGTGGCTTCAACTTCAATGGCCACATTTCTTGTCACCCCGAACAGGAGACCACCTCCGCCCACGAACCCTACGTCTCCGGCGAGGTTGTTCTGACCGCTCCAGCTACTGTCTGCCGGCATGGTAAAGCCGACTCGCGCGGTGACACCAAGTTTTCCTTCCAGGTTTTCCGCCCAAGCGCCGGCCGCCGTCATTAGTGGTAGCACCGCCATGAAGAGCCCCAGTAGTAATCTTTTCATCTGTCTCACCATCCTGAATGAATTTGAAATAAAGCTGCTGATTACACCTTCCCGTGAATCTCTGTCAAGATGTTTTCCGCCTGACTATGCGCTCGGGGATGGGCTTTGTCATAAACTTCCATGAGCCGGTCGATGCTCACATGGGTATATTTCTGGGTGGTGGAGAGGGACGCGTGTCCCAGCAGTTCCTGGATCGCCCGGAGGTCGGCTCCCCCTTCCAGGAGGTGAGTGGCGAAGGTATGGCGGAGGGTGTGAGGAGAGACCTTTTTCATGGTAGCCAATTTAATCAGGTAGTTATCCACGATTCTGGCCACGCTCCGACCGGTGAGTCTCCCCCCGCGGCTGTTGAGCAGGAATGGCGTGTCTCCGGGCGGGTCGTGGCGCCCTTTCAGATAATCGGCCACGGCAACCGCGGCCTGACCTCCCAGGGGGATAATCCGCTCCTTGTTCCCTTTACCCAGAACCCGGACAACCCTTCCTTCCAGGTCGATATCCCGGACATGGAGTCCGGTGAGTTCCGACAGGCGGATGCCGCAGGAGTAGAGGATCTCGAGGATCGCCCGGTTCCGCAGGGCGATGACGGTTTCTACCCCAGGCGCCTCCACCAGGGCGGTGATCTCGTCAATGGTAAGGTGGAACGGCGCACGCTCCTCTTTTTTCGGGGCAGTGATCAGTTCCGCCGGGTTTTTAGCAACGACCCCTTCCCGAAGAAGGTACCGGTACCAGGCACGAACCGACGCCAGTTTTCGACCGATGCTGCTTTTTTTGAGCTCGCCGTGGAGATGGGCCAGGTAGCGGCGGATATCCAGATGATCCACCAACTCCGGGTGGGAAGGCGGGGTAGCTCCCGCTGCGAGAAACCGGACGAATTGTTCCAGATCGTTCTTGTAGGCGGTTACCGTGTGGGGGGAAACACTTCGTTCCGTGCTCAGGTAGATGAAAAATCGGTTGAGATTCTCTTTCATATATGCACCTCGGATGGCCGGGAGTATACCAGACGGAGTGCGGGTGAGCCAGAGTAAAGAGGTGCAACCACACCACTTTTAGTTGACTTTACCCCTCTGAACGAGTATTAGAATGGGGCAACTTCAAGCTATGTTCCGGTAGGTGCCCATCATGTACAGAGTAAGTATTGAACGTGTTCCGTCATATGATCCGGAACTGGTGGCCCTGGGGCTTCAACGACTCCTGGAACCACTGGGGGGAATGGCGTTTTTTGTCCGTCCCGGCCAGCGGGTTCTCATCAAACCGAACCTCCTCATGGGGAAGTCTCCCGAAGCCGCGGTGACTACCCACCCGGAGCTGCTCCGGGCAGTTATTCATGAGGTTCTTCGCGCCGGTGGTATTGCGCTGGTGGGTGATTCTCCCGGCATGGGTTCGTTTCGGAAAGTCACGGAGCAGACCGGTATCGCCGCCGTCTGTCGGGAGAGTGGTGCGGAGTTGGTGGAGTTCAGGGAAACGGTAACCGTCCAGGGTACAGGTATCTTTAAAAAATTGGAACTGGCCCGCTCCTATCTGGACGCGGATCGGGTTATAAATCTTCCCAAGCTGAAAACCCACGAGATGATGACCATGACCTGCGCCGTCAAGAATCTTTTTGGCGCGGTGGTTGGCGCGGCCAAGGCCGGCTGGCATCTGAAGGCCGGCGCCGACCGGGAGCTTTTTGCCCGGATGCTTCTGGAGATCTATCTCTTCCGCCCGCCGGACCTTACCATCGTGGACGCCGTCATTGCCATGGAGGGGAACGGACCTTCAAGCGGTGATCCGAAGTCGGCGGGGCTACTCCTGGCCGGTGACAATGCCGTGGCGGTGGACGTCATCGCCGGAGTGGTGGCCGGTATCCCGAATAAACTCCTCTTTTTGGAACAGGTTGCACGAAAACTGGCCACTCCCGGCGCCCAGCGGGATGAGATCGAAACCGTGGGTCTCCCCCTTAACGACGCCTGCTGCATGGTCCCCTTTCGCCTCCCCCCTCTCTCCGACGTTCAGTTCGGTCTTCCCCGCTTACTGAAAAACTGGCTCCGTTCCTACCTCACAACCCGTCCCGTGGTTATCGCCGACAAGTGCGTCCTCTGCGGGATTTGCCGTGATGCCTGTCCGCCGGCGGCCATTACCCTGGGGGAGAAGCGACTTCGGTTCGACTATCGGGCATGTATCCGCTGCTTCTGTTGCCGGGAGCTTTGTCCCCACGGCGCCTTGGGTGTGGAGGAAGGGGCTTTGCTGCGACTGGCGGTAAAGTTGAGTGAATTGAAAAATAACCGTAATTGACGTATCTCAAGTCCAATTTAATTCCAGTTTTGGCGACCTTCTCCCGGTGGTTGCGCTTGGAAAAGAGATCCCCCGTCGGAATTTACACGATGGGGTTTTTTTTGTTTGAAGTTCACCCCTGAACTGGGTATGTTAGTGCGTTGTGAATTACTTCCTCCATCCAGAGGTTTTCCATGAAGAAATTTTCCATTACCCTGATAGTCATCATCGTCGCCGCGGCTGTGGGAATATATTTTTATACTGGGAAAAAACCGGTGATAACCTACCGGACCGCCAAGGTTGAGCGGGGCCCCCTGGTTTCATTGGTTTCGTCCACGGGCACCCTTGCCGCCGTCATCACGGTACAAGTGGGGACCCAGGTCTCCGGTACTATCCAAAAACTCTCCGTGGATTTCAATTCCACGGTTAAAAAGGGGGAGGCCATTGCCCAAATAGATCCCGCCCTCTTTATCGCTCAGGTGGAACAGACCAAAGGGAACTATCTCAGCGCCCAGGGGACTCTGGAAAAGCTGAAAGCGGATCTCCTGGATGCACGGCGAAACCTGGAACGAAACCGCCAGCTGCTGAAGGGAGGAATCATCTCGCAAGGTGACTTCGACACCGCGGATAACCGCTGCACCCAGGCCGTCGCCGCGGTCAAGGCAGCCGAAGGGACGGTGACACAGACCAAGGGGGCCTACGACCAGGCTCTGACCAACCTGAACTACGCCACTATCAGGTCGCCGGTGCGCGGAATAGTCGTTTCCCGGAACGTGGATGTGGGGCAGACGGTAGCGGCGTCGTTCCAGACCCCGACCCTTTTCACCATCGCGCAGGATCTGACCAAGATGGAGATCGATACCAGCGTGGATGAATCCGACATCAGCCGGATCAGTGTAGGGCAGCCGGTAACTTTCACCGTGGATGCCTATCCCGAGACCCAGTTTACCGGAACAGTGCGGCAGATCAGGAACTCACCGGTGGTGACCCAGAACGTTGTTACCTATGTGGTGGTGGTGGATGTGGATAACAGGGCGTTGAAGCTCAAACCGGGAATGACCGCCAATGTGAGCATTCAGACGGATCGGAGGGAGAATGTTCTCAAGGTTCCCGCCGCCGCTCTCCGGTTCAAGCCCAAGAGCCTGTCGGAGGGGAAGGGGGGGACTGCTTCAATGCCGTCATCCGGAGGAAAGCGGCCGGCGAAGAAGGGTGGGGAGCTACTGTATATCCTCACCCCGGAGAAGAGTCCCAAACCGGTCGCGGTAAAGAGCGGCATCAGTAATGACGGCTTCGTGGAGCTGTTACAGGCGGATCTGAAGGAAAACGATGAAGTGATCGTGGAGCAGTCGTCCCCCAATCAGAAAAAAACCGGCGGTATGGGTGGTTCTCCCATGGGGCCAAGATTCTAACAGGTTTCCTTCATGTCAAGTGTCGTCACGATTAACAACGTCACCAAGGTTTACGTCATGGGTGACCAACGGGTTGAAGCTTTGCGCGGGATCTCGTTCTCCGTTCAATCGGGAGAGTTCGTCGCCATCATGGGGGCTTCCGGAAGCGGCAAGTCAACCTGCATGAATATGATCGGCTGTCTGGATGTTCCCACCAGCGGGGAGTATCTCCTTGATGGTGTCAACGTGGGGCGGCTCACTCCCAATGAATTGGCCGAAATCCGGAACCGGAAGCTCGGCTTTGTCTTCCAGGGGTTCAATCTCCTGGCGCGCACCACGGCTCGTGAAAATGTGGAGTTGCCGCTGGTTTACGCACGGGTTCCCGCGGCTACCCGGCGGGCCAAGGCTCTTGCCGCCCTCGGGCAGGTGGGGTTATTCGGTCGCGAAGATCATTACAGCAATCAGCTCTCCGGAGGGCAGCAGCAGCGGGTTGCCATTGCCCGGGCTTTGGTGAACGAACCGGCTATCATCCTGGCCGACGAGCCCACCGGCAATCTTGACTCCACGACTTCGGTGGAGATCATGATGCTCTTCCAGGAGTTGAACCGTCAGGGGATAACCATCATCATGGTAACTCACGAACAGGATGTGGCTGCCTATGCCGGTCGTCAGCTGGTTTTCCGGGATGGCCTGATTGTGGCTGATGCCGTCAATGCCTCACCTGTCGTGCCGACTATGGTGCGAGGGACTATTCCATGACCACTTTTCTGCAGAGCTTCCTCATTGCTCTCCGGGCGCTGAGGGTTAATAAGATGCGGTCGCTTCTTACCATGCTGGGGATCATCATCGGCATCGCCGCGGTCATCGCCATGGTGGCCATCGGCGCCGGCGCCAGTAAGATGATCTCCGATCAGATCGCCAGCGTGGGGAGCAACCTCCTCCTGGTCATTCCCGGTTCCACCACCAGCGGCGGACTCCGTACCGGCGCCGGGGGCGCCCCAAGCCTTACCTACGACGATGCCAAGGCCATCAAGGCGGAATGCCCTTCCGTGGAGAATGTGGCCCCCACGATCCGGGGATCAGCCCAGATTGTGTACGGAAACCAGAACTGGTCCACCATCGTCATGGGCGCCTCCGCGGACATGCTTGCGGTAAGGGATTGGCCACTGGTGAGCGGCCGGAATCTCACCCCTTCCGACGTGGAGGGGGCAGCCAAGAGCTGTCTCGTGGGGCAGACCGTGGCGGAGAGTCTCTTCGGCGACAGCGACCCCTTGGGTAAAATCGTCCGGATTAAAAAGATTCCCTTTGTGGTGGTGGGACTCTTGGGGATGAAGGGACAGTCACCCCAAGGGGTGGATCAGGACGACGTAATCTTCGTGCCGCTGAGAACCGCTCAACGCAAACTCTTCGGCAGCCAGTTTCCCAATGCTGTCAACGCCGTCATGGTCCAGGCAAAGGGGGGCGATGTTCTTAGCAAGGCGGAAGAAGAGATCACTTCCCTTCTTGATCAACGACACCGGATGGGCCCCAGCAGGGAGCGGGACTTCACGGTGAGAAATCTCTCAGAGATGCTGGCAGTGGCTGAACAGTCTTCCAAGGTCATGTCAATCCTCCTGGGGGCGGTGGCCTCTATCTCCTTGGTTGTAGGAGGAATCGGAATAATGAATATCATGCTGGTTTCAGTGACCGAGCGGACCCGGGAGATCGGGATCAGACTGGCCATCGGCGCTCGACAGCGGGATATCTTGCTCCAGTTTCTCACCGAAGCGGTGCTCCTCACCACCTGTGGCGGTATCATCGGTATGGGGCTTGGGGTCATGGGTGCTACCATTGTGTCAAAGCTCATGGAATGGCCCACCCTCATCTCCACCCATGCCATCGTTATCGCCTTTCTCTTCTCCGCCGGGGTGGGGGTCTTCTTCGGTTTCTATCCGGCCCGCAAGGCCGCGGCACTTAATCCCATCGAAGCGTTGCGGTACGAGTAGGGGCGTATGACCATACGCCCGAACAGAAACCGGGCGTATGACCATACGCCACTACAGAAACCGGGCTATGGGGGAGAAAATCACCTCCAAAGATCGAACGAGCCATCCCCGACGTTGGTGTTCATCCAACGAGATTCGGCGTGACTGTTCCAGGTCACCTTGGAACATTTCCACCACCTGCCGACCAAAGTCCGGGCTGTCAATGATGGCGCCTAGCTCGTAATTTCTCAGAAAACTTCGGTGATCCAGGTTTGCCGAGCCGAAGATGCTCCAGTGGTCGTCGATGAGCATGACCTTGGCATGAAGTATCCGATGTTGCCGTTCATAAATTTCGATTCCTTCCACCAGAAGGGGATGGTAATACGCTCGGCTGAGGAGTCTGACCAGGGGAACGTCACTGACCGCCGGGAGGATGATCCGGACCAGGATACCACGCCGCGCCGCTCTGATCATGGATCTGACCAATCGCGGTCCCGGCAGGAAATAAGGGGTCATGATCCGGACATTGAAGGAGGCTCCGGCAATGGCCAACCGGAAGCTCCGCCGGATGGCGGAACGGAGATGATGGGGGGCGCTGCCGATGATGCCGATGCCGGCGTCCCCCTGTCCAGGCTCTTCTCCCGGAAGAAGCAGTTCCGCGGGAAACTGATGCCCGTCGTGCTCCCATGTTTCCCGGAACAGTCCGCGGAGTTCCGTCATGGCCGGTCCCTGGATTATGACCCCTGCATCTCGCCATTTTCCCTTGTCGCCATGTCCGGAATATTCATTGCCGATGTTGACCCCCCCAACCATTGCCCACGTCCCGTCAAAGAGCGCCATCTTCCGGTGATCTCTTCTGTCCAGCCAGCCGACCCCCCGGCGAAGAGCGAGAGGATTGAACGCCCGACAAAGAACCCCGCTCTGTTGAATCTTGCGGAAATAATCGGAAGAGGTTTCGAAGGAGCCGATGTAATCGTAGAGGAGCATGACTCTGACTCCGCGTTTGACCGCGGCGGCCAGAGCTTGGGCAAAGAGAACGCCGGCCAGGTCGCTCCGGATAGTATAGAACTCCAGGAGAAGCACCTTCTCCGCCCGATTGATCCCGTCGATGAGCGCAGTAAAAAACTCACCTCCATCGGGGATAAGGGTGACCCGGTTGTCCGGAATCATGGTGGGAACGGCGCCTTTGCGGAAGAGTCGCCGGAAGCGGGATGGGCGAGGGAGGATACTCATGAATGAATGATGGAGTTCGTCATGATCGGCTCTTTTTGTGTAATAATTATAGCTGCCCTGGACGCCTTGCGCCACGGTGGGAAAAACGATATAATCCGTGGCGTCAACCATTCCGCAAAAAAAGGTGTTCTCCATGCCGTACGTTATCGGTGCACTCTCAACACTTCTTCTGGTAGTCAGCACCGCTCTCTTCTCATCGCCGGTGTCGGGAGCAACTCAAGCTCCCCAGAGCCGGGTGGTAATTACGATCAAGGGGATGATTTGCGCTTCGTGTGGCGGGGAGATCGAGAAAACCTTGAACAAGATGGTTGGTGTCGTTGCCGTCAAGGTGGATCTGCCAACAGACCGGGCGACGGTCACCTACGACCAGCGCAAGGTTACCCCCCCTCAACTGGTCGAGGCAATTCGAAAAGCAGGGTATGAGGCCTTTTTTCTACCCGTGGCCCGTTAAGTAATGTAAGGCTGTATATCATCGAATGGGAAAAAAAACCACTTGCCTTTTCCCCTGTGTGTGCTAATATTGCTCAAATTTTAGGCATTGTTCATTCTCCTTGCCCACCGGATCGGTCCTCCCATGCTTCGCCCCCTTGTTATTGGCGCCTTGAAACTGCCGGGTAATCTTCTCCTTGCCCCCATGGCCGGTATAACCGACCTGCCGGTCCGGCTCCTTGCCCGGAGATATGGAGCGGCTCTTTGCTACACCGAGATGGTCAGTGTCAACGGTCTCGTGCGGGAGGGGCGTAAATCCTTCGACTTGGTGCGAAGCAGTTCCGATGACCGCCCTCTTGGCATCCAGATCTTCGGTGATGAACCGGAGGTCATGGGAGAAGGGGCGGCTCTGGTGGCTTCTTTCGGTGATCTCATGGATATTAATATGGGGTGTCCGGTCCGGAAGGTGGTGGGGAACGGCGCCGGGAGCGCCTTGCTCCGGGAGCCCCTGAAGGTGGCGGCTGTCATACGGGCGGTGCGTCGTCGGGTAACTCTGCCGCTCACGGTGAAGATCAGAAGCGGCTGGCAGGCCGGCGAGGAAAATTATCGGGAGATTGCCCGCATCGCCGAAGCAGAGGGGTGTGACGCCATCACGCTTCATCCCCGGACCAGATCCCAGATGTTTAGCGGTAGCTCCGCCTGGGAGCAGATTGCCGAGGTAAAGTCGCTACTTTCCATTCCGGTCTTGGGCAGCGGCGATCTCTTTACCCCACGGAATGTGGTGGCTATGCTGAAGGAGACCGGTTGCGACGGGGTGATGCTTGCCCGGGGAGCAATGGGGAACCCCTGGCTGTTTCGGGAAAGCCGCCGGCTACTCTCGGGAGAAACAGTCACTCCGCCGACACGGTGGGAGCGACTGGAGGTGTCGCTCTTTCATTTGGAGCAATTTATTCTGAACGCCGGTGAACCGGTGGCGGTGCGGGAGATGCGCAGGCATGTTTCCTGGTATGCCAAGGGACTTCCCGGAGCGGCCGCTTTTCGCGCCCAGGTCAACCTGATTGACGACCGGGAGCGGTTCATCCTCTGTATGGAGCAGTTTTTTGGAGAAGGACATTGTGAAGAACAGCGCTGACGAACTCAGGGACTATTACGCTAATATCATTGACAGTGTTGGGGATGGGGTGTTGGTGACCGATCGGGAAGGGGTCGTTACTCTTATGAACCCGGCGGCGGAGGAGTTGGCCGGCATGTCACGCCGTCAGGTACAGGGCCATCCCTTTCGACTTCCGTTTCGCGACTCCCCTGTCCTGGTGGATATGGTGGAGCGTACCGCCGCCACCGGTATGAATATCTCCGACTACGAAAACGTGCTGCTCATGACCGGTGACCATCCCACCCCGGTCAGCGCCGCCACCTCACCGCTTATAGTGGGAAGCGGCGAGAGGATAGGGGTAATTCTCATCCTGCGGGATCTGACCAATGTGCGGGAATTGGAACGAGCGGTTCGACAGACTGATCGTCTTTCGACGCTGGGAACCCTGGCTGCGGGGCTGGCCCATGAAATAAAGAATCCTCTGGGAGGGATCAGGGGAGCAGCGCAACTTTTGGATCGGGAACTTTCCGATGGTAGCGAGATGCGTGAGTATACCCGGATCATGCTCAAGGAGGTCTCCCGGGTCAACCGGATTGTGGAGGAACTCCTGGCGCTGACTTCACCTCGTAAACTCCAACCGGAAGCCGTAAACCTCCACAGGATCATCGGTGACCTCTGCACGCTTCAGCGCCGGACGGCAGACGACCGGATGGTGGCCATTCAGCAGCAGTTCGATCCGAGTATCCCCCCTTTTCTTGCCGACGAGGAGCTTCTGACTCAGTTGTTTCTCAACCTGATCAAGAACGCCATGGAAGCGGTGGGGGAGGTAGGAGTTATCCGGATTGTGACGCGGGTCCACGCCGATTACCGGATGACCCAGCAGGGGGCGCGTCGTACCCGGATGGTGGCCGTGAATATCTCCGATGATGGGCCGGGCATTCCCAAGGAGCATCAAGAGCAGCTTTTTACCCCCTTTTTTACCACCAAGGCTACCGGCACGGGACTGGGCCTTGCCATCTGTCAGAAAATTGTGTCGGAGCACCGGGGTATTCTGAAAGTTCAGTCTACCCCCGGAAAGGGGACCACCTTCACGGTCATGCTTCCGCTGGTGCAATAACAGGTAGAGGTATGGGTTAAGGTAGAGAAAATCTTAACTCATACCTTTACCTTTACCTTAACCTGAGGTTTACAATGCCGATAAACCGTATTCTGGTGGCTGACGACGAAGAAAGCATGCGTTGGGTCCTTTCCAAGGCCCTGCGGAAGAAAGGATTCAGTGTGGATCTGGCCCGCGACGGATCAGAGGCCCTGCGTCTTCTTAAGGAAAACCCCTACGAGATGGCGATCATCGATATCAAAATGCCGGGGATCACCGGACTGGAGCTCTTGGACCGGGTTCGGGAGTTGCGCCAGGATCTGCTGGTGGTGATCATGACCGCCGAGGCGAGCATGAAAAATGCCGTGGAGGCGATGAAGCGGGGAGCCTACGACTACATCACCAAGCCATTCGACCTGGACGTCATCGACGCCATCATCGAAAAGGTAAACAGGGCCAGGGAGATGACGACCCAGGTGACTATCCTCAAGGAGGAGCTGAAGGATCGCTACCAGCTGGAAAAGAACATCATAGGCAATTCCACGGTCATGCGCGAGGTTTACAAGACCATCGGCAAGGTGGCGCCCAGCGACATCACCGTGTTGGTGGAGGGGGAGTCCGGAACCGGGAAAGAACTGGTGGCTCGGGCCATTCACTTTAACTCTCGGCGAATCGGAAAGCCTTTCGTGGCCATCAACTGTGCAGCTATCCCCAAGGATCTGCTGGAAAGCGAACTTTTCGGTGTCGAGAAGGGGGCTTTTACCGGCGCCGTGGAGCGGAAAGTCGGCAAGTTCGAGCAAGCCAACGGGGGGAGCATCTTTCTGGACGAGATCGGGGATATGCCTCTTGACCTTCAGTCAAAGATACTCCGGGTCCTTCAGGAAAAAGAGGTCACTCGTACCGGTGGTAATCAGAACATTCCGGTGGATGTCCGGATCATCGCCGCCACCAACCAGAATCTGGAGGAGCGGGTTCGGGACAAATTGTTTCGTGAAGATCTTTTTTACCGTCTCAACGTGGTTCCCATTCACTTGGCGCCCCTTCGGGAGCGGAGAGAGGATATCCCGCTCCTTGTTGATTATTTTCTTAAGAAAAGCTGCGCCGAGCTGGATCTTCCCCTCAGGAGATGTTCTTCCGAGACTCTGCGACTCCTGTCCAAGCATGCTTGGCCGGGGAACATTCGGGAGTTGGAGAACACCATCAAGCGAGCCGTTATCCTCTGCCCCGATCCTCTCCTCACCGAGGCGGATTTTCCCACGCTTACGGCTCCGCGCATTGTCACAGTCACCGCCGTGGAGGAACGTTCACTGGAATCTCTGGTCGACATGAAACTTCGTGAGTGTTTCGCCCACATGGACAGGATGGAGACCGGTGATATCTACAGCGTCGTTCTTCAGCAGGTAGAGCGACCGCTCATCAGCTTTGTTTTAGAAAAGACCCGATCCAATCAGGTGAAGGCCGCTGATATTCTTGGGATTAACCGAAACACGCTACGGAAGAAAATTCAGGAACTTGGAATAGAGGTCAAAAAAGAATAGGAGTTTTACATGGGAATCAATGATACCTATTTTCTCGACAGGAATAATGCCGTTCTCATAGTCATTGACGTTCAGGAGAAGCTTTGCCGGGCCATGGAGCCGGAAGTCCTGTCGATGCTGATTGCCAATAGCTCCATTCTCATGGAGTCTGCGCGAGAGTTGAGCCTTCCGGTCATCGCCACCGAGCAGTATGTACGAGGTCTCGGCGAGACCATTGAAGCAGTGAAGAGTCAGTTTCCCACCGCAGCATTGGAGAAGATAACCTTCAGTTGTTGCGGGGACGTGAAATTTGTTGAGGCGCTCAAGGCCACCGGTCGTACGCAGATTATTCTCACCGGCATGGAGACCCATGTTTGTGTGCTGCAGACGGCGCTGGAACTCCTGGAAGCCGGCTTTGTCGTTCATGTGGTCAGGGATGCGGTGATGAGTCGTCATGAGAAAAACTGGTTAACCGGTCTTGACGTCATGGGCGCGGCGGGAGCCGTCATCACTTCCACCGAGACGGTCGTCTTTCAACTACTCAAAAGAGCAGGGACCGAGGAATTCAAGAAGCTCTCCAAGCTTGTGCGATAACATTTTTTCCTCATGCAGCAGATCTTATGCAAAAAACGATATTTTCTTCTGCACTCTGCTCCTGTTATCTGGTATAGTGTCTCAATTAAGCCGTGGAGGCGGATATGGGGAACCTGACGCTACTGGACGACAGAGCCGCGGAGAAAATGGATAGTTATGTCAGAAGACGCAGTCCTTCCATTCTGGCGGTGTTGCTCGTGGATATGCTTAGAGACAACGACTGGAAACCGGAGGATATTTATTTTTTGGGAAGCGAAATAATGAACGAGTCAGGAGCCATGGACCGGTAGTCATATTTTTGCGCCCGTAGCTCAGCTGGATAGAGCACCAGGCTTCGAACCTGGGTGTCGGCCGTTCGAATCGGTCCGGGCGTACCAATTAAATCAGGTAGTTACCAACAAAAAACCGGCTCTTGGGCCGGTTTTTTGTTGCATTTGGGACCACTTTGCATGTCAATAAAATCAAACAGTTACAGTTTTATGCAGTTCTCTACATTCCGTTACCGTCAACAACCCGTCAACACTTGTTGATGGTGGTCATTATGCCGGAACTGCCGCCTGAGGGTTTATTTGCTTTGGCACTCCTGTAACCCTTTGATCAGCAGTTCATTATCTTGGTGTAGTTGATCCAATTCCCCCTTTTTGACCTGGATCAACTCGTCACCGTTGACGGCCACGTAGCGCGGAGAGCACGCGGTCATGTTGGTCAGCATCAGACAGGCCAAGAGCAATAACATTATTTTTGGCAAGCGACTTGCGATACGTCTGGATATTAACATCACTGTTGCCTCCGTGGCGTTGGGTTGACCATGCCTGTAGCCCCTGAATCAACAAGGGGAGCAGGAAGGCGACAAGAGAGAGGATGGAGGCGGTCATGCGTCCGGCTGATCCGGAGCGACGACAGCCGGCAGTATCACCGAGGCCGGGCTCAGACTGTACACCGTTGACCCCGTAGCACCCGCACCGCCTATCCGCGCCAGGGTTGACTCCACCAGCGACTGCGCCTGAGTCGGTGATATTTTGGGGGCAAAGGAAAGGATATGACCGATGGCGATATCGATCTTCTGATTTCCGGTTAATGCTGACTTTGATCCCACATATTGAGCCGCCTTTTCCTCAGCCAACGTGACCCCCTGAAACGCCAATCTTTCCAAAATGTTATTTTTCTGGGTGAGCGCGTCCACGCCGAACTTGTTTCCCAATTTGGTAAGGAAAATCGTTACCACCCCCATGAGGAAAGCGCTCAACACCGGGAAAATGGTGGCCTGGAGCATGGCGGATAACGAATTTGTCACGGGAGCAGACGAGGCGACTACCAGGGATGCCGCCGGATCTCCCCCGAAGGCCACCGCCGTGATCATCCCCGCCAGGATGAACGAAACTACGATTATTTTACTAAAAATACTCACTTGATAACCTCCCCTGCGTAGTAAACGTAAACCACTGCTCCGCTAATCAGTATGCCGATGATAGCCAGTAAACACTTCATCCCATTCCCCATTTAAAACCTCCTTTTTTGTTTTATCCCGGCAATCGGTACCCCTGCACCTGAAACGTTTCCAAACCGAACGTGGAAATCTTGACACTATCGGACTGATTACCCCCCAGCAGAATGGAACGACCTTCGCTCTCACCCTGCCAAAAGGCCACATGATAGCCGTGTCCCGGCGGCTGACGCACATCTCGCAGTACGCAGATGCAACCCAGGGAGGGGACGGTGAGACCGATTCCCCAGGAGAGCCAAGATTTGGCGGCGGCGCTCCTGGTGCCGGTTATGGCGGCCCTAGACATGACCCAATTCACAAAACTGCTGCACCAAGGTACTTCATCCGTTTTGGCCGCCAGAGTCGTGGCGGCGTCGTACTCGATGATGCGCGGGTTTTCCCCCCCGGTTATTTCGTGCTGTCCGATCTCTCCCTCGGCGATATGCATCCAGGCAGGTTTCATTTTTTACTCCCCTTGATGGTGTTGAAATGGCAGCCCTCTTGACTATGGTGACGTACCGCTCGCGTGGTGACAAACTGTGTGCCGTTTGCATCCATGTTGTTCACCTTGGAATTAATCCGTACAATTTCCAGTTCCGTTTTTGCCAGCTCTTGATGGTCATAAACAAGATATCCGATTAACGCCGGCACCACATACATGACAATAGCGCGAGACCAAGCGGTGAGATTGCTGTTTTTCTCCACCAGCCGGACCACGTCAGCGTGCAATAAATTCCATCTATCTTGATCCATGTTTAAACCATTACCGTTAACTTGATCTTGTCCACGACGTCGATACTCCCCGGCTGAATTCCGCAACTGACCACAATACCCACCCTGGTATCAGGCAAGGTCACAATATCCCCGAATGAGATTGCGAGCTTGTCGCGATAGACCACCAAGTATACGTAGGTACGGCGCGTGGCATACGTGGTCAGGTAAAACGCCACGAGAGTGTCGGCCATGGTTTGATTTCCGACAAAGTCCCATTTAAAGAGGTTGTCTTTGGTTTGGGTCCCGTAGCGGGTGATGGATGGCGCACTGTTGGCGGAGCTGGTGGCGCCGTAGGGTTCCGCGCTGCTGTTGGACCAATCCCGCAGGTATCTGGCCGTGATGGCGTTGATTATCTGGGTGAGAGGCGCACGCTTCCACGACAGGAGTGATTTTCCGCTCTCCACGGCTACGGCCGAGATGGTGGCAGCACTGATCAGGGTGGTTGGCCTCACATACAGACATGCCGCGCCGTTGATCATGCGAAAAAAACAGCGGCATTGAAAGGCGATGGTGTCCAGCCAGTCGATAAGCCGCCCCTGGGTGGTGATGGCGCCGTTGATACTGAATCCGGCGGGCATGGTCCCTTGCACGGTAGCCGACCCGAAACCGGCATAATTCAGGAGATTGGAGACTACATCCACGGGAGTGCTGTAAACCCCGGTGACGTCGGCCAGGAGTTGCGTACCCACCAGGGTATTAGCTACAGAGTTACCGGCAATCCCGACCGTTAGCGAGTTGGCCAGCGTATAACCGCCGCTAGTCCCCAGTGTACCGTTAGAGGCTGCGGAACCTGCCAGGACAGTCAGGCTGCCATTGTTAGCCGCCGTCTTGGATACTCCGGTTGCGGCACTTGCATCGCTAACTACTGGAGTTGTAATATTTCTGACGGCTCCACTAACCACCACGGTGATTCCTGCTGTCTGTACTACCAGATTAAGAAGGGAGTATGCCGACAAAGTAAACGTGGTAGGCGGAGTTGTGGGAACGGAATAAGCCATACCGTTAATATATACAGTAGCAGTCCCCATGGTTGAGTAGATCGCAACCGAGACAGTGCAGGACGTGACCGTGCCAACGAACGGAGAAAAAAAAGCCGTCCAGGTAGAGTTAGCGGGTACACCGCCAACATTAGTGGCGGATTGACTTACAATGTTAGGTGCGGAATGAGCATGACTCCCGGTAGTTACGCCATAATCTTGTATGTTACCGGTTAGTGCATCAGCGGTACCTCCGTCAATGCTCCCCACCAAAGCCACCGCCCCGGA
Source organism: uncultured Desulfuromonadales bacterium (assembly GCA_903929485.1). Taxonomy (GTDB): domain Bacteria; phylum Desulfobacterota; class Desulfuromonadia; order Geobacterales; family CAIOGM01; genus CAIOGM01. The sequence continues at coordinate 23,709 of CAIYUY010000110.1, forward strand.
GAGAGCGATAGTTCCGCCGGTATAACCCGTGAGTGCTACCGCCTGAGGAGTGACAATGAGTCCCGCTATAGTCACTACGGCCCGTGCTCCATAGGGGGGCAACTGCTGGCCTGACTGGCCGGTGTATTTGGTGCAATAAGCGGTTACGTCCATGAGCTGCTTGTCCACTACCCCATACACGGTATCAATGCTGTTGACCGGGTGGTCCGCCACCAAGTACACAAATGCGGTGACTCTTTCCCAGACCACTGCGCTGGCCTGGTGAGTGACAGCCGCCGTCAGACCCTGGCCACGTACCACCGTCAAGGTCGAAGCGGCGACGGTCGATACCGTCATTATTTCGGCGTCAATCTGGATTGAGTCTCCGGCATGGAATTGCAGCCCGTCAGTTACCGGCAGTGTCGTTGTCGCGGCGGTGATATCCGCCGTCAGGGAGGTGAGAGCGCCACTGACGATATTGATGCAGGGCAATTTTTCAACGGATCCGTACACGATGGGGAGCAGTTTGCCCACATCATCTGTGTCAATGGCGGGGAACTGGGCTTGACCGGCCACGGCGCCCAGGTTGCCGAATAGTCGGAACGTGTCGTCCTCCAGGTCAAGCCGCACCGCATAGGCGTCACCGCTGCAATCCTTCACATGCCCCGTAAAGATGCAGTACGGGGGGTCGGTGATGGGGTTCAGATTGCGGAACCATAGCCACAACTTAGCGGGTCCGGTTTCGATGTCGTTGAGCACCAGGTCGTTAATATCCGTGACTGCCTCCGGGTCAACCAGACAGGTTGCGGAAAAATCAGCGACACGGATCTCATTCAGGTCGCCGGACATTTGCTCATTCAGTTCCCCCCACTCGGAAATCCACGCCAGAGTCGTGACCGGTTGCGCCTTCCAGCCGGTGATGGTGACCGCCACGTCGGCCAGATAATAGGTGGACCCTCCCGATACGAGAGAGAGTATCCAGAGCGGTTGAGCGCCGCGCTTTTTCTCCACTTCCACCGCGTATGCAGTCGTGAATGATCTCACGGTTGCGGAGTGACGGTGAAGGATTGACACGCCAGGATAATAATCCCATCCCCGGGGGACGCCTGGAACTGCTCGTCCATATTCAGGGAGTTCACCACGGGGGAGAGCTCGGTGAACAGTTTCTTTCGGTCCTCGCAGATAAGTTTATCTGCGCAGCTGGAACAACGGGCGTCTATGGTCCACATGGCGGCTCCTTTACAGTAGCTCGGTAGCATTGATGGTTACCCGGTACTTTCCGGGGTAGAGGGGCAGGTACCCCCACGATTCGAGCCGTAGCGAGCGGCTGTAGCCTTCGGCGCTGCATATCCAGGTCACAATATTGGCGGGACCACCGGAAAGGGCCGTGCGCAACGCTATAAGTTCAGTCATTTCTACCACGGGGAGCGTTGCCTGAAACGATCGAGTTTGCACGGCGGATCTGTTATCTATGTACCGGATACCGGAAGAGTCGGCCCCCGACGGCATGGATAATTTACGGCCACGGGACAGTGGAAGTACCGGGTCCACGGCTATGCCGGACGTTCCCCTGATCGTGGTTATAGTGATCATACGATTATCAGCCTAACTTGAAATGATATCTCAAAAATACCGGCAGACACTTCGCTGCAGGCGTATTCGGGCGAGGCGAATTCTCCAGGATACGCATCATGGTTGTTAAGTACCGCCAAGTACGGGTCATAGACGAGTATCGGGTTAACCGTGCCCACGGCGGAGCCAAGAAAGAAGGTGTCCAGAGCCGCGCGGTCGAGTTCCGGAAGAGCCGGCCATGTATACGTGACAAGAGTTTCGACAAGGCTGTCGGGGAAATGATAAGCCACCCCACCAGCGGTTACGGTGGCTGCGTGATAATGGGCGGGGGTGGCTTGCGCCGGCACCGGATTGAGAGACGGTTCGAAGTAGCTGGCACCACAAACTAGAGCAAATCCGGAGTAAGTTACCGGCACGGTATGGCCCGTTGCGGTCTCTGGGTACTCGCCGGACGAAGCGGAATTAAACAACGTAAACCAAGTAACCCCATCCGGAGAGACCTCGGTTTTCGTGCCGTGATACGTTCGGCTATCGGTGTAGTAGTGCCAAACTGAAATAATGGCAATATCAGTCCGGATTGAGCCCAGATCCACCATGATCCACTGCGGGGGGAGTGGTCCGGTAATATAAAATTGTTCCGTTGACACCGTGGATCCGTTGGTCAACACTGACTGATTGCCACTGCCGGAGAGAGACGAACTGACTGCGCAACCGAACGCCAAATTTACGGCGGATAGGTTCAACGCCTGCACCTCTACCCAGTTATCATTGGCAGAAATGCTGTTACCGTACAGCCAGTCGCGTATGAATCGAATAGGCCGCATCAGCTATACCTTGATATCAGTTGTTGAATCTCAGGCAGGATAGCCCTGGCAATCCCTTTAGCATCGGTGGCCGCCGTGTTGATGGTGATGCCTCCGCTGAAGGTCACTCCGCCCAAGGCGCTGTTCGGGGTGACCGTGCCGCCGGTTGCGCCCATGGTGAGGATTTCGGGCCCCTTTTCTCCCACCAGATACCGTTGACCGGCATAAGCGGGACCGCCCCCGGCCAGGGCGCCACTGATGTCTGATGTGCTCGGGCCGCCGGGACCTCCACCGGCGCTATATTCCGCGCCGATGGACACGGTTTTTGAATGGATGCTGTCAAGGAGCTGCTTGATGTTGTTCAATACCGGGGTGGCGTTATCCTGTAAACTCACCTGCCAGTTGAGCCCTTTCACTGTGCCGTCCAGGGAGGTTATTTTCTCCTGCAGCCCCTGCATCAGTCCTTTCACCCGTTCCGCTTCGGTGGCGAGTTGGTTGGCGGCCTCTTGTTCCGTGGCAATCTGGTTAATCTTCTCGGTTTCCATATCCTTGCCGAGAGTCCGGACTTTGAACATTGCCTGATAGACGGCATCTTCCTTGTTGATAATGGTGTCGTTGCCGTCCTTCACCTCGGTGGACATGGCGGACCATGATTGTTGCAGCTGCCCCAGGGCCTTGATCTTCTCGTCTCCGGACATGGCCATGGCGGCTTTTTGCTTGGCTTCCAGGTCGGAGATGGTGGAATAATACTTTTCCGTGGGGGTCATCAGTTGCTGTTGCAGGGAGAGGGTAAGATCGGAAGTTTTTTGCCGGATACCCAGCAATTCCGCCTGATCTTTTTTGATCGCCTCCGCGGCGGACCTGGAACTATTCACCAAGTCGGTATAGTACTTCTGATAGTGGGTGAGACTTTCCTGCAGAGATTTTATCAGTTTGGAGTTGTCGGGAAGTACGAGATCAGGAGCGACAGGAGTTTTTGCCGCTTCGGCAGCCTTGACCTTGTAATCTTCGGCCGATTTACCCCAGGTCGTCCAATACGTGGTCATCTCGTTGCCAAAATCTTTAAAACGATCAATCGTGTCTTTGTCTGTATATTTATCATTCGTTAACGTGTCATAGGCTATTGAACCAAGTAATCCAATACCTTTTCCTGCAGTCATGACTATCTTCGCTACACCTTCGAATGCCCTCCCGAAAATCTTGGCCGACTCGGGACCACCAGAGGCCATGAACTTGGCGACGTCCATCATTACCGGTAGGAGTTGCTCCCCCAGGGCAATCTTGACGCTGTCACCGGCCAGACCTACCAGCGCCATCTCCTTCTTGTACTGCTTTGCCCGTTCCGCCCCTTCAGGCCCGACGATCAGCCCCAGCTTGCGGGCTTCCGCTTCGGCTTCTTGCATCACCTGTGGCGTTAATTTCAACAACTGCCGGACTTCCGACCAGCTCCGGCCATAAATGTCCATGGCGGCGGTGTTGCGTTCGGTTCCGGAGTGCAGCCCGCCCAGAGCCATATTGACATCGGCCATGATATCTGGGGTGCTCCGGAGGTTGCCGTTAACATCGCGGGTCTTGACGCCAAGATTGGTGAACGCGGCCTCGTTCGTGTCCAGGGTCTTGGCCAAGCGCATCCCGGCGCTGATGGCCACATCAGAATCAACGCCGGTCATCCGCATGGCGGTATTAAAGATACTCGCCTTTTCGGTGGTCATGCCGAGAGCGCCGGAGAGTTTGGCCGCCTCGCCGGTCCATTCCATGGATGAGCTGATGAGACTCTTGATGGCAGCCCCGCCGGCAGCTAGTCCCATCACCGAGGTGAAGGCCGCCATGGCCTTATTGACGGGGGCAAAGCTGCTTTCCACCCGTGTAGCGAAACCCTTGGCGGTGCTCTCGATACTGGTAAACACCGAAGATGCCTTATCCACGGCGCTGATAATCATATTTACGTCTGTGGCCATGGGGTTACCTCTGCTCACTGCGGAATCTTCGGATTTCGGTTTCTATCACCGCCAACCGCTCCAGATCGTCAGGGGTGGCGCTTGCCGACTGGAGGATATACGGCCCGATGTTGAGCTCCGCCAGTAGTTTCAAGCGGCCGTATAAGCCAAGGGTCCGAGCGGTCAACGACGTCGCCCGGGGGGCCTTGGTCATCTCGTCGGATGCTTGTCCGGTTAGCTCCTGGTATCTGAGATACGCGGTGATCCGGTCGGCATGTTTTAGTTGCCACCGGGTCACCGCTGTCAGTTTTTTATCTGGTCATCCTTTTCCAACGCCAGGGCCTTTTCCAGCGTCAAGGGGACATCCTTGACCATGCTCCTGAAATCAGTACTGACCTTCATCAGCCAGCGCCGGTTTTCCGGGGTGCAGGGGAACGGGGCACCGCTGTCGCTGAACCCTTCCCAGTCGACCACCGCAGCATCCACCAGCAGTTCGTGGTATTTGTCTTCGTTCAAGCGCCCAACCCGCTGATGATTTTTCAGGTCGATGGTATGCTCCGTGGCGCCCTTGACGATGATTTCGAACTCGTCTTGATTGATATGCCGGACAAGGATCCTCGTGGCGCTGTCACCCGCGAAACCTTCCACCCAGACCTGAAACCCGTTGCGAAGTTTGGAAATATCCATGTCGTTATCCTTTTTTTGCGGGATCAGACCGCCAGTTGCGGACTCTTGATGGTGACCTGCATGACGGTGGCGACGGCGTTGCTGTTGCTGTGCGCTTCCCAGGGGAGGTTGAGCAGCACCCCGCCGGGTCCGGAGACCGAGGGGGAATCCTGCTTGTAGTAAACTTCGGGAATATAGATGCTTAGGGTTTCATTGCTTGCCGTGCCGGCTCCCGAGCCGATGGTGTAGTTCAGGAGGAGTGACGTCTTGGTGAAGGCGGTCGCCTTGGTGTACAGCCCCAGGGAGTTGAAGGTTGTTCCATCGTCGCTGTCCTGAAAGAGCGCTTCCAAGGTGCCGCTGAGCTTTACCAGCCCTTCGGGGAGTGCGCCACGGGAACCCGCTCCGCCCAGAGTGTAGATCCCCGTGTCCAGTGCATTGTCCAGCGACAGGTCGCACTTGGTGATGACCGCCAGGATGTTGCCTCCGGTTCCGGTGGCGTCGGTGGCGCCCTCGATGAGTGTCCCCTGAAAGCCGGAAAACGCCGCCTTCCCCACTCCGCTGGGATCGGATGGCGCGGCATAAGCGGACGTACCCACCGTTTCTTTCTTGCCGGAAAAGTCCAGGGTCAATTTCTGAAATCCGACAGGGGCCATGTTCAGCGCCAGCTTGTTGACCTTCATGCCGTTGTACAGGAAGTATTCGGCGATATCGGTGAACCCTTGCTCGATGGTGTAGGAGGGGAGGATATTGCCGAATTTTATGACATGGGTATAACCGGTGGTGGCCGGAGTCGTCACCTTCTTGAGGGCGGCGCCCAGGGTGGCGACGCCGGTGATCCCCTGGGGGACTCGTACCACAAAGACGTTGGCGGAGACGACCTTGATGCAGCGGCAATAGATACTGTTCAAAACCGTGGGGGTGTTACCGGTACCGAGAAAGAGCACGTCGCCCACCACGATACCATGGGTCGTGGCGGTGATCGTCAGAGTCAGGTTGAGAGGGTCGATAACCCCGGTGGGAGTGGTCAGGGCTGTCCCCAGCACTTCCCCGGTTCCGGCCCCGGTTACGGTGGTCTGTACCGAACCCCCCGCGGCGTAAAACAGCGTGGCCAGGTACGCCTGCAGCTCCAGGGTGAGCCCGCCGGAAACATCGATGTTCCCCTGAATAGGCGCCACGGGGTTACGGGTGCCGCTGATGGATTTGGAGGTGAGCAGTTCACGACTGGCCGCAATGCTCTCGGTCTCGAAATAGACTTTTTGCAGCGAGGCCGTGGCGGTGGGGGTATTGGCGGCGTCACCGCTGGGGGTGACCCCGTAAGTAGTTTCCTGCTGGATGCCGATGGTGGAACGGGTCCCTTGTGCCTGCATGATATTCTCCTTTTACATTTTCCAGAGGGGAGTGCGATATTTTACGTTGAGTGTGATTTGCAAAAAGGCGACTGCATTGCCCACAACTTCCCCATTGATGGTCGTTCCTCTCGGTTCGCTCCAGGTGGCGAGCCCTCCGAAGTAGGGATCGGCCCCCATGGCCGCCAGTACCGCAGCCGCTATCTCGGTGGCGTCGTCCATGCGGGGAGAGCCGCAGGTCATGACGGTAATCTCCAGGGAAAGGTCGTGCTCGCTCATCGCGTTGGTTATGGTGGTGATGGAAGCATCGGCGTCGGTGACCAGGAGCGCCGGAAGATCTTCCGGTGAGTACTGTACTTGCCGCCAGGCCGAAACCGTGTTGATACCGACGATACCGGCGTTTTGCAGACAGGCGACGGTGGCGTCACGAAGTTGTCTTCGCACTGACAGGCTCATAACGGATTATCCTCGCTGAGGGTCAACCGGCAAAATCCCGAGGGAAGGGGATCGTCGGCGATAACGTAGTAGGTGCGCCCGTCGGTTTGGAGCACGGTTCCGGTGGTGATCCCCAGGCCGCAGAACTGGCCGGAGGTGACGATACAGGTCGGTTTGCTGGAGCTTAACTCCATGCCAAAGTTAACGGGGTTGTCGGCGGCCATCCGGAAATCGGCCGGAATGGTGTGAGCGCCGTTAATCAAGACGGTGCGCAGGGTCCCCCCCGCCTTGGCGCGAGTAGTGAGCATCGCTACCAGGGTTGATTCCGGTAAAAGCCCCCACGGCTTGCGCCCCGGAGTCGTAGGGAGGATCGTACCGCCGCCGCTGCCCGCCGGGGACAATAACCCCGCCGTGGCGATGCTCAGGGTGCTCATACTGATTTGCTCACGGAGCTGGTAGTGGTTCCGTCGCCGGTGATGGTCTGAGTACCAAGCAGGGCGCTGTTATCGGCGTCATAGGTTTTGATTTGTGACGCCGTGACATCCTTGCGCCAGAACATCCACCCAAAGATCCGTTTCAGATAATAGCCGAAAGATCCGATGGTAGTGTGGGCCGTCGCGCTGGTATCCCAGACCGCGGCGGCGATACCGGCGTCATCTATCGCCGTCTTAGCGGGATCATAGGCAGAGGTCAGTGTCATGGCATCGCTCGCTTTCGCCGGTGCGTAGTTGGGTTGACTGGACGCCAGCACTACCGTCGCCGGTGGAGCCACATATCCCGCCGTCGGCAACCGGGAGGAAATAGCCGCGTCCAGATTACCCAGACGTGTATCCGAGCTGAGCAGCGGAGCCGTGGGTATCGCGGACAATGCCGTCAATACTGCGTCTATCTCGCCGTCCATGTCTGTTATATCGGCACTCTCAACCACACAGAGCCGGTCGGTCTGGTCCGCACCGGTCGCGGTGGCCCTGATTATCAGGTCGCCGATGGTGTTGGTCTCGGTGGCGGTCAAGGTGATCTGATACCAGCCGGGAAGGTTCACGGCGTCAATTTGTGTGGCGGAGTTTGTGGCAGTTGTGCCCGAAGTCATTGACCCCGATCCGCCGTAC